>JASHOE010000341.1 GCA_030041275.1 Streptosporangiaceae bacterium
CACGTGGAGGCGCCGCTCGCGACGTTCATCAAGAAGTACCTGCACTCCAAGAGCGTGTCGATCATCTACCCGGAACTGCCGGGCAGCAACGTCGACGCTGAGATCACCGAGGACGCGCTCAAGTACGAGGGCATCCCGACCACGGTGGTGGGCTTCGACCCGACCGACACCAACCTCACCGGTCCGCTGATCGCGGCCCACGCGTCGACAGCAGGGCTGATCATCAACGACTCGCCCGCGCCGACGATCTGCTCGTCCATCTACCTCGCCATCAAGCAGCTCAACATCACCACGCCAGTGCTGGCGAACGTGCCGTGTGACACGAGCGTCACCGCCCAGGGCGATGGCGGCTCGCTGCCGGTCGGCTGGTACTACGCGAGCGCCAACCCGCTGCCCGGCGACCCGTCTGACCCCAGCCTGGCCGCCTTCAAGACAGTCGCCGACGAGGCCGGTCAGACCACCTGGAACGACGACCCGTGGACGGCCGACTCGTTCGCCCAGATGCTGACGATTGCCAGGTTTGACGACGAGCTGCTGGTCGCGGGCAAGAAGATCACCGCGGCGAACGTCAACAACCTCGCCAAGAAATTCAAGGGCCCGGTGCCGCAGGGCGCGCCGACCCTGGTCTGCGGGTCATTCAAGCAGGCACCCGCGGTCTGCAACGACAAGGACTCGTTCTTCCAGAACACGGCGCCCGGGGTGTTCAAGGCCATCGCCCGGTGGATCGGCCCGCCGACGGGCTTCGTGATCCCGGCCGGCCTGCAGTAACTACCGAGTCCGTTTGGGTCTCGGCCCGGCCATCCGGCCGGGCCGAGACCACGACAGGAGAAGGGCGCCTCGTGGACTCCGAACTTGATGGACAGGTCGCGGTCGTCACCGGCAGCGGCCGCGGCTTCGGCCGGGCGATAGCCGAGGGCCTGGCCGCGGCCGGCGCGGCGGTCGTCGTGACCTCGCGCACGCAGCCCGAGATCGACGCAGTGGTCGCGTCGATCAACGAAGGCGGCGGGCAGGCGGTCGGGGTGCTCGCCGACGTGACCAACCTGGCCGACGTGCAGGGACTGCGCGCGGCGGCCGAAGACAAGTTCGGACCCGTCACCTTGGCCGTGCATAACGCCGGCGTGCCCTGGCCGTTCGGGCCGACGTGGCTGGTGGATCCGGACCGCTGGTGGCGTGCCCAGCAGGTGCACGTGCTCGGGGCGATGCACGTGATCAACACGTTCGTGCCGGGGATGGTGGACCGCCACCACGGTAGGGTCGTGGTGATCTCCAGCGCCGGCGGCACCAGAGTCGCGCCCTATCTGTCCGGCTACGGCGTCGCCAAGAATACTCAGATCCGGCTCATGGAGTTCCTCGGCCACGAGGGTCATACCGCGGGCGGGGTGGCCGCGTTCGCGGTCCACCCTGGTGACGAGCTGACCGGCATCTCGGACGAGACCATGAACGACCCGGACGCGCAGCGCTGGCTGCCGTGGTTCGTCGAGCACCTGCACTCCAAGGAAGGCGAGGACAGTGCGCCGGGATTCCAGGCTTGCGCCGACCTCGTCGTGAAGCTCGGCACCGGCCGCTACGACCGGCTGTCCGGCCAGTACCTCACGCCGACCGACGATCTCGACGCCAAGCCGGATTCGGTCTTCGAGGCGCCCTCGCTGGCCTAACCTCCCGACCGCGGCTGGGAGCTGAGCTAAGGAGAGGGGTCATCGACAAGGTCATCGGCAGCCCGGCGGAAGCGGTCAGCGACGTCGGCTCGGGCAGCGTCATCGGGATTGGCGGCTTCGGCGTCATCCACGGGTTCCCCGTGCACCTCATCGGCGCGGTGCGTGACAAAGGGCTGACGGACCTCGTCGTGGTGTGCAACTCCCTCGGTGCGCAGCCTGGTCACCCGGTGACACTGGTCGAGCACGGCCAGGCGCGCAAGCTCGTGGCGGCGTTCTCTGCCCGGGCTGGTGGCGTGGTCAGCTCCGCGCAGGCGATGAGCCCGGTGCCGCTCGAGGTCGAACTGGTCCCGCAGGGCATCCTTGTCGAACGATTGCGCTGCGCCGGCGCGGGCCTCGGCCCGTTCTACAGCCCGGTGGGCCAGGACACCGTGCTCGCCGACGGCAAGGAGAGCCGCGAGTTCGACGGTCAGCGTTACGTGCTCGAGCAGCCGCTGCGGCTCGACTATGCGATCATCTACGCGCACACTGCCGACCGGGCCGGCAATCTGGTGTTCAAGGGCGCCAACCAGAACTTCGGCCCGAGCTTCGCCAAGGCAGCCCGCGTCGTCATCGCCGAGGTCGACGAGATCGTGCCGCCGGGCGAGCTCCGGCCGGACCAGATCGGCCTGCCGGGGATATTCGTGGATCGCGTGGTGCAATCACCAGTCCCCCGCACGCCGCTGTGGCGTGAGCCGCGGGCCGAGGATGAGCGGCGCGACTATTTCGGCAGGCCAGGCCTGGCCCCGCGCGAACTCGGCGCCAGGATCGCAGCGCTGCTGCCCGACCACAGCTACGTCAACCTCGGGGTCGGCCTGCCGACGCTGGTATCCGATCATCTGCTCGACCGCGACATCATGCTGCACGCCGAGAACGGGCTGCTCGGGTACGGCGCGAGGCTCACCCCCGCAGAGGCGGACGACGACATCTACAACGCGGCATCCGAGCCGGTCTCGCTGCGCAACGGGGCCGCCGCATTCGACACCGTGGCAGCGTTCGAGATGGCCCGTGGTGGTCGGCTGGACGCCGTCGTACTCGGTGCTTACCAGGTCGGCGGCAACGGCTCGTTCGCCAACTGGACGACGCCCGACATGGGCGGCGGCGCTATCGGCGGCGCCATGGACCTCGTCGTGCAGCCGGGCAAGCTGATCATCGCGATGCGCCATACCGAGCGGTCGGGTCGACCCAAGATCGTGCGCGTCTGCGAATACCCGGTGACGGGCACCGCGTGCGTCGACCTCATCGTGACCGACGTCGCCGTGATCGAACGAGACCACCGTGGCCTCGTGCTGCGGGAGTGCGCAGCCGGGTTCACACCAGACGAAGTCCAGCGGCTCACCGAGCCGCCGCTGCTGGTCGAGCTGTGGGCGCAGCAAGCCGACGGGAGCGCGAATGGCTACCAGGCGTGGCGGCAGGCCTTCCAGCTCGGCCGGTCCGCAGGGAGGGCGTCGGCATGCCTGGCCCGCTGACCGGTGTGCGCGTCGTCGACTTCGGCCAGTACGTGGCCGGGCCGCTGGCAGCCGTGCTGCTGGCCGACCAGGGCGCCGATGTCGTCCACGTTGATCCGCCGGGCGGCCCGCGCCTTCAGGGCGTTCTTGACGCGTTCTTCAACCGAGGCAAGCGGCGGATCATCCTCGACCTCAAGACCGACGCGGGCCAGGCCGCCGCCCGCCGCCTCGCCGCAACCGCCGACGTCGTGATCGAGAACTTCCGGCCGGGCGTGCTGGCGCGGCTCGGGCTCGACCTGGACGCGATCCGGGCTGCGCATCCTGGCCTGATCACCTGCTCGCTGCCCGGCTTCGGGGCTGACGATCCGCGCGCGGCGCTGCGCGGCTACGAGGGCGTCATCGCCGCCGCGACCGCCAACTGCGAGCCGCGCGTCGGTGAGGAACCAGCTGGCTGGGACTGGACCAGGCCGACCTACTCCGCGCTGCCGCTCGCGTCCAGTTTCGCCGCGTACCTGGGAGCGGTGAGCATCGTGATGGCGCTGATCGCGCGTCGGCGCACCGGCCGCGGCCAGCGCGTTGACGTCCCGCTGTTCGACGCCATGTTCACCCTGATCGGGCACAGCGGTGCATACGCCGACGACAAGGGCCTCCACCCGCCGCGGCCAATCCACGTGCGCGGCTCCGGCGCGTTCCGGTGCAAGGACGGCCGGTACGTGCAGTTCGACACCTCCAGCCCGCGGCATCTGCCCTGGTTCGCGCGCGCCGCCGGCCTGCTTGGCCGCTGGGACACCGAACTACTCGACCTGGCGGCGACCGCCCGGCCCGAGGTGAACGAGCGGCTGCACGCGAGGCTGCGCGAAGAATTCATGACCCGCACCGCCGCGGAGTGGGAGGAGATCGGCAACGCGGCTGGGGCCGCGATCGGGTTCATTCGCACGCCAGCCGAGTGGATCAGCACCGAGCACGCCAGGCAAATCCACGCGGTCGTGCCGGTGACCGACCCCGAGCTTGGTCCGGTGTGGTGTGCGGGCCTGCCGGTCGCGCTCAGCGAGTTTCCCGACCCGCAGCCGGTGGCGCGGCACCTGCCTGGCTCCGACACCGATGCGGTGCTGGCCGAGCTGGCCGACCTGCCGCCGCGCGAGGTGCCCACGGCCGCCGAGCCGGAGCTCGGTCAGCCGCTCGCCGGAATGCGGGTCGTAGACCTCGGTCTGGCGCTGGCTGGCCCCACCTGCGGCCGGATCCTGGCCGAGTTCGGCGCCGAGGTCGTGAAGATCGGGAACCCGGTCGCCGGAGTGTCCGGCTACCTCAACCGCGGCAAGGAGTCGCTCCTGCTCGACGTCACGAAGCTGGCCGGCCAGGACGTGTACTGGCGGCTCGTGGAACACGCGGACGTGGTCCTGGAGAACTTCTCGCCCGGCACGGCCGAGCGCCTCGCCATCGGCTACGACGAAGTGCGCGCGCGCCGGCCCGACGTCGTGTACACGTCCATCAGCTGCTACGGCCTTGGTGGCCCGTGGACCAACTGGCGCGGCTGGGAGCGGCAAGGCCAGGCCGTGACGGGGATCATGGAGCGCACGGATCAGCCGTCGGTGCTCGGCCCGTACAACATCGTCGACATCGGAACCGGCATACTCGGTGCCTTCGCCACCGGATTGGCGCTCTATCACCGCCAGTCGACCGGACTGGGTCAGCTCGCCAGCGCGTCGCTGGCACAGACCGGGACCTACCACCAGGCGACGTTCATGTTCGACTTCCCCGGCTACCGGCCCGCCGAGCCGCGCGGGTACCTGGCCCTCGGCGAGAGTCCGCTGCAGCGCTACTACCAGGCCGCGGACCGATGGTTCTTCCTCGCCGCGCGGCCGCAGGACCTGGCGGCGCTGGCCGCGGTGACCCAGCGCCCCGAGGTTGCGGACCTCAGCGGCGACGCGCTCACCGCAGCGCTCGAGGCTGCGTTCGCCACAGACGCCGCCCGTTCCGTCGTTGACCGGCTTGTCGCCGCGGACGTCGCAGCACACGTCGTCGTGCCGGTGGCGGAGCTGATGACGGATGCGGTAGTGCGGTCGCGGGGTCTGAGCGTGACCCAGCAGGTCGTCGGCGCGGGGGCGTGCACGATGCCAGGCGTGTCGGTCCGGCTCTCCGATACCCCGGCGCGTGTCGGGCGGCCGCCCGATCGGCCAGGTGCGGACGCTCAGGCTGTCCTCGCCGGGGTGGCACTCGCCGACCGGCTGGACGCACTCGAGCGCGGGTGGGTCGTCCGGGCTACCGATCTTCCGCCGGCCTGGCCATGAGAGGAACGCATCGTGCAACGCAGCGAGACTAGGTTTCTGACCACGCATACGGGCAGCCTGATTCGCCCGGACGCGGTAGTGGGGAAGCCGCCGCCTGACGCCGACGCGAGCGCCCGTGCCGACAACGACCACGCGCTTGCGGTGGCGGTCGCCGACGTGGTCGGCCGGCAGCGCGACGTCGGCCTCGATGTCGTCAACGACGGTGAGTTCGGGAAGTCGAGCTGGTCAGCTTACGTGCTGGAGCGAATCAGCGGCTTTGAGGTTCAGCCGGACCGGCTGAAGCCGCTGGACTGGCTGGGCCGCGACCGGGAGCGCTTCTCCGGCTTCTTCACGAACAACCCGGAACTGCCGGTCGCGCTGACCGGCGCGCCCGCCGAGGTCTGCGTGGGTCCGATCAAGTACACGGGGCTCGACCAGGTCAACCGGGATCTGGCCAACCTCAGGGCCGCCAGCGCGCGGTACCCGGACGGCGAGGTGTTCTTCACCAGCGTCGCGCCGGCGAGCACCGCCTACCAGGGCGTCAACGAGTACTACGGCAGCGAAGAGGAGTACATCTACGCCATCGCTGATGCGCTGCGGCAGGAGTACCTCGCGATCCACCAGGCTGGATTCATCCTCCAGGTCGACGACGCGGTGCTGGCCAACATGTACGACTACTTGGTCGAGCAGGGTGAACAGACCTATCGGCACTGGGCCCAGCTCCGGGTCGAAGCGCTGAATCACGCGCTCGCTGGCATTCCCGAGGACCGGATTCGCTACCACGTCTGCTTCGGCAGCTGGCACGTGCCGCATGTCGCAGACGCGCCGCTGGACGCGCTGCTGCCGTTCATCCGTCAGGTCAGGGCGGGCGCGTACTCCGTCGAGGCGGCCAACCCCCGGCACGAGTGGGAGTGGGAGGTGTGGGAAAAGGCGGGTGTGCCGGACGGCAAGATCCTCATCCCCGGCGTCATCACCCACCACACGACCACCGTCGAGCACCCGCAGCTGGTGGCGCAGCGACTCGAGCGGTTCGTCAGGATCGCCGGCCGACAGAACGTGATCGGCGGCGCAGACTGCGGATTCGCGCAGGCAGCCGCCATCAAGCGCACCCATCCCGAGGTGATGTGGGCGAAATTCGAGTCCCTGGTGGCTGGCGCACAAATCGCATCCCAGCGATTCTGGGGTTCATGACGACGTCAAGGAGCGCGGAAAGGGTTCGACTCCTGTTCGA
>JASHOE010000342.1 GCA_030041275.1 Streptosporangiaceae bacterium
CGCCGCTCGCAAGGCGACCCATCCGGCCGAGCGGACGGCTCAACCGGGGCAGAAAGGCAAGTCTGTTTCTCGCACGGGTCGCGCGACTAGCATCGCGCAACGTGACCGGTGAAGTGATCATCCTGACCGGCCCGCCCGGCGCCGGGAAGACGACCGTGGCGGAGCTTCTCGCCGTTAATGCGAGCGTCCCGACGGTCCATCTGATTACCGACTTGTTTTATCGCTCCATCCGCACCGGATTCGTCCTTCCGTATCTGCCCGGGGCGCAGCAGCAGAACGAAGTGGTCATCGAGGCGATCGTCGGGACCGTCGTGACGTTCGCACGCGGCGGTTATGACGTGGTCGTCGACGGGATTGTCGGGCCGTGGTTCCTGCCGCCGTTCCGCGCCGCATCCGAGCGTGATCATGTTGCGATGTCCTACGTGGTCCTCAGGCCCGGCCTGGACGTCACGTTGTCCCGCGCGACGGAGCGTCCCGACACCGAACTGAGGGACGTCGGCGCCATCACCGGCCTTCATGCCGCATTCGCCCAGCTCGGCGATCTCGAGGATCACGCGATAGACACCGGAAGCCTGGACGCCGAGCAGACCGCTGCCGAAGTGCGGCGCCTGCTCGCTTCAGGCACGTACCGACTCAGGTGAAGTCAGCAAGTCCGGTCCAGGACCGTGAACACCGGTCAGCCGTTGATTACGATCAAATGGGGCACCGACAGTGCGGCCGCTGGGACTGTGTTCGCGAAAGGGCGCGTGGATGGAGACAGACACCCTCGTTGACGGCAAGACCGGCCGGAAGTGTTACCTGGATCTGCCGTCTGGCCTTGCCCCCGGCGAGGAAGTCACGTTCGTGCTGAGTTTGCACGGAGGTGGCTCGGTTGGGCGCTGGCAGCGGGAGTATTTTCCGGCCTACGACTACGTGGATAAGTACCGTCTGGTCGTAGCTACGCCCTCGGCGGCCACCAGGGAGCCGACCCGGCACTGGGCGGCTGACGCTGACGACGAATACCTGGTCGACTTGGTCGAGTCCATCCTCGATCGGCTCGGGCGCAGCCGGGTGCGTGCTTTCTGGCTCGCTGGCCACTCGCAGGGCGGGATGACTTCTCAGCGCCTGCTGGCGGGCAACGACTACTTCGCCGACCGCGCAGATGGCTGGCTCAGCCTCTCGGGGGGCCGCCTTGGCCCGGCTGAGCGCGCGCCCGACTTCGGTCCGCCCCGGACCGTGGAGGAACGGAAGGCATTCGAGAACGCGATGGCCCGCCGCGGCGTTTTCCAGCGTCCGCCGATGCCGACGGCCGAGTTCTCGTTCATCTTTACGACCGGCGAGCACGAGGTCGCCTCGGTCCCGGACACCTCGCCGTGGGCCGAGCGCTATGGCGCTGGGCCGCGCATCCGCCAGGCTGACGTGGTGGACGACCGGCCAGGCAAGATCCACGATGCTCGCTTCGACGCGAACCCATCCTTGAGCTGGGGGCGCAAGCCAGCGCCAGGGACGGCGCAGGTGTATGTCTATCCGGGCGGGCGCGACGGTCGGATGATCGCCGACGTGGTGCGGTTGGACAAGGGGCACACCGAGGGCCTCGAGCCATGCGTCACGGAGGAGCTGATCAAGCTGATGGTTTCCGCTCCCGGAGGTAAGGTCCGGGCGCTGAGCAGCGCGTCGGCTCAGGCTGGGTAAATCGGCTGGACTTCTTTCCTCTGTTGGCGTTGACGTGCCTGGGGACGGCGGTCTTGGGTACGGCGCACGCCTAGGCGCGCTGCGATCAGACGAGCGGGTCGAACATGAACTCCCGCACCTCTTGCGCGCAGCGGCAGGCGGCCGCGATCTTTGCGGCCCATTCGAGGGCAGCCTCCCGTGTGGGCACGTCGACGATGGTGACGCCGCCCCACTGCTCCTTGGTCTGCGGATAGGTGCCGGCGGTGACCGTCCCGTCACCGGCCACCATGACCGGCTCGACGTCCTCGTCCAGCCCGCCGGCGAAGACGTATACCCCGGCCTTTTTGGCTTCGTCGACGACTGCGTGCGCGGCTCTGGCCACCTCCGGCTCGTCCGCGTCGGGGATGTGCTCCATCGCGTCGCCAGGGAACGAAATCAGGTACCGCGTCATCGCAGAGCTCCTCTTGCCTCGGCGGCGTCGGCTGGCCGCCTCTCACTTATTAGACGAACGCGTCGCCTGGGATCGACACTCTCTTCCGGAAGTTCGAGCGAGACCATCGATCCCGCGCGACGCCGCGCCGAGATGCGCCGCTGTCAACTGGCACCTGTCTGCAGCGTCGCCAGTCGCAACGAGGGCGCGTTGATGTCGCGCTTCGGGCGTTACCCTGCTGTCGTGGACAGGGCTGAAGCCAGATGAGTGAGCCGCGGGTGCTGGAGTTCCGGCCATCTGCCGAGCAGTTCGCATGGACGTTCGGCGGTGCGGCGCCGGTCGCTCGGATCGCGCCCGGCACGATCCTCGAGCTGTGGACCGAAGACTGCTTCGCCGGCCGCGTGCGCGGCAAGGATGACCTGGTCTCGGTGGTCTGCGAGTTCCCGTTCCTGAACCCGCAGACCGGACCGTTCTACGTCGAGGGTGCCGAGCCAGGTGACACGCTCGCGGTGCACTTCATCTCCGTCGAGCCCGCCCGTTCGTGGGCGGCGTCGACGACGGTGCCGCTGTTCGGCGCGCTGACCTCGACGCACCTGACCGCCACCCTGCAGGATCCGCTGCCCGAGGTGGTGTGGATCTGGGAGCTCGACCGAGCTGCCGGACTCTGCCGGTTCTCCGCGCGGGACAGCGAGTTCACCGCTGACCTGCCGTTGAACCCGATGCACGGCACGGTCGGCGTGGCCCCAGCGAACCTGGAGGTCCGGTCCGCACTGGTGCCCGACGCGTTCGGCGGCAACATGGACACTCCGGAGATGCGGGCCGGGGTTACCTGCTACCTCGGCGTGAACGTTGAGGGCGCGCTGCTGTCCATCGGCGACGGGCACGCGCGTCAGGGCGAGGGCGAGACGTGCGGCGTCGCGGTCGAGTGCGCGATGAACACGGTGCTCGCTGTCGACTTGATCAAGGGCGTTGCCACACCGTGGCCACGGCTGGAGTCCGACGCCCACATCATGTCGACCGGATCGGCTCGGCCACTGGAGGACGCGTTCCGCATCGCCCAGGCCGACTTGGTGCAATGGGTCTCCGAACTCGCCGGGCTGTCAGCAATGGACGCGTACCAGTTCATCAGCCAGGCGGTCGAGGCACCGCTGGCCAACGTCGTCGACACGAACTACACCTCGGTGGCCAAGCTCGCGAAGTCGTACCTGCCGGGCCGAACAGGAGTCATGCGGGGCAGCCACGATCAGCTACGCGAGATCGGCCGCGCGTATCTGGGCCGCTGACGGGGCTGCGGCCAGGGCACGACCAGACGTTCCTCTGGCAGGGCAGCTTCGAGGGCCCGGCGGCTGCGGCAACTTGGGCCAGCCACGGGGGTGATGGGCCGCTCGGTCGTCTGGTCAGCGCCTGGGCGCGTGCGACGGGGCAGGACCGTTAGGCGCCGGGAACGGGCGACCGTTCGTGTACGGGAGCAGTTGCACGTGCTGCGGGGTGCTTGGAACCAGGACGACGCGCGGTGTCGGGCCTGCGACTACAAACAGAGCGATGACGCCGCCAGCGACGAAGCTCGCGATCGCGACCCAGACGAGCCCGGCGTGGAAGGAACGCAGAACGACCACGCTCCCTATGCTGCACCCGGTAGTGATAGCTGGGCGGGCCTTTCCCGTCACGCGCAGAAGGCCCCCTTTACCGGTTCGCCAGCGCTATCCACTGCGCACGAACCTCGCCCGCTGCGCGGCGCACCCTCCCGAGTGAGCGGTCCAAGCCGTAACTGGCTGGCTGCAGCGGGCGCGGCGCACTAGGTTGTCGGTCCGTGGATGATCCAGACGGCTACTTCGGCGAGCGCGTCGCGGCGACCTACGACGACCCGTCCGATCCAGTGAACCAGCAGCAGAACATTGACCCAGCGGTCAGCTTGCTCGCCGAGCTGGCGGGGAACGGGAAGGCGCTCGAGCTGGCCATCGGCACCGGCCGCGTCGGACTGCCGCTGGCGCAGCGCGGCGTGCCGGTACACGGCATCGATGTCTCGAAGGCGATGGTGGCCAGGCTCCGCGCCAAGCCAGGCGGGGACGCGATCGCCGTGACCATCGGAGACATGACCACCACCAGGGCGGACGGCGCATTCACGCTGGTCTACATCGTGTTCAACACGATCAACAACCTGACCACGCAGGAAGCACAGGTCGCGTGCTTCCGCAACGTCGCAGATCACCTCGTGCCAGGCGGCTGCTTCCTGATCGAAACCGGCGTCCCGCCGCTGCGCTACCTGCCACCTGGCCAGGACATCCTTGGACGCGGGGCGGAGCCCAGCGAGATTGTCTCCTACACCTACGACCACTCCACCCAGAATTACCGCGGCCATTACGCGGAGTTCAGGGACGGCAAGGGGGAGTACCTGACCATTCCGTTCCGCTACGCATGGCCCGCCGAGCTCGACCTCATGGCGCAGATCGCCGGGCTCCGGCTGCGCGACCGCTGGGGCGGATGGAACCGCGAGCCTTTCACCACGGACAGCCGCACGCACGTCTCAGTCTGGGAGAAGCTGGCGGGCTAGGTGCCATTCCAGGGAGCAGGCTGGGTCGCGCAGTCCTGCGCCACCATATTGGCGAGAATCTCTCCGCTGCTGCGAGCAGCGCCCCTGACACCAGGAGTCGTCTCACCTTGCGCCTCAGCGATCGCTAGCTCACGGCGATGGTGACGTGGGACCAGTATGTGCCGGCCCACAACACGGCGGCTAGGTCAGCTGCGGAGCCCGCGGACGGAACTCGCGTGCTCGCGCATCGTGACATCGCCGTCCGCGCCCGGTTGTCTGCCGAACCCGCAGTACATAGCGACGCCGAAGTCGTCCAGGTACCGCGACGCGGTCGCGTGCCGCCGCTGCAGGCCGGGAACGCCGTCAACGGGCAGCACGATGCCGAGGAAGACGCGCGCGTCACCGGGCGCAAGGCCAGCCAGCGGGGCGAAGAACCGCTCGTCTTCGCTGCGCAGGTACTTCGGCCCGGCCAGATGCAGCCAGTCGACCCGGCGCCCGGAGTGCGTGACGGCGTAGTTCGCCATCCGGACCAGCAGTTCCAGGTCGCGCGCCTCATACATGGGCCACTCGGGGAACGTGCCGTAGCACAGGTGGTAACCGACGAGGACGTCGTCGGGAATGAGCCGGGTGAGCCGGCCAACCGGCCCGGTGAACCGCTCCCACGCGCCCGGCGCGGTCCACGCCAGCACGCCCTCGATGTCGAGCACCTCGTAGCAGACGTCCCACTGGATGGCGAGGTCGGCTGCCGGGATCGCCGCGGTGAGCCGGGCAAGCTCGCGACCGAAAAGGTCCTCGAAGGCCCGCTCGGCGACCGGGTAGTCGGTTCCGAAGTCGGCCTTGAAGCCGTTCAGCGCGCTGGCCGGGAACGGCAGCCCGATCTGAAACCGGACGCCGCGCGGGATGACGCCGTCTGCGCGCAGCTTGGCGAACACCTGGTAGGACTCGATCGCGTCGTCGATCCGCGGCCAGGTGTCCCAGTGCAGCTCGCCAACGCCGGGCTGGATCCGGAAGACCGGCGTCTCGTACGCGTGCCGCGGGATCCCTGTCGGCGACGCAGTCTGCTGCACGGTGTCGACGCCCGGCGTGCTGCGGACCAGCCGCTCGCGCTCGTA
>JASHOE010000050.1 GCA_030041275.1 Streptosporangiaceae bacterium
GCCTGGCCGGGGGCCTGGCCGGCGAGCTTGGCTGGAGAGCGGGGCCGGCGGCCTGGCTCTGGACGCGGGACCGCGAGCGCGAGCGGTAGGTCGGCCGCCGACGCGGACTAGCTATCGCGAGTAGTACTGGAATGGCCCTGTTGAGTCATGCGCGCGGCAAGCGCGGGCCGTTAGCCTGCTGTGTTACGGGGACGTTACAAGATCGGGCCATGAACCAGCTCGGCACCGGGGAGGTGCGCACGTGCGAGAGGACGTCGACCTCCGCCTTCATGACGTCGTGGCGCTCGAGGAGATCGAGCTCTACGCCGAGGTGCTGAGCGCGGTCGCCATTGCCGACGGGCCGCTGACCACGGAGCAGATCGACGAGGTACTCGGCCTGTGCAGGCGGGCGAGCGCCGAGGCTGGCGCCTGCTGAGCCGCCACCGATCAGCGGCCGCAGACTAGCTGGCGTCCGGGCGCGAGAACATCACGTCGGTGCCTGAATGCTCGAAACCCAGCGAAGAGTAGAGGCCGATCGCTGCCGTGTTCGTCTCGTCCACGTAGAGCGTGACCTCGGGTAGCCCGAGGCTGCGAAGGTAACGCACACCGACGAGGGTGAGCGCGCGGCCAAGACCGGTGCCCTGCTCGCTCGGATCCACCCCGACGACGTACACCTCGCCCATCGCTTCGCGCGGCGCGACGGCTGGGCGAGCCGGGCCATCGCCATCGTCAGCCGGCGCGCCGCCGTGCAGGCTCCCGTGCACCTTGGTCCAGTGGAAGCCCGTCAGCGTGCCGCCACGCTCCGCGAGGAAAAACCCGTCCGGGTCAAACCACGGCTCGCGCTCGCGCAGCTCGAGGTCCGACCTGGTCCAGGTGCCCTGTTCCGGGTGCGTTGCGAAAGCCCGCCGATTCACCGCGAGCCATGCGTCCTCGTCGTGTCCCACCACGAAGGTGCGCACGGATATCCCGTCGGGTAGCCGCGGCTCGGCGAGGCTTTCCCGCAGCGACCTGCGCATCTGCCAGAGGGCCCTGGAGCGATGGAAGCCCACCGCCGCGGCCAGCCGCGCCGCCGCAGGCAGATCCCCGTGGGCCCAGAGCTGAAGGCCACCGCCGCCAGCCTCGGTCACGAGGGCCTGGCCCAGCTGCCGGCCGAACCCACGCCGCCGGGTCGTCGGCCGGATGACCATCTCGGCGGCTGGCCCCTCGACCCGGTCAGTCGGGTCCAGGTGCCCGTATCCGGCGAGCCGGCCCTGGTACCACAGCATGACGTTGCGGGCCTCCAGGTCGCCGCCATATCTCAAGTGCAAGACGACATGCTCGGACAGCGGGCTGACGCCATCAGCGTCGGTGGCCTCGCTCACCAGATCCAGGACCGCGGCCGCGTCCGCGGCGGACAGCGGGCCGCTAGCACTGACAAGGACCGGGCCAGCGGCCGTTATATCGCCCCCGTCGGTGCTCGCCTCGCCCGCTGTCATGCCGTCGCCTAGCCGGGTCTGCCTAGGCCTCAGCCTGGGCGACCGAAGGCTGAACTGACGGCCCAGCCGCCGCAATGACCTCGGCGCCGCCGAATGCCGCCCTGAGGTTCCCGCGCCGTCCGCCAGTTCCGCGCTCTGCCAAGTCGGCGCCAGCGTCGGCGCCGAGTTGGGCGTCGTCGGCTGAGTCGACAGAGTTGTCGGCTGGGACGACAGAGTTGTCGGCTGAGTCCGCAGAGTTGTCGGCTGAGTCCACAGAACTGTCGTCCGCTCGCGTGTGGTCGCCAGAGCTAGCTGACTTAACCGGCACGAACCGGTAGCCGACGTTGCGCACGGTGCCGATCAGCGCCTCGTTTTCTGCGCCGAGCTTCGCCCGCAGCCGCCGGACGTGGACGTCTACCGTCCGGGTTCCCCCGAAGTAGTCGTATCCCCAGACCTCCTGCAGCAGCTGAGCCCGGGTGAAGACTCGTCCGGGGTGCTGGGCAAGGAACTTGAGTAGCTCGAACTCCTTGAATGTCAGGTCCAGCGAGCGGCCGTTCATCCGCGCCGAGTAGGTGGCCTCGTTCACGACGAGGCCACTGGACCGGATCTCGTCAGGAAGCTGCGGGCTCGCCTGCGCCCGGCGCCCGATGGCTAGCCGGAGCCTTGCCTCAACCTCGCCCGGCCCGGCGGTGTGCAGCAGCAGGTCGTCTGCGCCCCAGTCGGCCGAGACCGCGGCCCAGCCCGCGTCGGTGACGATCGCGATCACCGGGGCGCTTGCGGCGGACACGCGCAGCGCCAGCAGCAGGCGTCTGGCCTGGACAAGGTCACGCCGGGCGTCAACGAAAACCGCGTCAGGCACCGGACCAGCAAGAACGTGCTCGACGGCGGCGGGCGCCACCCGGACCGTGTGCGGCAGCAGACTCAGCGACGGCAGTATGTCGGCGGGCGGCTCGCGGCCGCCAGTGAGCACCAGGACATTGCTCAACCGCTGCACCTCCGGCCCCGGCGATATGCGTGGGTAGGCGAGAACCCCATGGAACTCCGCTCCAACAGCCGGGTCGTCGTCGTCCAGGGCCGCTATAAGCGAGGATAGCTGACATGGCCATCGTGACCGTTCGCTACTGGGCTGCTGCGAAGGACGCCGCAGGCGTGTCCGAGCAGCGGGTTACCGCGGCCACGCTGGCTGCCGCGCTGGCCGCGGTGACCGAGTCTCCGGACCGCGCCCGTCTCCGCGACGTCATCGCCAGGTCCTCGTTCGTGGTGGACGGGGCGCCCGTCGGCCGCCGCGCCGCCGAGACAGTCCAGCTTCGGGACGGCGACGTGGTCGAGGTGCTGCCCCCGTTTGCCGGCGGGTAACCGCGGTTGCCCAGCATGCAGTTACCGAGCGCGAAACTTACTTGACCTCGGTGTGAACCAGCACGGGACGGTGGACGTACTAACGGGTATGGCAGGCCCTGGCAGCGCGGGCGCTCCGAACTCCAGACGGACGGTATCCGATGAGGAGCTTGTGCGTGCGCTCTATGCTGAGCACGCCGGGCCGCTACTGAGGTATGCGGTTCACCTGATGAGCGGCGACCGGCAGCGCGCGGAGGACATCGTCCAGGAAACGCTGCTGCGTGCGTGGCAGCACCCAGAAGCGATCGCCGACCGTCCGGCCCGGCCCTGGCTGTTCGCCGTCGCGCGTAACCTCGCTATCGACTCATACCGGGCTCGCCGGGCCCGGCCGCAGGAGGTTGGCGAGGCCGCCCTCGATGTTCGGCCGGCACCTGACGAAGCGGAGCGAGCTCTGGAGTCCTGGGCCGTCGCGGATGCGTTGCTCTCGCTGCAGCCGGATCACAAACGGGTGCTGCTGGAGACGTATTACCGCGGCAAGTCGGTCGCCGAGGCGGCCGCAACCTTGGGCGTGCCTGCGGGGACCGTCAAGTCGCGCACGTTCTATGCGCTCCGTGCGCTGCGGCTGGCGCTGGAAGAGCGGGGGCTCGCGCCATGACTGTGAGAGACAGCAACAACAGCGCTGACTGCAAGGAAATTCGGCAGCTCCTCGGCGTCTACGTCGTCGGCGCGATCGATCCCGCTGAGCGGTCAGTCGTCGACGACCACCTGGCGAACTGCCCTGCCTGCCGCGACGAGCTCGCCGGACTCGCCGGCCTGCCGGCCATGCTGAGCCGCGTGCCTGCCCCGGACGTGGAGCGGCTGAGCGAGGCGCCCGGCCTGCTCGACGTCGAAGCGCCGCCAGGCGAATTGCTGAACTCCCTGCTCAGGCAGGTTTCACAGCGGCGTCGCAGGAGGCTCTGGCGGGGGGCCGTCTCAGTAGCCGCGGCGGCGGCCATCGCCGCTGGCGGCGCCGCGGCGGCCGTGCAACTGGCCAGGCCAGCGGCGCAGCCCACCCAAAACGACGTCGCTAGCGCCGCTAACAGCAGTACTCACGTGGCGGCGGTGGTCGACTACGCGAGGACCCCGTGGGGCAGCACGGCCATGCGCGTGCAGGTGAGCGGGATCCCGTGGGGCACTAAGTGCCAGTTCTGGGTGCTCGGCGCTAATGGTCACAAGTCGTACGCAGGTGACTGGACGGTGCTGCGCAGCTACGGCCAGGAGGGCTGGTACACGGTCGCGTCGCGCGCGCCGGTCAGCTCCTTGCACGGCTTCCAGATCACGGCGAGCGGCAAGGTAGTGCTGACGATTCCCGCCAGCTGAGTCGGGAATGTCGCGGCGCGGCCGCGTGCTATCACCGGACGTGTTCGGAGGATTCGTCGCCCTGCTCGCTGCGGTTGTTGTCGCCATCGCGGGTGGAGTCGGCTGGCGGCTCACCAGCGGCCGGATGCGAGCACAGCGCCCGCTGACCGGGCCCGGTGACGAAGTCCGCGACGACATCTCAGCCGCGAACAACGTCATTCCAGCCGGGAACGGGGTCGTACCGGTCCCGGCCGCGGCAGCCGGCCCGGCTGCCCGAGCACGGCGGCTGACCAGCGAGCAACTCGGGTACGCTCTCGGCGAGCGGGCCACGCTGCTGCAGTTCTCGACGGCGTTCTGCGCGCCGTGCCGCGCGACCCGGCGGATCCTGGCGGACGTGGCGGCCATGACCCAGGGCGTGGCGCACGTGGAGATCGATGCCGAGTCCAGGCTCGACCTGGTCCGCGAGCTCAACGTGCTGCGGACGCCCACCGTGCTGGTCCTCGCGGCGGATGGCCGTATCGTGCGCCGGGCCAGCGGCCAGCCCCGCAAGCCCGATGTCATCGCCGCCATCGGTGTCGCGGTGGGTCCGTCATGACTCGTGTTCTTGCCGCTCAGGAGCAATCCCTATATAATGGATCGGGAAAAGAGATAGTGACACGAGCGGCACGGCCGCATAGCATCGGCTACGTGCCTGCACAGATGCGCAGCCGAGCCGGGGCTCGACGCCCCGAGATCGCGCTGACCAAGCGCCGCGCGGTGGACTTCTGCCGCGTCGCCACCGCCATCTGTCCGGTCGCGCCGCTGTCGCGAATGCGCTGAACCGCGGGCCGTTGGCGCGGCCCGGACCGGCGCGGGCGGCGGACAGGCCAACGGCCGGATGGCCGGACGGCCTCGTTCCCTCCAAAGGCGTGCCGGAGCCGGACGCGGGCGACGTGTCGCGTACCTCAGCCCCGAAGACCAGCAGTCACGATCACAGGGAGAATCGCGCAGTGCAAATTGACCCGAGAGGGCCGCGCTTCGGCGCTCTTGTCACCATGGCGATGTTCGTGGCTGTGCTGATCACGGGCAACGTCTGGGTGCTTGCCGTGCAGGCGGTGGTCTTCGCCATCGGCGCGTTCCTCGGGCTCGCCCGCTCCCCGTACGGGCTGCTTTACAGATTTCTGGTTCGACCCAGGCTCGGCCCGCCGAGCGAGCTGGAGGATGCCGCGCCGCCGCGGTTCGCCCAGGCAGTGGGCCTGGTGATCAGTCTGATCGGCATCGTGGGCTACGGCAGCGGCCTGGTGCCGCTCGGCATGGCGGCCGCCGCCGCCGGGCTGGTCGCCGCGGTGCTGAACGGGGTATTCGGGCTGTGCCTGGGATGCGAGATGTACCTGCTGATCAGACGCACCTGGCCGGCCGGCGCCGGCGCCCGGACATAACGCACGCAGATAACTGAGGCCGAGGCTCACCGCGAGCCGGCCGACACACAAGGAGGAGTGCGAGCATGAGCCGTTCTGACGTCCTGGTGGACGCTGACTGGGTCGAGGCGCATCGTGACGACCCTGGCGTCGTCCTGGTGGAGGTCGACGAGGACACCAGCGCCTACGACAAGGGTCACATCCGCGGCGCCGTCAAGATTGACTGGAAGAAGGACCTGCAGGACCCGGTTCGCCGCGACTTCGTCGACCGGGCCGGCTTCGAGCGGTTGCTGTCGGAGCGGGGCATCTCGAACGACGACACCGTGATCTTGTACGGCGGCAACAACAACTGGTTCGCCGCGTACGCCTACTGGTACTTCAGGCTGTACGGCCATCAGAACGTCAAGTTGCTCGACGGCGGCCGGAAGAAGTGGGAGCTCGACTCCCGCGAGCTCGTTACCGACGTGCCGCAGCGCCCGGCCACCAGCTACAAGGCGCAGGAGCAGGACACCGCCATTCGCGCCTTCCGGGACGAGGTCGTTGCCGCCATCGGGACCAAGAATCTGGTCGACGTGCGGTCGCCCGACGAGTTCGCCGGCCGGCTGCTGGCGCCCGCGCACCTGCCCCAGGAGCAAGCCCAGCGGGGCGGGCACGTGCCAACAGCCAGGAACGTGCCCTGGTCGAAGGCCGCCGAGGACGACGGTACGTTCAAGTCGGACGGCGCACTCCGCACGCTCTACGGCGAGGCGGGCGTCGACTTCGGCACCGACACGATCGCGTACTGCCGGATCGGCGAGCGCTCGGCGCACACCTGGTTCGTGCTCCACGAGCTGCTCGAGCAGCCGAACGTGAAGAACTACGACGGATCGTGGACCGAGTACGGCTCGCTAGTCGGCGTGCCGATCACGGTCGGGGACGATTCCTGATGGCCGGCAGCGAGGCGAGTCAGGCAGCTGCTGACGGCTGCGGAGCGCCGGCCGGGGGAGTGGCCATCAAAGACGCAGGCAACCAGGCGATCATCCAGGGCACCGTAACCAAGGATGGCTCGCCCGTGCAGACCGGATACGCCCGGCTGCTCAACTCCGGCGGCGACTTCGTCGCAGAGGTGCCGCTCGGCGCCGACGGCGGTTTCCGGTTCTTCGCCGCGACGGGGGACTGGACGCTGCGGGTGCTGGCGCCAGGCGGGATCCGGACCGACCGGACTGTGACGGCGGCGACCGGCCAGATCAGGGAGCTGCAAGTAGCGGTCTAGCGCGGTCGCTGGCGCTGGCCAGGGAGCCGCTCGGCGAGAACGACGCGAAGACAAAGGGCAGTGCGCCCGGCTGCATGCCGGGCGCACTGCCCTTCGTGTCGGTTGGTCTGTTCGTATCGGCCGATCTGTGTCATACGACCGACAGGGTTTTCCTCATATGTCACCTGCCGGACGCTCATTTGGATGTCTTCAGTTCAACAGCCGTTAACTTTCTCCCCCTACAAAGGACGTCGTTGGCCGCGGAGCCCCCGCCTCGGCGGCCTCGCCCGGCCCCACTGGGGCCGGTTCTGGAGGACCCAACCCCCGAGGGACAAGGCACAGAATGTCAACCCAATCTGATCCGGCTCTGCCCGCAGATGGGTACGGCGCCACCGCGGCCAAGGTAACCGAGTCGGCGCCAGTGGTGACCGCGACCGGGGCACCGGCCGACCGGGGCGTAGCGCTCAAGGCGGTCAACCTCACCCTCAGCTTCGGTCCGCGGGCCGTCCTCTCCGGCATCGA
This sequence comes from Streptosporangiaceae bacterium, assembly GCA_030041275.1. GTDB lineage: Bacteria > Actinomycetota > Actinomycetes > Streptosporangiales > Streptosporangiaceae > JAJYUU01. The sequence continues at coordinate 7,257 of JASHOE010000050.1, forward strand.
CACCGAGATCCGGCGCGGCGCGGTGACGGCGCTGATCGGTCCTACCGGATCAGGGAAGACGACGCTGCTGCGCACGTTCAATCGGATGAACGACAAGGTCAGTACGTACAAGCACAGTGGTGACGTACTGCTGGACGAGCGCAGCATCTGGCACCCTGGCGTGGACCTCATCTCGCTGCGACGCCGGGTAGGCATGCTGTTCCAGCGGCCGAACCCGTTCCCGATGTCGATCATCGACAACGTGGTGGCCGGCACGCGGGCGCACAAGATGGTGGGCCGGGCAGGCCTCAAGCAGGTGGCCGAGGAGCACCTGACGGAGGTCGGGCTGTGGGGTGCGGTGAAAGACCGCCTCAAGGACTCGCCATTCCGGCTATCCGGCGGCCAGCAGCAACTGCTGTGCCTGGCCCGAGCGCTGGCCATTAAGCCCGAGATCCTGCTGCTCGACGAGCCGACGTCGGCGCTTGACCCGAACGCCACGGAGTCCATCGAGAAGCTGATCCGGCGGCTAACACCCGACATCACAGTGATCATCGTGACGCACAACATGCAGCAGGCCGCCAGGGTCTCCGACCGCACGATGTTCCTCAACCAGGGTCGGCTGGTGGAGCACGGCGATACCAAGCAGGTATTCGAGAACCCAGCTGAGGAGGAGACGGCCCGGTACGTGCAGGGGCGTTTCGGCTGACAAAGACCACCCGCCCGGGGGGCAGCACTCCCCCCGAACGGGCGCAGGGCCGCGAAAGTGCGGACCACCGTCGCACGCACCCGCGTGCGAGTCGTGTAGCGCACGCGTCAGCGTGCACAACTAAAGGAGTATTCCCAGGTGGCGAAGAGAGTTCGCTTGGTAGCCACGGCGGCCGCCCTTGTGCCTGTGGCCGTGCTGGCAGCGGCTTGTAGCAGCAGCCCGTCCAAACCTTCCAGTTCGTCGTCCAGCCCGTCGGCCGCCAAGATGGTCGGCTCGGCGCTGCCGACCTCACCCAACTCGGCGGCCACGACCATCACCGAAACCGGCAGTTCGCTGCTGTACCCCCTGATGGGCACGTGGACGGCCGCGTACCAGAAGCAGTTCGCGACCAGCAGTGGCTCGCCGATTGTGACGATCGAGACCGGTTCCACTGGTTCCGGTACCGGCATCACCGACGCGGCTACCGGGACCGTCAACATCGGCGCCTCGGACGCCTATCTGTCCAGCTCCGACCTGCAGACCTACCCGACCATGCTGAACATCGCGCTCGCGATCTCGGCACAGCAGGTCAACTACAACGTGCCGGGCGTCACCAAGCCCCTCAACCTGGACGCGACGGTGCTGGCCGAGATGTACTCCGGCAAGATCACCAAGTGGAACGACCCGGCGATCGCGGCGCTGAACCCCGGCGTGAGCCTGCCGGCCCTGACGGTCGTGCCGCTGCACCGCGCAGACAGTTCCGGTGACACGTTCCTGTTCACCAGCTACCTGAACGCGCAGGACTCGAGCGGGTGGACGTCGTCGAACGTCGGCACGACCGTCACGTGGCCATCGGTCAGCGGCGCGCTCGCCGAGACCGGCAACGGCGGCATGGTGACCGGTTGTGCCGCGACCAAGGGCTGCGTCGCCTACATCGGCATCAGCTACCTGTCCAAGACGACGGCCGCAGGCCTGGGTCAGGCGCTGCTGAAGAACGGTGCGGGTCAGTTTGAGGCACCGACCCCGGCGACGATCTCCGCCGAGGCCGCTGCGGAGACCAGCAAGACCCCGGCGAACGAGACACTGTCGATGATCAACGCCGACGCGTCCGGCGGCTACCCGATCATCAACTACGAGTACGCGATCGTGAATACGAAGCAGACCAGCGGGGTTACCGCGGAGGACATCCGCGCGTTCCTGTACTGGACAGTGCACACCGGTCAGTCGGGTACTAGCTACCTGGACGCGGTGGACTTCCAGCCGCTGCCTGCCTCGGTGGTCACGCTGACCGACAACCAGATTGCCAAGATCGGCGCCTGAGTTCATGGCAGCCACAGCACCGGTCGCTGGCCCGGACGGAGGGGCGGGAGTCCCGCTCCTCCGCCGGGCTGGCGACGGCCTGCGCGCGGCGGTGAAAGGCGGCGGCGCGCTCAAGTGGACGGGCCGGATCGGCGCGCTCATCCCGCTGGCGGCGCTCGTCTTCCTCCTCGTCGTTCTCCTGGTGGAAGCGATTCCCGCGGTTCGTTACAACGGCTTGGGCTTCTTCACCAAGAGCGTGTGGGACGAGGGCACCGGCTACAACGCCGTGATCGTCAACACGGGCGGCGTCAAGCACCTATCCGGTGCGAACTACGGGGCGCTGCCGGAGATCGTCGGCACCCTGCAGACCTCGGCGCTCGCGCTGATCGTCGGCGTGCCGATCTCGATCGGCGCCGCGCTGTTCATCGTCGAACGGCTGCCCAGGCGGCTGGCCAGCGGCGTCGGGGTTTTCCTCGAGCTGCTGGCGGGCATCCCGAGCGTCATCATCGGGCTCTGGGGCGTCATCACGTTCGGGCCGATTCTCGCTCGTGACGTCACTCCGGTCATCGCCAGGAACATGCCCGATGTGCCGGTGCTGAACTGGTTCCGCGGCACGACCGGCAGCGGTGAGGGCTTGCTCACCTCTGGCCTGGTCCTCGCCATCATGATCATCCCCATCGTGGCGTCGACCTCTCGCGATCTGATCCGCCAGGTGCCGATCCTGCCGAGGGAGGGCGCCATCGCGCTGGGCATGTCCGACGCCCAGTGCGCGCGCAAGGTGACGCTGCCGTGGGTGGGGTCCGGCATCATCGGCGCGGCGGTGCTGGGCCTGGCCCGGGCGCTGGGCGAGACCATGGCGGTCGCGATGTGCTGCGGCGTGGCGCTCGGCTCGGTTACCAGCAACATCTACGGATCGATGACCACCATCGCCGCGACGATCGTCACCAGCCTGGACTCGGCGCTCCTCGACGGCACCGGCTTCGCCGTGCGCACGATCGCCGAGCTCGCCCTGGTCCTGATGGTCATCACGCTGCTCGTCAACGTAGGGGCGCGCTTCCTCGTCCGGCGAGTCTCCGGCACAGCGCTGCCCGTCGGCCGAGGCGTCTAGCGGCTCCGGCCCGGTAGCGGTATCTCGAGGAGGACACGATGAGCGGCGCACCAGCGGCTCAGCGCCACACCGCCGGCGGCGGATCGGCCGAAGCTGGCTTCTGGCCGGCTGTGCCGATCCGGCGGAAGATCAGCAACCTGGTGTTCTGGGGCTTCTGCCTGCTCGCGCTCCTGCTGGTCGTCGGGCCCACGCTGTGGCTGGCCGGCGGGATCATCGCCAAGGCGGTCCCGCACTTCCACTTCAGCGTGCTGTGGACGCGAACGGCCCAGCTGCAGGGTGGCCTGCTGCAGCCGATCCTGGGCACCGTCCTCATCACCGTCCTCGCCATGATCATCGGCGGTGCTGTCAGCGTGCTCACCGGCCTGTACCTCACCGAGTTCGCCGGTGGCTGGCATCGCGGCATCCTGCGCGGCGCGTATGAGGTGCTTGCCGGGATCCCGTCGATCGTGCTCGGATTCGTGGGGTACATCGCGCTGGTCGTCGACCTGCACATGGGCTTCGGTCTGCTGCCCGCCGTCCTGGTCATCTCGGTGCTGACGATCCCGTACATCACCAAGTCGACCGAGACGGCGCTGGCCAACGTGCCAACGGGCTACCGGGAGGGCGCGGAGGCGCTCGGCATTCCCGCGTCCTGGTCCATGCGCAAGATCGTGCTCAAGTCCGCGCTGCCCGGCATGATCACCGGATTCCTGGTGGCCGCCGCCATCGCGATCGGCGAGACGGCGCCGCTGCTTTACACCGCGAGCTTTTCTGACCAGACCCCGTCGCTCGTGCACGTGACGCATCAGGGAGTGCCGTTCCTCACCTCCGTCGTGTATACATTTTCGTCGCTCTTTCAGCCGGTCGACAGCGCCAACATCCTGTCCTACGACGCAGCGCTGCTGCTGCTGGTGTTTGTGCTGATCCTGATCCTGCTCGGCAGACTGGTCGCTCGAGCCGCCCGGCGCTACTCCGAGTGATCTGTCATGACCGCCCCGGACGTCGGCTGGCCACTCGCCGCTGGCGATGACGAAGCCTGGCGCGCGGCCAGTCCGCCAGGCGGTGCTGCCCGGCCAGAGCGCGGCGTTATCGCCCGCGGCGAACCCGGCAGACGGCAGCCCGGCGGGCGAACCGATCGCAGCGGCGTGCCGGGGCAGGCCGTGAGCGTGCTGGCCGACCGGCTCGCGGCAGCTCTGGTTCACCACGAGCCCGGCTGGCGGCTGCCCCGGCACTCGGCGCTGGCCCGGCGCTACAACGTGAGCCCGGCGGAGATCGACGCGGCCGTGGACGAACTCGTGGGCAGGCACCTGGTGCGCCGACTGGCGGATGGCCAGCTTTACCGGGCCAGTCCGGCCGAGTACGTGATCGGCCTCGAGGGCGTGCCGGGCCTCTCGACCTACGTCGACACGATGGGCGGCCAGTTCTCCTGCCGCAGCAGGCAGGTGACCTGGCGGCTGCCTCCCGAGGACATCGCGTGGGCGCTCGGAATGCCACCCGAGCAGCGGGTCTGCATGGTCAGATTCCTCTGGACAGCCGGCGGCGAGCCAGCCGCGGTGTGCACGACGTACGTCCCCGGCGACGTCGCCAGCGTGGCGAATGTCGGCGCGGCTGCCGGGCTGCCGACGGCCCTCAATCTGCTGCAGGTGACCACCGTGGCCAACGTGCCGGCGCAGGCCGTCACCGACGGCGAGCCCCGGCCGCCGGGAGGCGCGGCGACGAGCCAGCCGCTGGCGGGGCGGCCGACCGCGCTGCACATCGAGCAGCAGGCTCCGCCGCCGTCGGTGGCGCGCAGCCTTCGGTTGACGGCGGGCCAGCCTGCCCTGATGGTCACGGTGCGGTTCGCCGATCCGGACAATGACCGGCCGGTGGCGCTGACGATCGCCGTGCTGCGGCCGGACATGTTCCGCCTGATCGTGCAGAGTCCGCTGCCGCCGTTGCCGGCCACCGAAGCCGGCGGTTCACCGGTCTCGTGGGCACACACCGCCGAAGGCTGGGATTCCTAGCCCGACGCGTCGGCGACCGCGGCCGGCCAGGATAGGAGCATGTCCCGTCTGTTCCGTCAGGTTGACGTCTTTACCGCCGTTCCCTACCTGGGCAACCCGCTCGCAGTCGTGCACGACGCGGACGGCCTCAGCACTGAAGCGATGCAGCGGTTCGCTAGCTGGACGAATCTGTCCGAGACGACGTTTCTGCTGGCCCCGGACGGCGAAGCCGATTACCAGGTCCGGATCTTCACGCCGACCAGGGAGCTGCCGTTTGCCGGGCATCCGACGCTCGGCAGTTGCCACGCGTGGCTCGAGGCGGGCGGCCGGCCGCGCCAGGCCGCCGTGGTCACCCAGCAGTGCGGCGCGGGCTTGGTTGCGATCCGCACGGGCGAGGATGGCCTGGCCTTCGCCGCTCCGCCGCTGGTGCACTCCGGCCCGGTCGACGACGACCTCGCCGAGCGAGTCGCCGCCGTGCTCGGCATCAGCAGCGACGAGGTCGTCGACCTGCAGTGGGCCGACAACGGGCCCGGCTGGATCGCGGTGCTGCTGGCCAGCGCGGACGCAGTGCTGGCCATCCGGCCGCAACCGGGCGACCTGGACGTCGGCGTCGCCGGGCCGCACCCGCCGGGCGGTCCGGCGGAGTTCGAGGTGCGGGCGTTCTTTCCCGGCAACGGTGTGATGTACGAAGACCCGGTCACCGGAAGCTTCAACGCCTCGCTGGCGGAGTGGCTGCTGTCCACGGGGCGGGCGCAGGCGCCGTATGTCGCGCGGCAGGGGACCGCTCTGGACCGCAATGGCCTGGTCCGCATCACCCAGGACGCGGACGGCCAGGTCTGGGTGGGCGGAAGCGTCGTCACCTGCGTGTCGGGAGCGGTGGATCTGTGACGAGGACCGCGGCACAATCCGGACCAATCTGCTAGCACGCCTGCTGCGGGCCTGGTAAGCACGCACCATGGCAGCGACGGCAGGCATCAGCGGCGGCTCGGCCGGCCACTGGTACCGAGTCCACGCCGTCGGCGTGAACTCCCTAGGCGGCTCGGCTGTGGCGGACTACGCTGCCGTGCTGCCGGCTGCGCTTGACGCGGCTCGCAGCCGGCGGTCATTCATCGCCGGCTGGCTGTCTCGCGGGGGCGGCGCGCCACTCGAGCTCCTCACCAACGCCGGGCCGCTGCCGACGGCTACTCCTCCCGCCGACGGTCAGCGCGCCGGTGCCCTGGACCCGGATGAGCCTGCCCGCGCGCCAGCTGACGGTGCGGCGGATGCGCAGGAACCCCCGGTCGGCCCGGCTGTTCCCGGCCCGGCTGTGCCCGGCCCGGCTGTGCCCGGCCCGACTGTTCCCGGCCCGGCCGTGCTCGGCCCGACTGTGGCTGCGCCGGAGGACGGGCCGGCGGTCGTGGAGATGCTCTTCCCGTGGGGCGCGCAAGGCACCCGCATCGACGGAAACATGATCGACGAGCTGGACCGGCTGGTCTGGGCGCCATGCCCCGGTAGGCGCGTCCCGGTGGACCCGGCTCGCCGATCGCGGCGCGGGCGCGGGGCGGAGGACGGGTCGCCCACCCTGTTCGAGACCGCGCTGCAGACCCTGATGGGCCGGTCATTCGGCTGGCTGATTGTCGCTGATCCCACGGATCTGCTCGACGCAGAGTCGGCCGAGTTGCGCAACGAGCTCGCCGTGCTGCGCCGCTACGAGGATGAGCAGGCCAGGCTGGAGGCTGGCTGCGCCGAGCAGCGGCTCGCAGAGCTTGACGAGTTTCGCGAGGCGGGCCTGTGGCAGGTGCGGGTGCTCGTCGGCGCGGCGAGCGAGCAGGACCTGAACCTGATCGCGCCGGTGCTCGCTGGCTCGGCTGACCTCAGCCCGCATCCGTATCGGCTGCGCTGTCCGGAGGGTGCGCAGGAGTTTGCCGATGCGCTCGCGGCGAAACTCACCGACAGTACGGACGGGTCGGGTGTGCCATTCTCCGTGACCGCTGGCGCGCTCGCCGCGCTGACTGGCTTGCCCAGCCGGGAGGTGCCGGGCGTCCGGCTGATGCGGCCGGGGCAGTTCGCTGTCACCGCCGACGACCGCGTGCAGAAGCCGTCGGTCAAGCTGGGCCTGATCCTCGACGAGCGAGACCGCGAGGTCGGGTCGTTCGGCGTCTCGCTCGCCACGCTCAGCCGGCCCGCGCTCATGACCGGGGCGACGGGTACCGGAAAGTCACAGACCGTCAGGCACCTGCTCGAGCAACTGACCAGGGCGGGTATCGGCTGGCTGGCCGTCGAGCCGGTGAAGTCGGAGTACGTCACGATGGCAGCGCGGCTGGCCGACGTCCGCGGGGGCAGGGCCGCCGACGACCGCGGTGGCCAGCTGACGCTGATCAATCCGGCGGACCCCGAGGCGGTGCCGCTCTCGGTCAATCCGCTTGCGCCTGAGCCCGGCTACCCGGTGCAGGGTCACATCGAGATGATCCGGGCGCTGTTCGTGGCCGCGTTCGACGCGACGGAGCCGTTCGGCGAGATCATGTCGCAGGCGCTGCAGCGGACCTACGAGGACTGCGGCTGGGATCCGTTGACCGGCGGTGGCCGCGCGGATCGCGAAACGCCGCCCGCGACGCCCACGCTCGCCCGGCTGCAGGCTGTCGCCGTCGCCGTGATCGACGACGCCGGCTATGGCCGCGAACAGCAGGCGACCATGCGTGGTTTCGTCGGGACACGGCTGCGCTCGCTGCGAACCGGCTCAGCAAACCGGTTCCTTGAAGGCGGCCACCCGGCGGACATTGGCGCGCTGCTAGCGGGCAACGTCGTCGTTTCGCTGGAAGACGTGGCGAGCGACGAGGTCAAGGCCTTCGTCATCGGCGCGCTGATCATCAGGATCGTGGAGCACCTGCGACTGCGCGCTAGGTCCGGGTGGGGTCGCGAGAAACTCCGGCATGTCATCGTGCTGGAAGAGGCGCACCGGCTGCTTCGGGCGAGCCGGACAGGCGCTGCCGCCCGGGCGGTCGAGCTGTTCGGGAGCCTGCTGTCAGAGGTCCGCGCCTACGGTGAAGGCATCGTCGTGACCGAGCAGACGCCGGCCAAGCTGGCGGCTGATGTCATCAATAACGCAGCCCTGAAGGTACTTCACCGGCTGCCCGCGGCCGGCGACAGGCAGCTGGTCGGGTCGACGATGAATCTGGACGAGCAGCAGTCACGGCGGGTGGTGTCGCTGCCACCGGGCGAGGCGGTGGTGTTCGCCGACGGGATGGATCGGCCCGTCCGGGTCCGGGTGCCCTTCGGCGGTGACCGCGAGCTGCAGAAGTTCGCTCTGGCCGACCCAGCCGACGCGATCCACGCGGTACCGACGGACGCGGTGCCGACCGACACGGTGCCGACCGACTTGGTCCCGACGGACTTCGTACCGCCCGGCGTGCTGCCGCCTGGCCCGTTCTTGCTCGCCAACCGCCGGTCCCCAGCGTGCGGCCAGGCGTGCGTAACGGTCCGGCCCTGCACGCTAGTGGAGATCCGGGCCGCTGATCTGGTCGCCCGCTCGCAAGAGGACGCGTGGCTGCGGGTCTGGGCGGAGGTGTACGTGCTCGCGCACCTGGTCAACCGACCGCGGCCGCGGGTGCCAGTGCCGCTGCGCCAGCGGTGGGCCGAACTGCCGGAGCGGCAGCGGGACTGTGCGCTGGCCACCGTGCTCGACGAGGCCGTGGAACGGCGAAGCCTGGCGTTGCGCGAGAGCTACGACCCAGCAGCGCTCTCGACCGCATGCGCGGCGTCGGCTACCGGCATGCTGGACGGCGGCAAGGGCGCCGGGACCATGCCGGGAACTCGCTGGGTTATTCCGCAGCTGCAGTGGCTGCACGAGCTCGAGCGGGTATGCCCGCTCGACGGTCCGCCGCCCGACCCGTTTGGGCTGGCCCCGCCGCTGGACTACGCGCTGGCCGGTCTTCCTGGCGAGGCCGACGTCAAGATCGGGCAGCGCGTCAGCGGGCTGCGTCGGCATCCGTTGTCGATGGAGGTCACGGCGAACCGGCTAACCGCGTGGACAGCGCTGCTGGGTGCGGACGACCACGGGGCGTTCATCGAGGACCTCGCCGCGGTGGCGATCGGAGTCAGTCACCAGGGGCAGCTGCGGAAGGCTGCCGGGGAGATGGGCGTGACCGGCTGGCTCGAGGCTGTGCTGTCCTGGCCGAGACGCTTTGTCGTCGGCGCGGACGATCAGGTCGTTTCGCCACCCAGAGAGTCAGATCGGGTCGCCAGGTAGCATCAGCCGACATGAGGAAGCTTCCGCTGCGTGCGCGCGTGGCAACGTCGCTCGGCAGCGCAGCGGGGCGGGTATCTCGGCTCGCCGGCCGCGGTGACGGCTCGGTGATCGGGGGTGTGCTTGGCCTTCGGGTCGAGCCAGAGCTGTTGCGGCTGCTCGCTACCGGGCGCCAGGTGGTCCTGGTCACTGGCACGAACGGCAAGACGACGACTACCAGGCTGGTCACCGCCGTGCTCAGCGCCCTGGGCCAGGAGGTCGCCACGAACGCGTTCGGGGCGAACATGGAGGCCGGCCTTGCGTCCGCTCTCGGCCGCTCGCCCAACGCTCCGTACGCCGTACTGGAGACCGACGAACGCTACCTGCCGGCCGTCATCGAGGCGACGGAGCCCAGGGCCGTCGTGCTGCTCAACCTGAGCCGGGACCAGATGGACCGGGCGGCAGAGATCTGGCTCACTGCCCGCCGGTGGCGCCACGCGCTGGCAGCGGCTGACAACTGCGTGGTCGTGGCGAACGCTGATGATCCGCTGATCGTCTGGGCGGCATCGAAGGCTGAGCGTGTTTGCTGGGTAGCGGGTGGACAGCGCTGGCACGAGGACTCCTGGTGCTGCCCCGAGTGCGGCTCGCACCTGCGCAGGGACGAGCTGGGCTGGCGGTGCGGCGAGTGCGGATTCGACCGGCCGCCGGCCCGCTGGGTGCTCAGCGGGGACACGGTGATCGACGACACTGGTGAGGTTCGTGAGCTTGCCCTGGCGTTGCCGGGCCGCGCGAACGCGTCCAACGCGGTGATGGCGCTGGCGGTCGGCTCGTATTTCGGTGTCACCGTCGATCTGGCGCTGCCGAAGCTCCGAGACGTCAAGTCGGTCGCGGGCCGCTACACGCAGGTGGAGCGGCAAGGCAAGAAGGTGCGGCTGCTGCTGGCCAAGAACCCCGCGGGCTGGCTGGAGGCCTTCGACGTCTTGGCGCCGCGGCCGGTTCCGGTGCTGCTCGCGGTGAACGCGCAGGGCCCGGACGGGCGCGACACCTCCTGGCTGTGGGACGTCGACTACCGGGTACTGATCGGCCGCCGAGTCCTCGTCAGTGGTGAGCGCAGCACCGACCTGGCCGTCCGGCTGGAGGCAGACCAGGTGCCCTTCGAAGTGGTCAGCGGGATCGACGAGGCGGTCAGCCGGATCACCGGCGGCCAGCTCGACGTGCTCGCCAACTACACCGCCTTCCAGCAGATCCGAGCGCTGCTCGGACGCGCGCAGTGATCGGGAAAGGGGTCGGATGACCGAGCGCGGGGGACGCCATCGCAGTTCGCCCAACGGGCACGCCCCGGACGGGCCGACCGTCCCGACTGCCGCTGACGCGGTCAGTCTCTCACCCGGGTCGGCCGCGGCAGACCCGGCGCCGCAGCCTCGGCGAAAGTCCGCCGATACCACCAGCAAGCTGCGCCTGGTCTGGGTGTACCCCGACCTGCTGAGCACGTACGGCGACCGCGGAAATCTGCTTGTCCTCGGCCGGAGGGCGCGCCTGCGCGGTATCGACGTCGAGCCGATCGAAGTCAACTCGGATCAGCGCGTCCCGAGTCACGGCGACATTTACCTGCTCGGCGGCGGCGAGGATCTGCCGCAGATCCTCGCCGCGAGACGGCTGAGCACCGATGGCGGTCTGGCCGCCGCGGCCAGTCGAGGCAGTGTCGTGTTCGCCGTGTGCGCCGGCTACCAGGTGGTCGGTCATCAGTTCGGCGGGGTGGAAGGCGAGCCGGTCAGCGGCCTGGGTTTGCTCGACATCACCAGTGGCCGAGGCGAGCGGCGCGGCGTGGGGGAACTGGTCGCCGACGCCGACCCTGCGCTGGGTGTGCCGAGACTGACCGGATTTGAGAATCATCAGGGCGTCACCACCATCGGGCCAGGCGCCCGCCCCCTCGCCAGGCTGAGCCAGGGAGTGGGCAACGGCGACGGTACCGAGGGCGCGTACTCGGGCCGGGTGCTCGGGACCTACATGCACGGCCCGGCCCTGGCCCGTAACCCGGGCCTCGCGGACCTGCTGTTGAGCTGGGCTACCGGGCCGCTGCCGCCCATCGACCCGGCGGAGGAGGAGTGGGCGTCGCGCCTTCGAGCCGAGCGACTCGCTTCGATCGCTCAGTAGACCAGCGCCTGGGCTCCCTCGGTCAGTACCTCGGCGACGAACGTGGTGGCGCCCGAGATCCGCACGCCGTCGACGACGTCGGCCTCGGTGATTTCGCGGCGAGCCGCGCACTGCGTGCACAGCGTGACCGTGCCCATCTTCAATAGCGTCTCGAACAGCTCAGGCAACGCAGTGGCGTGGGGCAGCTGCAGATCCGGGCAGCCGTCCGGCAGCGCGAACCAGGACGCTTCGCCGGTCAGCCAGAACGACACCGGCACTCCGCTCGCTGCCGCAGCCGCAGCCACGGTGAGCGCCTGGTTGCAGCGCTCCGGCTCGTCCTTGCCTACGGTGAGCTTCACGACCAGGGAACGTGTGGCCATGTACGGCACCTTACGCTCAGCCCGGCGCGGTAGTCCGCCAGCGCGGACCGGCCCGGCCGAAGACGGCGTGGCGCGGATCCGGTGCAAGCCCGCGACCCTACACTGCGCAGGCATGGCGTCGATGCTGACCGGCATTGTGCTGGCGATTGCCCTATGCCTCGGCGTAGTGGCTGCTGTGGCGCTGCTCGCGGGGCTGTTCCGGGTGACCGGGCGACGGCCTGATGGGTGAGCGGGAAACGGGTACAGCATTGCTGACTGCAGACCAGCGGCTCATCGTGGAGGAAGCGTCATGGAATCAGGCCAGCCAGCCGCCGCCCGGTCCGGTGGGCTGCCGGAGCACTTTGACGTGCACCCTAGCCTCGACCCGGTGCGGTTCCTGCTCGGCCGGTGGGAGGGTGCCGGCGTGGTGGGATATCCCACCATCGAGAGCGCCAACTTCGGCCAGGAAATCACCTTCGGGCATAACGGCAAGCCGTTCCTGATCTACTCGAGCCGCACGTGGCTGCTCGAGGAAGACGGCACGATCGGGCGTCCGCTGGCGATGGAGACGGGTTACTGGCGGCCGCAGGACAGCGGCGGACTCGAAGTCGTGCTGGCGCATCCGACAGGGATCGTGGAGATCTACCTGGGCGAGGTAGCTGGCACCAAGATTGAGCTGGCGACAGACGCGGTGGTCAGGACCACCACTGCCAAGGAGGTCACGGCTGGCCGTCGGCTCTACGGCCTGATCGGCGCAGACCTGGGCTGGGCCTACGACATGGCGGCCGTCGGCCAGCCATTGCAGTCGCACGTCTCCGCTCAGCTTAAGCGCGTCGGTTGACGTTTGCGGCTGATGCTGCCGCCAGCACTGCCGTGGGACAGCCACCCCTTTCCGATGCCAATGCGCCATCGTGGTGCGGCCTCCCAAAGGCCCGAGCCGAGGCCGCCAGTCGGCGGTGCCACGCCAAATACGCCCCCGAACCCTGGCCTAGCTTTGAGCTAGCTGGGGAATGTCGCGTAGTGCCGGTTCGCAAGCCTCACGGCTGGTAACTATGCCGGGCGCCGACGGGGTTAAAACGGCGACCGGGCAACCGGGAGCTAACCCGATTGATGATCTCCTGCGGGGGCGGGGATGCGGGCAACTTGGCCTGCCATGGGCTGGCGGTCTAGCTGGCTGAACGAGCGCCACGGCCAAGGTGCGTTTACCAGAAATACATCTGACAGTCGCCTCTACGCAATTTCAGGACCCGCCAGAAAGTCACCCTGCCTTTCGCGGCGTGGGCCAGTCGCGCGGTCAGCCGGCGGGTCGCAGTCAGGGCGACTCACTCACCGGGCAAACGAAGCAGATAGTCAGAAAAAGGAGATACGCATAATGCAACCTCGGGGCAGAAAGCGGATCACGGTCGGGGGGGTCGCGGTCCTCGCGGGCGTCATAGCCCTCTCCGCATGCTCCTCGCCGGCTACGCCATCGAACAACAACACGACGGGCGCGGTGAGCGGCACTCTCAACGGGGCTGGATCGACATTCCAGAACACCTTCCAGCAGGCGGCGATCTCACAGTTCAAGTCGGTCCAGTCCGGCGCGACGGTGAACTACAACAGCGTCGGCTCAGGCGCTGGCCGTAGTGACCTAGCCGCGGGCACGGTCAACTTCGCAGGCTCCGACTCGCCGATCCCGTCCACGGAGACGGCCAACTTCAAGGGCAAGACGGTGCTGTACTTCCCCATCCTGATCGGCCCGATCACCATGTCGTACAACCTGCCCGGCGTCAGCGGTCTCAAGCTGACCCCGACCGTCATCGCCAACATATTCCAGGGCAACATCACGAGCTGGAACAACCCGGCGATCACTGCGATCAACCCGGGCCTCCACCTACCGAGCACTCCGATCACCCTGGCCGTTCGTTCGGACTCGTCGGGCACCACGCAGAACTTCTCGCTGTTCTTGCAGACGGCCGAGCCGAGCGTGTGGAAGCTCGGCAGCGCCTCGACCATCAGCTGGCCGACCTCGGCCCGGGCTGGCAGCGGCAACACCGGTGTAGCGCAGGTCATCAAGTCGACAACGGGAGCCATCGGATATGTCGATTACGCCGACGCCAAGGCGTCCGGGCTGACCTTCGCTTCGGTCGAGAACTCCGCCGGCAAGTTCATCGCCCCGTCGACGGCCGCGGCCTCCGACGCTGCGTCCGGCGTCACGGTCAGCCCCGACCTGACGTTTCACGCTGTCTGGGCCCCCGGCGCGAACTCGTACCCGATCACGTACCAAACCTGGGTGCTCGCCTACCAGAAGCAGCCGAATGCCACAGACGCGAAGCTGCTCCAGTCGTACATCGGCTACCTGCTTGGTAACGGACAGGACCTGCTGCCGAGCCTGAACTACGCGAAGCTGCCGAGCAACATCGACTCCATGGCCAAGGGGCAACTGAACAAGATCAGTGGTTAGCAGGACTGGCGCGACGGAGAGTGCACCAGATGGCGCCTCGTGGTGAGTAACTCGGCGCGGGCGGATCCGGCTGGCGATGCCGGGTCCGCCCGTTCCCTGACCCGGCATCGGTCGCTCGGCGACCGCGTCTTTCAGGCTGTCGCGCTGGTGGCGGGCCTGCTGGTGCTGGCGATCCTGGTCCTCATCCTCGTCTCGACCACACAGCAGTCGACATCCTGGTTCAGTCATGAAGGCATCTCGGGGATCTTCTCCACGACCTGGTCCCAGCAGAAAAACCAGTTCGGGGCGCTGACTTTCATCTACGGGACAGCGATCACAGCGCTGATCGCGGTCATCCTGTCCGTCCCGGTCAGCGTCAGCATCGCGCTGCTGCTCACCGAAGTCGTGCCGTACCGGTGGGCGCGACCCATCGTGTATGTGATCGACCTGCTCGCCGTCGTCCCATCGGTGGTCTGGGGTCTGTGGGGCTTCCTCGTGTTCGCTCCGTGGGCCGAGCGAGATGTGTACGCCCCGATTGCATCGGGTGTTAAAGGCGTCCCCGTCCTCGGCAACCTGTTCGGTCCGTCAACGAGCGGGGCGGTGTACGGGGCCTCGCTCTTCACCGCCGGCCTGATCCTCGCCTTCATGATCACGCCGATCATCACGTCGCTGACTCGCGAGGTCGTCGCGACCGTGCCGACCATCGACCGGGAGGGAGCGTACGCCCTGGGCGCCACTCGCCTGGAGATGATCCGCGGCGTCGTCTGGCCGCACAGCCAGGGCGGGGTCGTCGGCGCGGTGCTGCTCGGCCTCGGCCGCGCGATGGGCGAGACGATCGCGGCCGCCCTGGTGATCGGCTCTTCGACGCAAATCACGTCGCACCTGTTCACACCCGGCTACAGCATGCCTGCGGTCATCGCTAACCAATTCGGCGAGGCCTTCGGCGTATTCCGGTCCGCGCTGCTCGGGATCGGCGTGCTGCTGTTCGTCCTGACCATCATCGTCAACGTTCTGGCGCGCGGGGTCGTGGCGCGGTCCATGCAACGGCAGCGGGGAGCCTGATGGCCGCCTCTTCTCAGCAGCAGCCCGTCGACCTTCGCGAGCGGCGATCCTGGCGGCGCACGAAGAACCGGATCGTCACCGTGCTCATGGTGCTCGCGTTCGTGATAATGATCATCCCGCTCGGATTCGTACTGGCCACTGTCATCGCCAAGGGCGCGTCGATCATTAGCTGGCAGTTTCTCTCCGGCGGTATCCCGTTCAACGTGGCACCGGCCAACGTGGGCGGCATGGGTCCGGCTGTGCTCGGGACAATTCTCATCACTGCCCTCGCCACGGTGCTGGCCGTGCCCATCGGCATCCTCGCAGCGATCTACGTCAACGAGTACGGCGGCAACCAGTTTCTCACCAGGCTCATCAGATTCATGGCCGACGTTATGACGGGCGTGCCATCGATCATCATGGGCCTGTTCATCTTCTCGATCTGGGTCATCCACTTCGGCTACTCGGGCCTGGCGGGCGCCTTCGCGCTTGGCTGCCTGATGCTTCCGCTTGTCATCCGGTCCACGGAGGAGATGCTGAGGCTGGTGCCCGACTCGCTCCGCGAGGGCAGTTATGCCCTCGGGGCGAGTAAGGCGAGGGTGACGCTGAGCGTGGTGCTGCCCGCCGCGCTTAGCGGGATCGTCAGCGGAGCGCTACTAGCCGTGGCGAGGGTTGCCGGCGAGACGGCACCGGTGCTGTTCACGATCTTCACCGTGACGGCGGCCAACCCCAATGTCTTCGCCGGCCCCAACACGACCCTGGCGGCCCAGATCTTCGCGAATGCCTCACAGCCGTACGTCGGCGCCCAGGATCGCGGCTGGGGCGCGGCACTTACACTCGTAGTTATCGCCTTCGTCCTGCTGATCGCTGCTCGCCTGGTCACTGGCCGGGTCGCCCGATTCTCGCGCTAGGAACCGTCATGGACCAGCCTGACCAGGAACTGACGAGGCTCGGATTGCCCGAGCTAGCGGCGCATAGCGAAACGCCAGCGAGGCTGGGCAGGTCGATCTTCGATACGAAGAATGTCTCGATTTACTATGGCTCGTTCCGGGCCGTCGCCGATGTCTCGCTGTCCGTCTACGAGAACGAGATCACGGCATTCATCGGTCCGTCGGGCTGCGGCAAGACGACGGTGCTGCGGACCCTCAACCGGATGAACGACCTCATTCCGACCGCGCGGGTCGAAGGGGATGTTGAGTATCGCGGCGAGGCGCTCTACGCCCCCGGCGTGTCGCCCGCAGCGGTACGCCGGTGCATCGGCATGGTCTTCCAGAAGCCGAACCCGTTCCCGAAGTCGATCTATGACAACGTGGCCTACGGCCCCCGGATCAACGGCGAGCGAAAGAAGGCCAGGCTTGATGAGATCGTGGAGCGCTCGCTACACCAAGCCGCCCTCTGGGAGGAAGTCAAGGACCGCCTGAACAAGTCAGGACTCAGTCTGTCCGGCGGCCAGGCGCAGCGACTGTGCATCGCGCGCACGCTCGCGGTTGAGCCCGACGTGATCCTCATGGACGAGCCTTGTTCTGCCCTCGACCCGATCGCGACGGGGCGGATCGAGGACCTGATGCACGAGATCAAGTCGCAGTACACGATCGTCATCGTGACGCACAACATGCAGCAGGCTGCGCGGGTCAGCGACCGGACCGCGTTCTACTCGGTGCTCCGGGACGACAAGAGCGACGTCCGGACGGGGACGCTGGTCGAGTATGACCTGACCGAGAGCATCTTCTCCAACCCGCGCGACCCACGCACTCAGGCCTACGTGACCGGCCGAGTGGGCTGACGGCAGCCGTCAGGGCGCCTCGGCGGCACTGGGCCCGGCCAGGTAGGCCACCCTCCTGGCGATGTTGACGGCGTGCGCGCCGAGCCGCTCGTAATCACGTGCCACCAGCGTCATCTCCATGGTCACCGGCAGTGCCATCTGCCCTGCCGCGAGTTCTCCGATGAGGCTGGTATGGAGTTCGTGCACCTCCTCGGCACGCTCGGCGAGCGCCGGGACGGCGGAGCGGTCGCGCTGATACCAGGAATCGGCCGATCGGCGCCACATGTCGGCGACGATATGTCCCATGCGCTCTACGATGCCGCGAGTGCGAGGTGTGAGGTCCGCGCCCAGAACGTGATTCGCCTGGGCTGCGATGTGCATCACGAGGTCGTGAGACCGCTCCATCTCCGGCACGATCCGCAGCACGGACAGCAGGAATCGCAGGTCCGTCGCCACCGGCGCCTGCAAAACGATCTCGCGATTGACCAGCCGCTCCACTTCCAGGTAGAGCGCGTCGGTCACCTGCTCGCGCTCCGCCAGGACCTGGAGTACCTCGTTGTTGCCTGTCACCAGTGCCTGCGTGGCCTTGGGCAGGTCCTCGGCCAGCAACGCGAACAGCTCAATGACCTTGGTCTCGATGGCTTCAAGCTCGCGCTCGAATTCCTGCCGATGCCCGGTCACGGCACGAGCGTACAGACATGGATGCCCCCGGCCGATTCCGAACCAGGTCAGCGCCCCGCCTGAGCTGCCAGGCCGGCTGAAGTCGGGGGCCTAACCGCTGGTGAGCTTCTCGACCAAATTGGCGACTCGGTCCCTGATTTCGTCGCGGATCAGACGGATCTCGTCCAAGGTCTTCCCACCAGGGTCATCGAGCTCCCAGTCCTCATAGTGTCTGCCTGGGAGGAGCGGGCAGGCGTCACCGCAGCCCATGGTGATGACGACATCAGCGGCGAGGACGAATTCGTCGGTCCACGGCTTGGAGAACTCCCGGGAGATGTCGATGCCGACTTCGGCCATCGCGGCAAGTACGCCGGGATGGATGCCAGAGACCGGTTCGGAGCCGCCGGACCAGGCGATCGCCCGGTCTGCGGCGAGGTGATTGAACCAGCCGAGCGCCATCTGCGAGCGCCCGGCGTTGTGCACGCACAGGAACAGCACGGCCGGCTTCTTGGCCTTGGCCGTGCCCTCGGCGTGCGCGAGCGCCCCCAGCCGCTGGCGGGCGAATCGCTCGGCGCCGATGACCAGGAAGGTGGTGACCGTCGCGGTCGATGCGAGCTGGTCGTAGCTGTCGAGCAGGAGGGATTCGATGGTCTCCTGGCCGAATATGCCGCGGAACTCGGTGTGCAGGTCGCGCGCGACGCCCGATAGGGACATCCGCTCGGCCTGCGTCATGATGTGGCCGGCCATGTAGGCACTCTCCTTATCTGTGCAGCGACTGAACCTCCCGGTCCCACGCCTGGGCGCCCGCCTGGACCGCCTCCCACGGGCTGCCGAGAGGCGGGGTGTAGGACAGGTCGAGGTCGCTGAGGGCCTCGACTGTCATGCTGTTGAAGATCGCAGTGGCTGCGATGTCGATCCGCTTGGCGATCTCGGCGTGCTTGTGGCCGAACAGCTGCATGCCGAGCAGCTGCCCGGTGCGGCGGTCACCGGTGAGCCGCATCGTGATGCGGTGGCTGCCGGGGTAATAGGCCTTATGGTCATCAGCCTCGGACTGGACCGTGATCGGCTCGAATCCGGCAGCCGCTGCCTCGT
>JASHOE010000343.1 GCA_030041275.1 Streptosporangiaceae bacterium
CGAGCGGCAGGCCTATGTGCCCAGCGATCCCCGAGTCCGGGGATTGTCCTGGAACAGCAGCTTTGCAATCGTTCTCGAGGCTAAGCGAACGGGATCGTCCGTAAGCCGAGCTACGAGGCAGCCGGCCACTGGTAGCTGCGTGCGTCAATTTGACGCTCTGCGTTATCAGCCGCTAGATGCGGGACGGTTTGTCATACCACCGCGCAACGGAAGGCCGATGGCTAACTTTTTCGCGCCCACCGACGGATACGTCGAACCGTCATTTGCAAGCCGCCAGTGGTCCGAGCTGACAGGCCAGTTCGATGGGGCTCGTCCGGACCAGACGACATCTATCCGTCGCACGAGAGCACGGTGGCACCCTCGGCTGACGCACCGCTGGTTGCTGGCCGGCGTCCTGCTGCTGCAAGCCGGGTTGTCGCTGCGTCTGCTGTGGGCCAACTCAGCATTCGAGGACGAGGCCACGTATCTCTATGCGGGCCACCTGGAGTGGGCGCATTGGCTGCACGGAGCTACGTCGCCGACCCTGTTGTCGTTCCCGACCTGGCTGTCTGGTGCCCCGGTGGTATATCCGCCGCTCGGTGCTCTGGCAGACAGCGTCGGAGGTCTGACGGGTGCTCGTTTGCTGTCTCTCGCCTTCATGCTTGGCGCCAGTTGCTGCCTCTATGGCGTGACGAGGCGATTGCTGGAGCGAACTGCCGGACTGTTCGCTGTTCTGGCCTTTGCTGTACTCGCCTCTACTCAGTTGCTCGGCGTATTCGCGACTTACGACCCGATGGCGATTTTCTTGATGTGCTTTGCGACCTGGATCGGCGTATCCGCCGCGAGCGCTAAGCCTGTTGCGCGATTGTTTATGTTGCCGAGTGCCGGCCTGGTGCTGACTCTTGCGGCTGCAACGAAGTACGCCACGGCACTGTGGGAGCCGGTAACGCTAGTCCTGATAGCCATTGCCGGCTGGCAAGTGCGCCGGCTTAGGACCGGGCTGTTTTACGCGACCATCGTCGGGTCATGCTGGGTACTTTCTGCCTCCGTGGTCGTAAAGATTGCAGGGCACACTTACGTCCAAGGAATCCTGTTCACCACGCTGTCACGCGCCAAAGGTGCTGAGTCACCGTTGCTGGTACTCAACCAGGGTTTCGGCCTGATCTGGATCGTGCTGATCCTCGGAGTGCTCGCATTGCTATCAAGCTATTCTGACAAGCCGCCCACTCGCGTGCTCTGCCTAACTGTCCTGGCGGCTGGCCTGCTAGCCCCACTCAACGAGGCTCGCCTCCACACGACCACATCGCTGTGGAAGCACGCCGACTTCGGTGCTTGGTTCACTGCCATCGGCGCGGGATACTTGCTGGCGCGTTTGTCACGGATCGATCGGCGTACCGCATGGCGTGTCGCATTGGCTGGTGTCGTGGGCCTCACTCTCATAGGCTCGCTCAACTACTCAGCGGTGTTGGCAACTCGCTGGTGGCCTAACTCAACCGGCGTCATCAAAGCGCTTAATTTCGTGCGTCCATCGACCGGGCCAATCCTGATGAACGCCTTCTCGGTCGGCGATTACTACCTTCACGCGCACGTGTATCCGGGCCAGATCGCCGGTATGGGATACGGCTTCCCCTGGTGGAACGGGCACGCCGAAGTAACTGGAGTTCCCGCTGTCATTGCTGCAATCAGGAGCAGGCACTTCGCCGTGATTGAGATCGACGGCCAGGCCACGAACGCATCTGAGTATTGGACAGCATACCGTCAGCTTCGTCGCAAGAGCGGCTATCGAATGATCTACAACGAGCCTTGGACTTACCACGGCGATCGGTTCTATCAGGAAGTCTGGATGCTGGTGAAGGCATGAACACTCTGCTGGCTGTCGAGTTGTGGTGCGTAGCCGGAACTGGCGTTGCCATCGCCGCCGCGTTGGTGCTGATCCGCGTCTATTGGCGACGCGGGAAGGGAATGACAGACCAGTGAAGCACGAGTACGACATCCCGGACGTGGAGATCCGGCACTCGAAGTTGTGGGTGCTCGTGCTCACGGTCTGGCTGGTCCTTGGCGCGGAGGCTGCACACCACGCTGACCTGCTCTACCGCGGCGCCTACCGTGCGCTCATGGTCATCTGGACTGTGACGTTCGCCTGGTCACTCTGCCAGCTCCTCCTGTCCTGGCGCGACAGGCCGCGAACCGTGACTTTCGAGCAGCAGCGAGCCCTGGACAAGTTGTGGGTGACGGTGGTCATCCCTGCCTACAACGAAGATCCGGAGTTGCTGGACCGTGCGCTCTTCGCGTTGTTCCGCCAGACCCGGTTGCCGCAGCAAGTCATTGTGGTCAATGACGGCTCCTCGCACGACTACTACGAGATTTGTGACTACTGGGCGAGGCACCACACCCACCCGGTTGAGTTCATGTGGATCAGTCAGTCCAACAAGGGCAAGCGTCACGCCCAGGCCAACGCTTTCCAGCGCACCCGCAGGGCCGACATCTTCATCACCCTCGACTCCGACACCGCGCTAGAGCGCCATGCGATAGAAGAGGGCCTCAAGCCCTTCGCAGACGCGGCTGTTCAATCGGTCGCTGGCCTGGAGCTGGCGTTCAACCAGAACAGGAACTGGCTTACCCGCCTCAACGGAGTGCGCCAGCTGGCGTGGCAGATGAGCGCGTGCTCGGCGCAGTCGGTCATGGGCAACGTATTGGTCAACAGGGGCACCTACGCGCTGTACCGGGCCGCTCTGGTTCGCGACCACCTGGCGGGCTACCTGGCTGAGGATTTCTTCGGCCACACTGTGCGGTTCGGGGATGACTCGCTCCTGACCACCTTCGCCATCGGCCGCGGCAAGGCAGTTCAGCAGATCAGCGCCGTCCAGCTCACCATGTACCCGGAGAACGTGGATCATCACCTGCGACAGTGGACCCGGTGGATGCGATCGTCCACAGTCAGGACTTTCTGGCGGATCCGCTATCTGCCGCTGACCTCGTTCGGCTGGTGGACCACTGCCATCAACCTATGGTTGTTTTTCGCCTCGATGTTCGCTTCGCTGATCGCCATCGCCATGTGGCCGGTCACCGGCTACTTCATCGCAGACGCGATCGGAGCGCCTGTCATCTGGCTGTACCTGGCGGCGATCCGCATCTTCCTCGTCAGGCGCAGCGACGAAACGCTGGCCGACGTGCTCGACTCGTTCATCGTGATCCCACTGGCCTTCGCCTGGCTGCTGCTCGTGCTGAAGCCGTTGCGGATCTGGGGCATGGCAACCTGCTGGCGCACCGGCTGGGGCACGCGCTCCGAGGTCGAGGTCGGGGTGTGAAGGTCCTTGCCTTGCTAGCGGGCGCGTGCACGGCTCTTTGTGGCTGCTCGGCCGTGGCTAGCTACCCGATCATCGCGACGAGTCCGAAGGCCGATCCAACCCCCACTGCCGCCAAGTGCGTGTCGGCGCCACAGAACTCAAGCCGTATCGGCTTCGGCGCAGGTAGCGTTCAGAGTCTCGCTGCCGTTGAGCAACTGACTGGGGTACGAGCAGCGTGGACGCTGGAGTTTCCGCGATTTGGGGACAGCTTCGATGCTGCTGCAGCCTGCCAGTCCGGCGAGGCCGGGGCCACCCCGATCATCCAGATCGACCCGTACCACACAAGCGTTGCCAGCATTGCGGTCGGTCAGTACGACAGCTACATCCGCAGCTATGCCCTCGCGGTGAAGGCATTCGCCGCACCAGTGATCCTTTCGTTCGGTCACGAGATGAACGGCGACTGGTACCCATGGGGCTGGACACACACTCCTGCTGCCACTTTCGTCGCCGCCTGGCGGCACATCGTTGGGATCTTTCAGGCCGAGCACGTTACCAACGCGACCTGGATGTGGACAGTCAACATCAACCGACCTGGGTCGACCGTCGCCCAGCCCGTCTCAGCCTGGTGGCCGGGGAACCGGTACGTGCAGATGGTCGGCATTGATGGCTACTTCCGGTACGCGCCTGACACCTGGGATGCAGTGTTCAGCTACACCCTCAGCCAGGTGCGCCATATCACTGGCGATCCGGTG
>JASHOE010000344.1 GCA_030041275.1 Streptosporangiaceae bacterium
ATTGGCTCGCCGTCTGCGAAAGCGACCCCGGTCTCGTGGTTGACATTAAGGCCAGGTCCGGTGAGGTTCGCTGATCCCACGTAGGCCGCTGCCTGGCCGTCCCGGTCCCGTACGTAATACGACTTGCCGTGGTGAAAGACCTCATCGGTAACCAGGTACGCGGTTGCCCTGCCCGGATACTCGGCTGCAAGCTCGGCCAGCGCTATCGCCGCATCTGCATCAGTGAGATCGGCTCGCCTGTTCGCGACGATGATGACCTCGCCGTCACGCTCCAGCAGCTGCTCAAGGCCGGGACGCAGGCAGGCCGGTATCGGAGTCGAATGGCTGCCCGTCGCGGGCGGCTTCCTTCAGCCCGGTCAGGAACCCGTCGGCCAGTTCCCTGGTGGTGAACGACTTGGCCCGCTCCCGGTCGTCGACGGCCCATCGGATCCGCCACCGCCCCCCGCTGGTGTCGCCGATCCGGCGGGTGTCCCAGAACTTGACGTCATAGCTAGCTAAACGGCAGCCATGTGGCAGTCGACTGTCCGTTCGAAGCAGCACCGCACCTGCTGGCGGCTTCTGCGATCGGGGGCGGTTGCGCGAACCGTTCCTCTAACAGCGGGAACACCGCTCCTTCTGCCAGTGCCTGCCTGCGGCTCCGCAGCTCGATACCGTTCCTCATCTCGGCGGGACGCAGGCCACGGACATATAGCGGACAGGACGACTCGTGCTGGGCACCGGGATCAGCGTTTGGCCAGCTAGATAGCCTGCGCCGGTCATAGGAGCGTAAGTCTGTAAAACCGTCGGCTCAGCCTACGTTGGTTCGAACCCAACACCTGCCACCAGCTAAAAGCGCAGCTCGAGGGACACTTCGGTGCCCTGTTCTGTCGTCAGTGCCGCCTCGATCCGTTCGTTGGTGTTTGGTCTCGCCGCCGGGGCGCTACCAGGCGATGTCGAAGGCCGCGTTCTCGTCAATCGGTAGCTCGGTGAAGTGCCCGGTGCTGAGCTCGATCCTGCCGAGGTTCCCGCTGTAGGCGATCAGCGCACGCTGGTCACTCGAATCAATGGCCAGCCGTTCCCAGCCGAATATGGTGTTGCGGGGATCGGCGCCCCGGCGCTCGTAGGCGATCCGGCGCACCTGGCCGTCGACTACCGATATCTCAGCGAGCCGGGTGACCGGTTGGCCGCCGGGCCCGTAGCGGGCAGCGGTGACATACAGCGTGGCGCCATCAGGGCTGATGACCGCTTCCCCCAGGCTGCCCAGGCTGTTCTGCGCTGGTATCACCAGGCGGCTCGGTGTGGTGACAACTCCGCCCGCTGCCGTATCGGGCAGGTCGGTGACTCGGATGCCGTTGTCCTCTCCGAGACCGTGCCAGCTGTAGGCCATCCGCCGCCCGTCGGCGGAGAGCGACACATACTCGATATGGCCGTCCGATTCGGCCCGCCACAGCATCCGCTCACCAGTGGTGACCGCCACGATGCTGATCTGGGACGGGGGAGCATCAGCGGCTGGCGCTCCACCGCGGTCACGGCGGACCGGGTAGGCCAGCCGACCGCCGTCCGCCGAAGCGGCCAGGTGTATCGGGCCGATGCGCGCTGGTTCGGGGACACCGGGGACGGTCGACAGATCAGCGATCTTTCCCCGGTCATCGAGCTGGACGCGGACGGCCCCGCCGGGCGGGATCTGACCGGCCTCCGGGTCACTGTCGGCAATTCGTTCCGGGCCGTACCGCATCGCAAGGAAGAACACGCGCCCGCCGCCCGTACCCGCCACGGCCGGGTACACGTCCATCCGGCCCGGCAGCCGGTCGATAACCTTGCCAGACGCCGCGTCGCGTACAGCCGCGCCGGGCACCCCGGCACCGGCGCCTTCGCCAAAGCCGACCAGGGTGATCAGATAGTCCCTGTGCGGTATCGGCAGGCGTTGGCCTTCGGTCTGGTGCTCCCCGATCACCGCGCGCCGGGCGGCCGCATAGGGCTCACCGGTTTTCGTCTTCCGGGTCCGGGCCGCGGCCTCGGTCTTGTCGTGTGACATCGCGTCCTCAATCCGGTAGCCATGTCCCGGCGCCTGGCCACCGCACAAGGGATCACGATGGAAGAAACCACCCACGCGAGGGCTGTGCCGCTCTTGTCCTCAACCGCTACACCAGCGCCGGGCTGGGGCAGCTCGGATCAGGCAGGCGTGGCTGCCAGAGGCAGCATACGCGCGGGGCCACGCTGACGAGCAATCACGCAGAATCCAGCTCAGGCGTGAAGCAATCGGCCGAGCGTGGGATACATGTGGGACGAGCGTATGGCCTGAGCCATCGGAGACCGGGGCCAGAGTGGGCTGTCGGCGCGAAACTGAAGGTAGAACCAGATCCCAGGGGGTGCCGTGGCAGTAGAGGTACTTCCTGCCGTCGGACGCTGGGACGACTTTGCATTGCTCTTGGCGCAGAGCGGGTGCGTGTGCATGGTGTACCGGAACTCCAGCCTCGACACGCTTGGCCGCCTCGAGCACATGCGCAAACTGTGCGAGCGCCAGCCGGGTCCAGGGGTCCTCGCATTCGTGCACGGTGAGGTCGCTGCATGGTGCTCGATCGCGCCAAAAGACACCTATCGTGCCCTGGTCAACTCTCGTACGATCCCGCATCTCGACGACGCGGAAGCCTGGTCAGCGGTTTGTTTCCGGGTGCGACCAGGGTTTCGCCGCCGCGGGCTGATGCACGAACTACTGGACGGCGCGATTGAACACGCCCGCGCCAACGGCGCAATCGCGATCGAAGGTTACCCAGTGGACCCCGAAGGCGGCCGCGTCGACCAGACGGCCGCCTATGTGGGGACCGTGGGCCTGTTCGAGGCACACGGATTCGAGCGGGTCCTGCCGACCGCAGGCAAAAGTGGCGGCAAGCGACGCTGGCTTGTCCGCCGAAGACTTGCCTGATCTGGCAAACGACCTAGTCGGGCCGATTGCGGATTGTCGCCAACATTGAGGACCGAAACTGTCCGCGAGGTCTTCTAACGTCATTGCCATGGAAAACGAGAGTGACGCGCGCGCTGACATCATGGAGTTGTCTGACTACGTTTACCAGCGGACCTCGAGTAGGCTCGCCGGGCTCACCGATGACGAATACTTCTGGGAGCCGGTGCCTGGCTGCTCTACGGTGCGCCGGACGGAGTCCGGTGACTATCGCGCTGATGATGCGGACCGGCCGGGCACCCTGCCCTTCACGACCATCGCCTGGCGGCTGTGGCACCTGATCGAAAACTACGGAGCGAAACGGCAGCCGGAGTGGCTGGGGGTGAAGCGGCCACCCGGCGGGTTCGAAAGGGATGACCCGGCACCGGCAACGGCAGCGGAAGCCATTGCCGTCTTGGCTCGTGCGCACGATTTCTGGCAGGACCTGCTCCAGCAGTTGCCTGCAGCTTCCTGGTGGGCACCGCTGGGCCCCGTGGCTCACGAATACGCCGAGAGTTCCAAGGCGGCGCTCGTCCTCCACCATCTCGACGAACAGATCCACCACGGTGCCGAACTGGGCGTCCTGCGTGACCTGTACCTACATGACCGCGCCAGAGCGCATACGGGCTCAGTAGGTGCCGAGGATGTCAACCACAAAGACCAGGGTGTCCGTGCCCTTGATCCCGGCGCTTGAGGAACCTGATGCACCGTAGCCATCGGCGGGCGGCACCACGAGCAGGACCTGGCTGCCGACTCGCTTGCCCACGAGGCCGTCGTCCCACCCCTTGATGACCTGCCCGGTGCCAATCTGGAAAGCGGTCGGCGCGCCGCTCTTCCAGGTGGAGTCGAAGACGTTGCCGGTGCGCCAAATCACGCCCTCATACTGGGCCACGAGCAGCTGACCCTTTTTCACCACCGGCCCCGACCCGCGGATGAGGGTCTTGACCTGCAGTGTGGCCGATGGTGCGGTTGAGGGGATGTGGATCGACGGCGCGGTCCCAGGGGATGAGGTGCCGACCGTTGGCAGCCCGGTCCCATTGGCCACTTCGTGTGTGCCGTGCGCGCTTGCAGTCTTCTGGTAAGAGCCGAGCACATCCACCACGAACACCAGGGTGTCCTTGCCGGTAACCCCGAGTGAGCTGTCTCCCTTGGACCCAAACCCATCCTTGGGCGGGATGGTGATGAGCAGCCTGCTGCCGACTCTGCTGCCTTCCAGGCTCTTGTCAAGGCCAGGAATTGTGGACCCAACAGCCAGTCCCTGCGGCTTCCCGGTGGAAATCTCGCTGATCTTCTTACTCTTCGCACCATCCCAGGTGTATGCGGTGAGGTCGGTAACGGCCAGGTCGCCCTTGGCCACGAGCGCGCCGTGCCCGCTGACCAGCTGGTGCACCTGCAGGCCTGCTGGCGGGTTGATCTTGGGAATCGTGACCGTTGGCTTCGCGCCGAATGCGCCAGCGACAGCGATAGAGGGTGGCAGGTTCGCGTAAATGAGCCCGCCGGTCGTGAGCCCGACAGCGAGCACCGCCGCGAGCCCGATCAGCAGCCGGCGCCGTCGCGTACGCCGCTTCGCCGCCTGGCGCCGGGCTTCGGCCGCGGCACGCTTGCGGCCGCGCTTGATCGTCTTGCGCTCTCCTGCCGGTGCTGTGGGCCGCTGCTGCTGACGGCCGCGATTTCTGCCGGCCTTGCCTTGAACTGTCACAGAACTCCAGCTAGGTGTGTTGCGGTCCGGACGAGCCACCCTGGTCCGGGCGATCGCCTCATAACACCATAGGGGAGCACTACTACCTACCGGTGCCCGTCCGACGGCGGCTTGGCTACGGTCGGGCTCCGGGCGTCGGTGTCTTCGCCCCATGATGCCGTAGGGAATTCAGGAGGTCCGGGTGTTCCTGCCGAGCCGAGCGTCTGATCGAGGCCCGCCGTTATGCGTCGCGGAACTTCAGTAGGAGTGCACCAAGGAGGAGCGCGCCGGCAGTCCACAAGGCGGTGACGCCGAGGCCCTGCCACGGTGTGAGGGGCAGGCTCTTCACCCCGATGGTGGCCTGGGCATCTAGGCCCGCGGGCAGGGGGCCGACCTGGTCGAGGTGCCGGGCGAGGGTCGGGTTGGACATGAGGTCCGCGGCGATCGGGAACAGGTACAGCACGCCGAGCACCAGGCCAATGGCGGCGGCGGACTCGCGTACCGCGGCGGCGAGCCCGAGGCTGAGCAGGGCGATGAGCGTCAGGTACAAGGCCGTGCCGGCGGCGGCCCTGAAGTCGGTGGCCGAGGTGAGAGATGGGTATCCGTGCGCGGCAGTGAAGCCGTGGCCGGGCAGGATCAGTAGCCCGGCGAGCGCCGCGCCTGCGACCGCGAGCGCCGCGGCGGCGAGCGCCGAGCCGGTGAGTACCGAGGCCTTGGCGAAGAGCCAGGTCAGCCGCCGTGGCATTGCGGTCAGCGACAGCTTTATCATCCCGGTGCTGTACTCGTTGCCGATGGCCAGCACGCCGGCGACGGCGGCGACCGCCTGGCCCGGGTAGATTCCGGTGAAGCTGACCGTGGCGGGATCGATCCCGCAGGCGGCTGACCGGCACCGGGCCGCGCAGGCTGCCGCCACCGCGACGGCGACGGTCAGTGCGACAACGCCGGCCAGCAGCCACGATGGGCCGGCCACGGTGCGGAACTTGGTCCACTCGGCATGCAGCGCCTGGGCTAGCAGATAACGCGGCGGAGCGACCTGGGTTCCGCGATTCATGCATCCCTCCGGCGCAGCAGGTAATACGCCAGCGCCAGCGCCGCAGCCGCCCACCCGCACTCCACCGCCAGCCCAGCCCAGGGCGCAAGCGGGTAGTACCCGGAATTCAGGGAGTAGACGGCCATCAGCTGATGAAACTGCGGGACAGCCTGTTGCACAGCCAAGGCAGCGGCCGGAGTGACCTGCAGCTCCCAGCCCGCTCCCCCGCCAGGCCCGCTGCCTTGCGCCTGCGAGCCGGGCAGCGGGTTGAAGGCGAGCAGGTACGGGACAACGATCACCACGATCACGATGGCGACGGCCGGCGCGCTGCGCCGGACGATGGTGCCGATCGCGAGCGCGAGCACCGCGGCCGCGGCGAGCAGGGCGCCGGTGCCGACGACCATCCGCGCCTCGGTGAACGGCGAAACCGGCCATTGCAGGCCTCCAGCCCGGAGCAGCAGGGGCGTGCCGACGGTGAGCGCAAGGGTGGCCGCGACCAGCCCGGCAACGAAACCGACCGCGCCGATGACGACGGCCTTGGCAGCCAGCAGCAGGCCGCGGTGCGGTGCCGCGGTCAGCGAGACGCGGATCAGCCCGCGCCGGTACTCGGCGGTGATGAACATGGCTGCCACCACGATCAGCGGGATCAGCCCGAAGAACGTCCCGTCTAGCAGCCGCTGGAGGGATTGACCGTTTCCGCCGTACGCGCTCCCAGCGGCCGGGGTGATATCGCCGAAACCGGTTACGGTGAGCGCGCCCGCGCTCTGGCGAAGCGTGCCGGGCCCTGGCACGCTGTTCGGGCCGCCTACGTTGGTTCCCGTCCATCCGGTAGCGGGCCAGGACAGCCCGATGTCGCGGAAAACGCCGGTGCCCCGGGTACAGAAGTCGGAGTCGTACGTACAAGAGCTGGAGCCGTACAACGAGCCGGCGGCGAAGAGCCCGGCTTGCACGGTGGGGGTAAGCCCCGGCAGGGTCGCGGTGCCGACCAAGTTCCAGCGGGTGCCATCGGCGGAGTCGTACCCGCTGATCGTCCCGCCGTCGCGAACCAGCCGCAGCCAGCGCGGCGCGGACGCAGACGCGCTCCCGGCCAGGCCGGGCGTGTCGTTGACGTAGTCCCATTGCATCCGCACGCCGTGCGACCCGGTGACCATTATCGCCGCGTAGGCCGAACCTTGCGACGTGCTCTCCTTGATGATGATCCCGGCCTTGGACCATGGCTGCAGCCCAGGGCCGAACTCGGGCGTTCCGCTGCCATCCTGCCCGACCTCGACCCGGCCGGTCAGCGATGTCACCGCAGCGGTGATCGTGCCGTTCCCCGTCACGGGCTGGTGGGCGAAGTAGAACGTGTCCACGACCGGCACGCCGCCAGGCCCGGTCGGCTGGGCCGGAGCCGGACAGGCAGCTGGGCCGCCAGGCCCGGCGCACGACCTGCCGACATCGGTGGCAACGAACACGAACGCGGTGATCGCCGCGATCGAGACGAGCACAGCGATCACCCAGCCGCGGACGGTACGGAACTTGGTCCACTCGGCGTGCACCAGCCGCCAGAAACCCTCCTGCCCGGCACTCATCGGGGCGCGGTTCGGTGTCATGGCCCCCGTAGTCATGACGTGGCCTCCGCCCGGTATTCGACGCTGTCCCTGGTCAGCTCCATGTAGGCCTCCTCGAGGCTGGCCCGGTGCGCCGTGACCTCGCTGAAGGGGATCGCATGGCTGCTCAGCGCCGAGACCGTCCGCTCGGCACTAAGGCCAGCGACGCAGAGCACGCCCGGACCCTTGGCGGTGACATCTGCTCCGGCGCCGACAAGCACCGTCATCGCGTCGGCCGGAGCCGTGGTGCGCAGGATGATGTGGTTGCCGGAGGCGGCGGCGATCAGTTCGGTGACGGAGGTGTCGGCGATCACCCGGCCGCGACCGACGACGACCAGGTGGCCGGCGGTGTCCTGCAATTCGCTCATCAGGTGGCTGGACACCAGGACCGCGCGATCCTGCGCGGCCAGCGACCGCAGGAGGCTTTTCATCCAGACGATCCCCTCGGGATCCATGCCGTTGAACGGCTCATCGAAGATCAGCACCGGCGGGTCACCCAGCAGCGCGGCCGCGATGCCGAGACGCTGGCGCATGCCGAGGGAGTACCCGCCGGCCTTGCGCCGGGCGGCGGAATCCAGCCCCGCAAGTCCGATCACTTCATCAACCCGTCGGGCCTTGAGACCCTGGGAATGGGCGAGCCACAGCAGATGGTTGCGTGCGCTGCGGCTCGGCTGCAGCGCGCCCGCGTCCAGCAGCGACCCGACATGGGTCAGCGGATTCTTCAGCGAGCGATACGGGCGACCGCCGATTTTGGCGGTGCCCGCGTCGGGGGCGTCCAGCCCGAGGACGGCGCGCAGAGTGGTTGACTTGCCTGCGCCGTTCGGTCCGACGAAACCGGTCACGTGGCCGGGCTGAACCGTGAACGTCATCCCGTCCAGCGCCTGCGTCGAGCCGAACCGCTTGCGCAATCCGTCAATCTCGATAGTCGCGTTCATGGCGACAAGATCCCGCAGCCAGGGGCCGCCGCGCGTCTGCCCGCGGACCCATCTGCGCCCGGCCGAGTCTGCCCGCGGGCATACACCCGCAGGCAGACGACGCGGCACCGCCAGGCGGTTACGATCGCGGTGAAGATGACCCGGCGAGCTGGAGGCACCCATGGTCATGTGGGGTTTCCTGGTCCTTGGCGGCGCCCTGCTGGTTTCCGCCTTGCTGCTGCGTCGCTGGCCGCTCGTGGCGCTGGCCCTGACGCTGGGCGGATCGGTGCCCACCATGGTGCAGCAGTCGGGGATCTTCGCCCTGGTCGTGCTGGGCCTGGCAGTAGGCCTTGAGGTCTGCTACATAGCGGCGACTCGCACGCCCAAGGTCTCGGTAACCGGTGCCGCGATGGCCTGCGCGGGCCTGCTTACTCCCCTCCTCACCGTGCCCTCGCTAGCTGAGCTCCGGGGTGGCACGCTGGGCTCGGCGGGACCTCCCACTGTCGCGGTCGTCGTTCCCGTTTTCACGATGGTTGCCTGGCTCATCGGGCATTCAATCCGGCAGGCGCAGGCGCGGGCCGATCTGGTGCGAGTCCAGGCGGCAGCCGCGGCCGCGATGGAGGAGCGGCTGCGGATCGCCCGCGAACTGCACGACATGGTGGCGCACAGCATCGGCATCATCGCGATCCAGGCAGGCTCGGGCCGGAGGGTCTTCGATGTCCGTCCCGGCGAGGCACGCGAAGCCCTGGCGGCCATCGAGGGCACGAGCAGGGAAACCCTGTCCGGGCTGCGGCGGATGGTGACCGGGCTGCGGCGTGCCGAGCCAGAGCCCGGGTCGTGGCTGCCGCCGCTTGGCCCGGCACCCGGTCTGGCCGACATCGATCAGCTAGCCGCAACGGCCCTGGATGCTGGCGTGCGGGTCGAGGTTGACCAGGACTGGCGCGGCAGCCGGGAGCCGCTCCCGGCTGACATCGACCTGTCGGCGTTCCGCATCATTCAGGAGGCGGTCACCAACGTGGTCCGGCACGCCCGCACGGACCAGTGCCGGGTTTCGATCGGCATGCAGGACGGTCAGCTGTCGATCGAAGTCACCGACGGCGGGTGCGGCAGCAGCGCGGCGGGGACAGGCTACGGGATCACCGGCATGCGCGAACGCGCCACCCTGCTCGGCGGGGACTTCTCAGCCGGCCCACGGCCGGGCGGCGGCTTCCGAGTCGCCGCCCGGCTGCCAGTGCCCGCGCCTGCCCGATGACCATCCGGGTCATCCTGGCCGACGATCAGCCACTGATCCGCGCCGGCTTGCGCATGCTGATCGAGCAGACAGCTGGCATCGAGGTGGCTGGCGAGGCCGGAACCGGGCTGGAGGCGGTACACCTGGTCAGGGACACCAGCCCCGATGTGGTGGTGATGGACATCCGCATGCCGGGCATGGACGGCATCGAGGCAACCCAGATGATCACCGCCAGCGATGCGCGCGCCCGCGTGCTGGTACTCACGACCTTCGACGATGATGACTACGTTTACGGCGCGCTGCGAGCCGGGGCGAGCGGCTTCCTGGTCAAGGACATGGCACTGGAGGACATCCTCACCGCAATCCGCGTGGTCGCGGGCGGCGATGCCATCATTGCCCCTGGTGTCACCCGCCGTCTGATCGCGCAGTTCGCCAGCCAGCCGCGCCCTGACCCCAAGCCACGCGAGCTCCGCGGGATCACCGACCGCGAACGCGAGGTACTCAAACTGGTCGGCCTCGGCATGTCAAACGGCGAGATCGCCGCCGCCCTGTACATCAGCGCGGGCACCGCCAAGACCCACGTGGCCCGGCTGCTGACCAAGGTAGGTGCCAGAGACCGGGTGCAGCTGGTCATCGCCGCGTACGAGGCAGGCCTGCTGGACAGCTAAGCCGGCCAGTCGGCGGAGCGGGGAACCGCTCGATACGTGGTGCAGTGCTCGATGAGCGTCAGAGCGCGGCACGACTGGGACAACAAAGGACGGGCCCGCGGATCGACGGCCCGGCACGAGATTTCTTCCAGGGTCCGGAACGGAGAGCAGTGGATGCCCGTCTGGTGTAGCGGGGACGACACCAGATCGGCATCCACCGGTCGCTTCTGCGCTGGGTTCGGACGCGGGTCGACGCCGACGGGCAGTTCTCCTGACCTCGGGACCATGATCCGGCACTCGAAACTGGTCAAACGCCTGGCGGTCGGTCGTCCCCTAGCTCGAGGAGCCTGCCGTTCTTCGACAGGTCAGGGTCGGTGCAAGCGGAGAGGTTGAAACAGCAGGGCCGTCTCTTCCCGCTCTTCATCTTGGAGATGCTCACGTCGACCCGACGTGTCCGGGTGTCAGGGTTCTTCGTCGCATTGACCCAGCGCACCCATTCCCAGCGCGCCATCGGGGTGATCTCGTTCCACAGGTTCTGGATCTTCTGTGGTGCAGCTGCCAGAGCAGTAGCAAAGTCCTGCGGCACGCTCGGCTCGGGCCAGTCCCTGGCTACCTCGATGCAGAGAGTCGCAGTGTCACCCGCGCTGGTGCCTGCGGCGTGTTGCAGCGTCTTATCGACCCTCATCCAGTGACCTGAATTGCCATCTGGTTCGAGCACCGTCTCGAACTCGACGCCGTTGATCGTTCCGTGAACTGCCACTTGGCCGCGCGAAGGCAGGTCCTTGCTGGCCGTCTCGGGCAACCGCACTACGGTCGACGTGTCGATTCTGGAAACGGTGGCGTCGAAGCGAATGACGACTTCCTCCGTTCGCTGATTCATCCCCGCCTCGCCTGCTCCGTTCCGGACTAGGGCATGGTTGACACTCTATAAAGCCCGGCATGGACCGAGCGTGCCGCGACGGCCCGCCCGATTGGCTTGCCAGCTGCGGTGTTTCCCTGCCAGGGCTTGCGCGCCCGGGGAGTTATGAAGCTATTATTTCGAAGTATCTGCTTCATAAGGAGATCGAGCGGGTGACGAACCCAGCACCGCCCCGTACGGCCGCCCGGCAGGCTAGCCGGGAGGAGGCCGCGCCGGGCACGCCGCGCAACCCGGTGAAGATCACCGATCCCCGCGCCATGCGCGCGCTCGCGCACCCGGCTCGCATAGCGATCATGGAACACCTCGCGCTGGAGGGTCCGGCCACGGCAACGGACTGCGCCGAGTTCGCCGGACTGTCCCCGTCCGCTTGCAGCTACCACCTGCGCGCGCTAGCCCGGTACGGATTTGTCGAGGAGGACCGGACGACCGCAGCCGACGGACGACACCGGCCGTGGCGCGCCCTCGCCGTTGCGTTTGACCTTGCGAGCGTGTCCGACCAACCTCGTGCTGCGAGGCCCGCAGCCCGCATGCTGCTCCAGGCCGCGCGCTCCCGGAGCGACCAGATCCGCGCGGCGTACGAAGAGCGAGAGGCGGCGTTCCCGCGGCAGTGGCGTGAGGCCGGCGGCTGGGTCCAGGACGTGCTGCACGTAACTCCGGCCGAACTCGAGCAGTTCCGCCGCGAGGTGGCAGAGCTGTCTGCGCGCTACCGCCGGCTCGACCCCGGCGACCGCACTGCTGAGGTACGCCGGGTGCTTGTCGTGCTCGACCTCGTCCCGTGGTTCGACCCGAGCGACACGAAGGACTCGCAGTGAACGCATCAACCCGACTGCGCGCCGCAGCTCACAACGGCCCGCTCGGCGACAGCAACTTTCGGCTCCTTACCGGCGGGCAGTTCACCTCAACGGTCGGTGACTACTGCTACGCCGTCGCGCTGCCCTGGCTGGTGCTGTCGGGCCACGGCAGTCCCACCCTGCTCGGCACCGTACTGGCCTGCTACGGCGTTCCTCGCGTCGTCGCGCTACCCCTGGGCGGCGTACTCGCAGACAAGCTCGGGCCACGCCGGATCATGCTTATCGCCGACACCGCCCGGGCGATGCTGGCGGGGTTGCTGATACTGGTCGCGGCCCGGCACGTGATCGCATTGGCCGTACTTGGCCCGATCGCCGTCGGGCTCGGCGCAGGTGAGGGGCTGTTCTTGCCCGCCGCCAACTCGATCATGCCGTCGATCCTGGTGCCGGACCGTCTCGCCGCGGGCAACGCGATCAACATGGCCGCGCTGGAGTCCGGCGCGGTGCTCGGACCAGTGCTCGGCGGTGCGATGGTGGCGGCAGCGGGGTCTGTTCCCGCGTTCGCGGTTGACGCGGCGAGCTTCCTGGTCTCAGCCGTGACACTGGCGTTCATCCGGCTGAACCGTGCTGCGGCGGCTCTTTCGGATACGGCCGAAAGCGCCGAGCATGCCGAGCATGCCGAGCATGCCGAGCCAGGCGTCCCCTCCTCGCTAGCCGGAGCGGCGGAATCCGCCCCCGGGCTCTGGGAGTTCGTCCGCCGCGAACGCCTGCTCAAGCTGCTGCTGCTGGTCACCCTGATGGCGAACTTCGGAGCGGCCGGGACGCTGGAAGTAGCCATGCCGACTCTCGCGCACGCGCGCTGGGGCGCCGACGGTTACGGAGCGCTGCTCGCGTGCATCGGTGTCGGGACGGTTGCCGGGACACTCGCCTCCGCGCGAGCCTCTCGACTCCGGCGGCCGGCCGTCGCAGCTGGTTACGCCCTCCTGATCTGCGCTGCGGGCATCGCGGCGATCCCGTTCCTCGGCGGCCTGGCAGGAGCTTGCGCAGCGGCGCTGCTGCTCGGCGTCGGCTTGGGTTTCGGCAACACCGTGATCATCACCCTCGCGCAGAAGTGGGTTCCCAGCGAGTTGCTCGGCCGCGTGATGAGCGTGGTCATGATGTGCGCGATTGGCTCGTTCCCGGTCACTACAGTGGTCACCGGCTTGCTGGTCCACGCCCTGGGGCCGGCGCCATTCTTCATCATCGCCGGCGTGGGCGTGGCTGCCGCGATCCTGGTCGCGCTGAGCCAGCCGGTATTCCGTCAGTTCGGCGCGTCCGACGCCGGATCCGTGGCGGAGCTAGCGCCGAGCGCGTGACCCCGCTCCTGTGCCGTCTCCGTACGGTGCGGTTTTACAAGCCGATTTGAGATCGGGTGGTCTGCGCGAAACCGTAACGATCTCGGAACGCGGCATCGGTACGCTCGCTTCAACGCGTGGGTCGGGTAGGTGGATGGGCGTGGCCGTGATCACGGCAGTGCGAGCGCGAACGGCGCCCGCTGTGGCGGTTCTGCTTGGCGTCGCCACGGTAGGCCTCGGGGTGGCCACCGTCGTCCTGGATCAGGTCACCCACCAGCGAACCGGCGGCGCAGTGGCCGACGCTTTCGTCACCGCCGCGAGCCTGATACCCGCGACCGCGATCGGGACGCTGCTGGCCGCCCGCCGGCCGCGAAATCCGATCGGCTGGGTGCTGCTCGGCCTTATGTTTCAGAACTTCGCCCCGGATACCCAGTACCTCATACTGGACTACCGCATGCATCATGCAGCGCTGCCGTTCGGCTCGCTGGCGGTCGTGCTCGAGGAATTCTGGCCGTTGGTCCTGTACTTCATCACGCTGCTGCTGTGGCTGTTCCCCGACGGCACGCTGCCGCAGGGCCGGTGGCACCGGCTCGCCAAGATAGCTGCGGCTGGGTGGCTGCTGGTTGCACTGGCCATGATGAGCCGCGGCGTGCTCGTTGTCGCCGGACACGATGTCCGCATCCAGGCCAACGGCGATATCGCCAACCCGCTGCCGGGAGCCCTGCGGGTCCTCAGCGTGGTCGTGGTCGTCGGAACCTTGCTCAGCTGGATGGCGTGGCTGGCCGTCCAGATACCCACCTACCGCAGCGCCAGCGGCGAGCACCGCCAGCAGCTCAAGTGGCTCTACAGTGGCGCGGCCATCTTCGTGGCCGCGTTGATCATCGGCACGTTCATCACCCCCGCTGTGCTGAACGAGGCCCCCGGCTGGGGCAGTCAGCCGGTGATTCAGGCGCTGGCGAATCTCGGCACGGCGGCCCTGCCAGTCTGCCTGGGGGTGGCGGTGCTGAAGTACCGGCTGTACGAGCTCAACCGCATCATTAGCCGGGTAGTCGCATACACGCTGATCACGGCCCTGCTGGCAGGAGTGTTCGCGGGACTGATCCTGCTTGCCACTCGAGTGCTGCCGCTCAGGGGCTCGCCGGCGGTCGCGCTGGCCACGCTCGCCATCGCCGCGCTGTTCAACCCGCTGCGCAAGCGGGTGCAGCATGCGGTCGACCGCAGGTTCAACCGGGCGCGCTATGACGCCGAGGCGCTCATGGCCCGGTTCACCACGCGGCTGCGGCAGACGGTTGATCTGGACACGGTGTGCGGTGACCTAGTCGGCGTCGTCGACACGGCCTTCCAGCCGGCTCACGTCTCGGTGTGGCTCTCGGCTGACCGGCAGGGGGCCGCCGTGGGAGTACCACGTCTCGACTGAGCGCGCGCACAACGCCAGCTGCACCGCAGAAATCCACCACCGAAAACTCCGACGGCTCAAGGGAAACGCAGCACTCTGCATCACCGCCCGCGGTGACTGGCGAGAATGTCGGGGTGACCTCAGCCGGCGACCGCGGCGAAGACGGCTCTCCGCGTAAGCGGGAGCTCCTGGACGCGGCGTACCGTTACGCGCTGGCCAATGGGCTCGCCGACTTCTCCCTCCGCCCACTCGCCAAGACCATCGGTACCAGCCCGAGGGTTCTTTTGTTCCTGTTCGATTCCAAAGACGGACTGACCAGGGCGCTGCTGGCCCGAGCTCGTCAGGAGGAGCTGGCCGCTCTCGCGACGTTGCGCGACAGCCAGCAGGACGCCGGCCTGGCTGAATCGGCGCGCGAGGTCTGGCGATGGCTCGTCGCGCCGTCGCATCGGGCACTGCTTTCGCTCTGGCTGGAGGGATACGCGCGATCGCTGCTGGGCGAGTCCGGGCCGTGGGAGCACTTCGCGGCCGAGACCGTCGATGACTGGCTGTCCTTGCTCGCCGCCTGCCAGCCTCCGTCACGGCGGCGTACCAAGGCGGGGGAGACAGATCGCACTCTGGTACTCGCGGTCTTGCGCGGGGCGTTGCTCGATGTCCTTGCCACTGGCGACGCTGATCGCGTCACCCGTGCTGTCGAGCGCTTCCTCGGAATTCTTGAAGACTGACCCGTCGAGTGGCGATCTGCGCACCGCTGGGCTAGCCTCAGTTACTGAAACGACTGTGTCAGTAGGAGGCCGCAAATGAGCGACCAGCAGGTCGTCATCCGTACGGCTGACGTCCCCGGTGACCTCGGGTGGATGATCATGGCACACGGCGAGGTCTACGCCCGCGAGTACGGCTGGGACACGAGTTTCGAGGCTCTAGTCGCGCGCATCCTTGCCGATTACGCGAACGCCGACGATGGCGATCGCGCGCAGGCGTGGATAGCGGAGGTGGGCGGCCGCCGAGCAGGCTGCGTGATGTGCTGCGCCGAGGACGAGACCACGGCAGAACTGCACACGCTGCTGGTGGAGCCGTGGGCCCGCGGTCACAGTCTCGGAGCTCGGCTAGTCGATCAGAGCATCGACTTCGCGCGCAAGGCCGGGTACGCGCAGCTGAAACTGTGGACGAATGATCCGCTCGTCGCCGCCCGGCGCATCTATCTGTCCCGCGGCTTCAGGCTCGTCCGAGAGGAGCCGCACCAGAGCTTCGGCATGGACATGGTCGGCCAGTACTACGAGCTCGACCTGCAGTAACGCATCCGGGTGCCGTCTGAGCGCGCCTCAGCTGATGTTCAGGCCAAGGGCAATACCGTCGAGCAGGGCCTGCAGACCGCGCTCGAACTGGATTGCCAGGGCTTCCTCGGTCATCGGCGGCGCGGCCTGCTCACCCCCAGCCGTGCGTGCGGCCTCCGCGAGGGCTCTCAGCTGGGGAAAGTCCCCCGCCTCCGCCAGGGCGGTCCCGAACGTGACAGCGGCGGCGACCATCTCCGGGTCGCTTTCGGCGATCCGGGCCCGGGTCAGCGCCTCCACGGCGTGCAGGGCGTTGCCAGTAACGTAGTCGTCGACGACGGCGATGAGCTCGAGCCTCGCCTGGGTCGGCAGCCCGGTCGCGGCTGTCGCGGCGAGCGACTGCTCGAAGTGGCGCATGGCATTGGGACCGAACTGGGCTTCATTGAGTGCGCTCATCGACCACGCGTGGGCCATGAGCACCTGCCTGGTGCGTCGCGCCACCGCAGTCATGGCGTCCCGCCAGCCTGACGACAGGTCGCTGTCGGGGACGAGGATGTCGGCGAGGATCGCGTCGTGCATGAGAGCGACGATGTCGGCCTTGTTGCGGACGTAGTAATAGAGCGTCATCGTGCCCGCGCCGAGTTCGTCGGCGATCCGTTTCATCGTGACCGCGTCGAAGCCCTCGGTGTCGGCGATGCGCAGCGCCGCGGCGGCAATCTTCTCCCTGGTGTAGCGCGGCTTGCGTTCAGCGGGCTCGGGCACGGCCCAGATCGGCCGACTATCAATCCCGGTTGCCACTCGTACAGCATACGAGTATCCTGTTCGTATGCCATACGAACAAGGTGGGTCCGGGCTGGCCGCAACTCAGCCGCGGGTTGCCGGGTCCCGCGACGTAGCGATCGAGGTAGCGGGCGTAACGAAACGCTTCGGCGCAACGTCCGCGCTGGGAGGGGTCAGCTTCCAGGCGGCCGCCGGCGCGGTTACTGCCTTGCTCGGACCGAACGGCGCGGGCAAGACGACGATGATCCGGATCCTGTCCACCCTGTTGCGGCCGGATGCGGGCACCGCCCGGGTCGGCGGGTACGACACGGCGCGTGAGCCGGAGCAGGTCCAGGCGATCATCGGACTGACCGGCCAGTCTTTGTCGGTGGACGGCAAGCTGTCCGGCCCGGAGAACCTGGCTATGTTCGGTCGCCTGCACCGGCTGCCATGGCCGCTCGTGCGTGAGCGCTCAGCGCGCCTGGTGGCCGCCTTCGGGCTCACCGGCGCCGGGTCCAAGCCGGTCAAGTCCTACTCGGGAGGCATGCGCCGCAAGCTCGACCTGGCGGCCAGCCTGATGGCCGAGCCGCCGGTGCTGTTCTTGGACGAACCCACCACCGGCCTCGATCCCGCCAGCCGTGATGCCCTGTGGGACATCATCCGTGACCTGGTGCGGACCGGAACGACGGTGCTTCTCACGACTCAGTACCTGGACGAGGCAGACGCCCTGGCCGATGCGATCGTCTTCATCGACGGCGGACACCTTGTCGCCACCGGGACTCCGGCGGATCTCAAGGCCGAGACCGGCCGGGCTCAGGTCGACCTCATCGCGTCATCCGACGCTGACCTCGCCCGGCTCATCCCGGCGCTCGCCGCGTTCAGGACGACGACCGATGCGCCGCGGCGGACAGTGCGTGTAGCCATCGATCACGACGGCAGCAGCGGGCTGCGTGAGCTTGCCGACGTCGTGGCGGCTGCGGTACAGGCGGGAGCCTGCGTCGAGCGGTTCGCGCTGCATGAGCCCAGCCTCGATGACGTGTATCGCCGGCTCACGGGCCGGGCCGATGTCGCGTGTGCCGAGGCGCCAGCATGATCGCCAGCAGCGCCCAGCGCCGGGGCACCTGGACCATGAGTGACTACTGGGAGATGGCCAAGCGCAGCCTCCGACACATCCGTCATGACCCCGAGCAACTCGGGAACGTGACGATCACGCCAGTCATGCTCGTCGTGCTCATGAGGTTCCTGTTCGGCGGCGCCATCAACACCGGCACTCACAGCAGCTATATCAACTTCGCGATGCCTGGCATTTTCGTCGCGGCGGCCGCGTTCGCCGCGGTCACGACTGCGATCAGCGTGGCGGCGGACATGCACGAAGGCGTCATGGACCGGTTCCGAACGCTGCCCATCGCCAAATCCTCGGTCGTCACCGGCCACGTCATCGCCGACCTGGCTCGCAGCCTGATCGGCGTGACCGTCACTGTCGGCGTGGGCTACGCGGCTGGGTTCCGACCCTCGGCGGGGCTTGGCAACTGGGCCGCTGCGGTTGGCGTGATCCTCCTGGTCACGTTCGCACTGTCCTGGCTGGCGGCGTTGATTGGCCTGCTGGGCCGCAGCGTCGAGGTGGCGCAACAACTCGCTGCGATTGTCGTCATCCCGGTCTTCCTCAGCAGCGCGCTGGTCCCGGCCGCGACGATGCCTTCCTGGCTGCGCGTCGTCACCGCGAACCAGCCGGTTAGCCAGGCCATCGACTCGCTTCGTTCCCTGCTTTCTGGCCAGCCGCCCGGAAGCCACCTGTGGCTCGCGATTGTCGAATTTGCCGGTGTCATCGCTGTCGCCGCTACCGTCGCGTCTGCGTTGTTCAGGCGAGCCGCAACCGCCTGAGCTGCATGTCGGCTAGTCAGGCCAGTCCGCGCGCCGTGCCGCGATAGCGGGACGCATGATGGGCGCGGACCGCACCTGGTGCACGCTAGTAGCCGAGTCCGCCTTTCACGATGGCCAAGATGATGCCGCTCGTGAAGATGACAAGGAACGGTGCCGCAATGATGCCCAGCACCACGAGGATGATCTGACGCGGCGACGGCAGCGTGTTCCGCAGCGTTGACAGCACGGTTCGTGCCCGGCTGGCCGGTGCTGCGGATACGAGCTGGAAAACCCCTGGAAGGCCGGCAGCTGGCAACCAATCCTGCCGGTCTTCGAGACGGTCACTCACCACGGATTCGACGCTACGCCGCAGCGGTTGCCCTGTGCCAGCGCCGCGTGGGTTTACGGCGGACGGGCGAGCTGCCTTAGCGGTAGTTGATGAACTGCAGAGCGAGGTCGAAGTCTTTGCCCTTGAGCAGGGAGATCACCTCTTGCAGCTCGTCCTTCTTCTTGGACGAGACCCGCAGCTCCTCACCCTGCACCTGGGCGCGGACGCCCTTGGGTCCCTCGTCCCTGATGATCTTCGAGATCTTCTTCGCGTTGTCTTGCGATATGCCCTCTTTGAGACCGACGTTGAGCCGGTACTCCTTGCCCGAGAGCCGAGGCTCGCCGGGGTCGAGGGCTTTGAGTGACACCGACCGCTTGACCAGCTTCTCCTTGAAGACGTCAAGCACGGCATTGGC
Source organism: Streptosporangiaceae bacterium (assembly GCA_030041275.1). Classification (GTDB taxonomy): domain Bacteria; phylum Actinomycetota; class Actinomycetes; order Streptosporangiales; family Streptosporangiaceae; genus JAJYUU01. Next base: position 19,074 of record JASHOE010000344.1, read on the forward strand.
TCGTGCCTCGCTATTCGCGCGGATCTCGATCGCCGTCTTGCCCGACCACGCTATGGAGGCGCCCACACCGCGGAAATCAAACCGGGTGCCGATCTCCTTGGCGGTCTGGTTGACGGCGTTGTCGACTTCCTGGTGATCGACTTTCGAAACGACGTCGAAAGATGATTCGGCTGGCATGGCCCACATCATAGGTGCTCACGAGCGCACGCCGTGGCTGGCGGGGCGCCAGCAGGAGTCAGCGCTAGGCTCACAGAGGTGAGTCCGCCAGGTGTAGCCGGCACCGACGACCGCGCCGCCATCATCGTCAGGTGCGTGCACGGGCTTGAGTGGGTCTGCGCGTGGGAGATCGCCACCCTGGGCCAGGCAGCGGGCGAAATCAGGCTCAGCCGCCGGCAGCTCGATTTCGAGACCGGATCGGTCGAGTCCTCCCTGCTCGGGCTCCGCACTGCCGATGATGTGTTCGTCCGGGTCGCCGCGATTGACGGCGTCGGCAGGACCAAAGGCGATCTCTCGCTGGTCGGCAAGGCCGCGGCGGCGCTGAACTGGGGGGCCGCCCTCGAATGCATCCGCGCGGTCCGAGAGCTGCCCGAGCCCGGCCGGTTCGACGTGGTCGCCAGCATCGAGGGCCGTCGCAGCTACAACAGGTTCGCCGTAGAGCGATCGATAGGCGAGGCCATCGCGCCGAAGCTCGGCGCCACCTTCGCGGAGCGCGATGGGGGCGCGCCGGCCGGCGGCGGCTCAGATTTCACGGTGCGCGTGTTGGTCCGCGATGACCAGGCGACCGTCGCCGTGCGGCTGGCCGCCACGCCGCTGCACCGCCGCGCCTACAAGGTGAGTACCGGCCCCGGCACGCTGCATCCACCGGCTGCAGCCGCGCTCGCCGCGATCGGTGCCCCGGCCGCAGGAACCCTGGTCGATCCGTTCTGCGGTGACGGGACCATCGCGATCGAGGCGGCGCGCGCTCGCCCGGACCTGCGGGTCGTTGCCAGCGACGTGGATCCACAGCGCGCCCGGAATGCCAGGCAGAACGCTGAGCGGGCGGGTGTCGAGATCGAGGTGCGTGTCGCCGACGCCGCCGCTATCTCCGCCACAGTGAGCCGTGCGGAGGCGATCGTGACCAATCCACCGTGGAATCAAGCGGTGAACCCGAGCGGGCAACTGCGAACAGGGCACGAGTTCGTGGACTCTTCGGCGGGGGAGCTCGGACCACAGGGTGCGCTGTGCAGCCTCACCGACGCCGACCTCGGTCTGCCCCGGCTCCTTGCCGGGCGCGGCTGGCGGCTCGGCCTCCAGCAGCGGATCAGGCTGGCGGGCCGGGTTGCAGACGTCTCGCTCGCGGCGCCGCCGGGACGGCCAGCACCTGCGCTGCCTGCTGGTCTGGCGAGCTGGCGCGACCGCGCCATGGCCGCCGGAGTCGTCACCGAATCGGGCTTCTGATCGGCTAACCCGCGAGCGGCTCTGCGGCACTATTAAGCGTGGGAGCTGCCAGGCTCAGTAAGCCCGATGCCGATCTCGTGCGGGAAGCGCTGTGGGGCGCGCGGGAGTCCATGGGCGAACTGGTGCGCCGGCACTGGGACACCGCGGTATTTCTGGCGGCGCGCGTCCTCGGGTCAGCCGACCTGGCGCTGGACGCGGCCCAGGAAGCGGCAATCGCCGCGATGACGGACCTGGCCCAGCTGCGCTCGCCGGAGCGGTTCGGCAGCGTAGTTCAGGCGAGAGCCCTCAGCACGTGATGGTTCTGCGGGAGCGCAGTGGCGACCGCGGCATGCCCATCTGGATAGGACCGGCGGAAGCGGGCTCGCTCGCGCTCGCCCTGGAGTCTGTCGAGGCGCCCCGGCCGTTTGCGGCCAGGCTTGCCGCCAGCCTGGTGGCGGCCGCGGGGGCTCGCATCGAGGAAGTCCGGGTGACCCAGCTGATCGACTCCGTGTTCTACGCGGCGGTCGTGGTGCGCGGTGCTGCCGGGCCGGAGGAAGTCGACGCCCGGCCGAGCGACGCTATCAACCTGGCGCTCGCAGCCGGAGTGCCGATCCGGGTCGATGATCAGCTCTTCGCCGCGCTGGAGCCGGACTACACCACGCGGGCCGTCGCAGCGTTCCCGGTCGCGACTGCGGAGCTTGCCGCGGCGACCCGGCAGGTGCTGCAGCACCAGTCAGGCCGTAGCCCGCAATAGGGCCGTGTCCGGGGCTTGCCGTTAACTTTGGGGGACTTCCCCGATGCTAACGGCTGCCAGAGCGGCGCATTCTGCTGCCGTGATATCGGGTCCGGTCTGCAGATTGCTGCGGCGCGAGCCGTGAGGTCCAGGAACGGACACCGAGCACGCGACTGGCAGCAGCGGACCTGCCGGCTACCTCCTTGCAGCCGGCAGGCATCGCCGGAGGGGAGAGCGGGCAATGAACGGACGAATGAGATTACTGGCCACTGGGGGCCTAGCGGTCGCGCTGTTAGCAGGCGGCGGTACGGCGCTCGGCGCGCAGGTTGGACCGACAGGGGCAGTCGGGCTATCGGCGCTGAACTGCTCCGACCACACGCTGGCGGTGGCTATCACCGATCTCGGCCCCGCCGACCAGACGATGTGGGGGCAGCTGTGCTACCGGGGCAGCCAGGAGCCGGCCACGGTGCAACTGCTCGTTCACGGCGCTAGCTACAACCACCTGTACTGGAACTTCCCGTATGGCAATGGCTACTACTCCTATGTCGACGCCGCGACAGCAGCCGGGTACGCGACATTCGACATTGACCGCATCGGGGACGGCAACAGCTCCCACCCGCCGAGCGCCGACGTCGACCTCACTTCGGGCGCGATCGCACTGCACGACGCGGTCACCGCACTGCGCACGGGTGCCGTCGACGGGCATGCATTCCAGCACGTGATCATGGTCGGGCACTCGCTCGGATCGGTGGAGGCATGGATCGAGGCCGGAACGTACCACGACGTGAACGCGGTCATCATCACCGGTGCTCTGCACGCGATCAATCCCAACCTGCCCGAGCTCGCGGCGAGCGATGTGTACCCAGCAGTCGACGACCCCAAGTTCGCCAGCTCCGGCCTCGACGATGGCTACATAACAACCGTGCCCGGAACTCGCGAGGCGCTGTTCTATGATCCGGCTACCGCCGACCCGGCCGTGGTCGCCCTCGACGAGGCAACGAAAGACACCAGCACCGTCGGTGAGCTCGACGGCTTGCTCGTGCTCGAGAGTGAGCCCGTCAGCGAGCAGCCGTCCACAGAGATCAGCGTGCCCGTGTTTGTCATTGTCGGCGCCGATGACAACATCTTCTGCACCGGAGTGACCGCCTATAACTGCGCTAGCGCCGCTTCGGTGCAGAGCTTTGAATCGCAGTACTACTCGCCCGCCGCGCACCTGAAGGTGGCGGTAGTCCCCGACACCGGGCATGACCTGGCGCTGTCGACCACCGCCCCGATCACCGACGCCTTGATGATCGGCTGGTCTCTGTCCGTCGTCGCGTCCTGAAGCGCCTCGTGGGCGGGATTGGATGACGAGCAGGGCTCAGCACGAAGGGCAGCCTGACGCATATTGACAAGCCACCGGCCCCGGGCGCTCCATGGCGGTAACACGGTCGCAGGCGGCCTGGGCCGGCGGTTCTCAGAGGGGGCCATCGTGGCTGAGCCAACCGCTGACCCGGCGCAACTGGATGTTGGTCCGATCCGGGCAGACCTCGGCCTGATCCTGGCGCGGTCTGCCGAGCGATTTGGCGCTAAGCCTGCCCTGATCGTCGGCGGCAGGACGCTGACTTACCAGGCGCTGAATGGGCTCTGCGACCGGGTGGCGGCGGGTCTGCACGCGGTCGGTGTGCGGCCAGGAGACCGCGTTTCGCTCTATTCACCGAACCGGTGGGAGTGGGTCGTTGCCTACCATGCCGCGTTGCGGGCTGGCGCCGTGGTCAATCCGATCAACGTCATGCTCACTCCTGAAGAGGTGGCCTTCGTCCTGAACGACTGTGGCGCCGCGACAATCTTCACGGCCGGCGAAAAGGCAGAGGTGATACTCAGCCTCACGCGGTCCGTTCCCACCCTGCGCCGAGTAGTCAGCTTCGATGACGCCGGTGGCGGCGCCACGGCCTTCGGGGATCTCCTCAGTTCTTCCGGGGAAGCGCCGGAAATACCCAGGCCGTCGCCGACGGACCTGTCGACAATCGGCTATACCTCCGGCACCACGGGACACCCGAAGGGAGCGATGCAGTCACACCGCGCGGTGTTCCTCAACACGGCTGCGATGTTCGCGATGCAGACCCGGACCGACCGCGACGTGATGCTCAACGCCCTGCCGTTGCCGCACGTCTACGGCAACGTCGTGATGAACGGCACCCTCATGGCTGGCGCGACGCTGGTGCTGATGGAGCGTTTCGACGCTGCGGCGGCGCTGGCCGAGATCCAGCGCTACCGCGTGACCGTGTTTGACGGCGTGCCGACCATGTACGCGATGATGCTCGCCGACCCGTCCCTGCCGGCGGCGGACCTGTCTTCGCTGCGGATCTGTGCGGTGGGCGGTCAGACCATGCCGAGGTCCAAGATGGCGGAGTGGGAGCGCATCTCCCAGGCGCCGCTGCTGGAAATCTGGGGGATGACCGAACTGGGCGGGGTGGGCACGAGCAACTGCAGCTACCTGCCGAACGTTCACGGCTCCATCGGATTTGCGCTCCCCGGCCTGGAAGCCAGGGTTGGCTCGCTCGACGACCCGAGCGTCACCATGCCCGACGGTGAACCCGGCGAACTGATGGTCCGGGGGCCGCACGTGATGCTCGGCTACTACGGCAACGAGCAGGCCACGCGGAACGCCATCGAGTCGGACGGCTGGATGCACACCGGCGACATCGCGACCCGTGATGACGAAGGCCACTATTTCATCGTCGATCGACGGAACGACCTGATCATCACCGGCGGATTCAACGTCTACCCGGCCGAGATCGAGCGCGTCGTCGCCGCCCATCCGGCGGTAGCCATGGTCGCCGTCGGCTCGGTGCCCGATGAGACGCGCGGCGAACTGGCCCGTGCCTACGTGGTGCTCCGGCCTGGAGCGGCGGCCACCGAGAACCAGATCATCGATCACTGCCGGCCTCATCTCGCCGCCTACAAGCTGCCGCGCTCGGTCCGGTTCGTGCCCGACCTGCCCAAAACGTCCACTGGCAAGGTGATGCGCCGGGAGCTCAAAAGCCTCGATATCTGAGGTCCGCGAGCGGGTGGCTCCCGAGCAGGCTGGAGTCGGCCGCCTTCGCGTGCGCGCTAGTGTCGAACGAGGGACTCACGGCAGGCGACCGTCGCGAATGGGGGTGAGGGGATGAAGCTGGTAGTCATCGGCGGTACCGGGCTGATTGGGTCGCAGGTGGTCAAGAAGCTCGTCGCGGCTGGGCACGAGGCTGTGCCTGCGGCGCCGGACACGGGTGTCGATCTGATCACGGGGAAGGGCCTGGACGACGCGCTTGACGGCGCCGACGTCGTGATCAACGTCGCGAACTCGCCGACATTCGATGAGGCGTCCCTGGAGTTCTTCCGCACCTCGATGGGCAATTTGCTAGCCGCGGGAGAGCTCGCCGGCGTCCCGCACCAGGTGATCCTCTCCATCGTTCACGTGGATCAGGTGCCAGAGCTGGTGTACTACCAGGCCAAGGCCCTGCAGGAGGATCTACTCCGGCATGGCCCGACGCCGTACTCGATCGTCCGCGCTACCCAGTTCTTCGAGTTCATCGAGCCCACCATGGCCTCAACGTCGGACGCCAGCGCGGTGCGGCTGCCTGGCACGCCTATTCAGCCGATCGCTAGTACGGACGTTGTCGACGCCCTTGTCGAGGTGGCTACCGGTCAGCCACTGAACGGCATCCGGAACGTCGCGGGCCCGGACGTCTTCCGCCTCGACGACCTGGGCAGGGCGACGCTAGCGGCGCAGCACGATGACCGAAGGGTGATTACCGATGACCGGGCCGGCTTGTTCGCGGCTGTCACCAGCGATGTCCTGACCGCGGGACCCGACGCCCGGCTGGCGCCAACGCACTACCAAGAGTGGCTCCAGCACGTCGCCTAAGCACGGCACACTCGCGTTGCTCGGGCCGTCGAAGTCGGTCAGGAACGCGGGTGATCGACGTCAAGAGGAACGGATTTGCCGCTAATGACGTCGAGGGAGGTAACTTCCGGGGGCGTTAGGCCGTTCAGGGTCCAGTCAGCCAGCACCCGTCCGCGGTTCCCCGCCATGCTCCAGATGTGATATCCGCGAGTGATGGCGGCAGCAGGCGGGCCGGACAACGGGATATTCAGCGGGTTGATGGCCGCGGCCGCCCTGCCTAGGTCAACGAGGAACCCCAAGTCGCGATGCTCGTAGCGCTCAGGCTTGCCGAAGCCGAGGGAGGCTGCGACGTTCCGGGCAACCTGCTTACCCTGCCGCACGGCGTGCTGCGCGGTCATACCGCAGATCTGACCCGGGCGCGTGACGTCGGGTACCGCCGCGCAGTCGCCACAGGCGTAGATGTCTGCCGCGCTGGGAACCGCCATGAACTCGTCTACGACGAGTCGGCCCTTGGTGGTTTCCAGGTCGATACCGTCCACCAGGGGGTCAGCGCGAACGCCTACACACCAGATCAGCGACCGTGTGGCGACCTTCTCGCCGGTGGACATGTGAACCTCGCCCGACATCACCTCGGTCACCGACTGGCCAGTGCGGATCTCCACCCCGCGCCGCCTGAGCACGCGGTGGGCTGTCTTCGACAGCCGCGGGTCGAGGTCCGGCAGCACTCGCGGAGCGGTATCAATCAGCATCCACCGAATCTTTTGGTTGCGGAGCCGGGGCATCCGCCGGACGAGGCGAGTGCTCAGCAACTGGCCCTGCGCCGCGACTTCGGTTCCGGTGTAGCCCGCGCCGACTACCAGGAAAGTGCAGCGCGCTTCCCGCTCGGCCGGGTCCGCGGCTATCTGAGCCAGTTCCAGCTGGCGGATGATGTGGTCGCGCAGATACGCCGCTTCGGCGATGCTGCGGAACCCGTGTGCGTACTCGGCCAGGCCGGGGATCGGGAGCAGCTTGTTCACGCTCCCCACGGTGAGGATCAGCCGGTCGTAGTGACACTCCCCGGAGCCACCCTCCGGGCTGTCCCACCTCACGATCTGCCGGTCCCGCGCGTCGACGTGCTGCACGGTGCCGAGGACGAACCGCACGCCCCGCAGCCGGCTAGGCAGCGACACGCAGATATGGCGCGGCTCTAGCAGGCCGCCGGCGACCTGCGGCATCAGCGGAAGGTACAGGAGGTAATCCGTGGAGTTGATGACGACGATCTCCGCTGCTCCGGCTACCAGCCCGCTGAGCTCCCGCGCCGCGTTGAACCCAGCGAAACCAGCCCCCACGATCACTATGCGCGGTAGGCCACCAGACTCCGCCATGGTGAGTCCTCCCCCGAGATCACAGTGGCGCTGCACGTGCCGCCTTGCATACCCGGCCTGATCCGTTTCGACCTCGCCGGCCGTGCCTGCGTCCACGGGCCGTGGACGGGCCTCACAGAATGAAGGGAACGAGCATTTTCGTCGACCGCTTGTACTCGGGATACGTGTCGGGAAATTGCCCTGCCATATAGCGTTCCTCCATGACCGCGCTGTAGCCGAAGTAGCCAGCCAGCGCGACCACGGCAATCGCCCAGTACCAGCTGATACCAATGGCAGTACCGATCATCGCGAGGATGATTCCCGAGTAGATGGGGTGCCGAATGGTGTGGTACGGGCCAGTCGTCACGAGTTCGGGGTCCTCCTTGTGGGACATCGGCATTCCCCAGTTGCGCCCGATATAGATCCGGGCCCAGATGGCCAGTCCAAGCCCTAGCACGAAGATGGCCAGGCCGATGCCCTGCAACCACGGGCTCGAGACGACCGCGTGGCCCTTCAAGACTCGCAGCCGCACCAACAGCAGGACAATCAGGACCACCGCCACCCGGAATCCGGCAAACTGCGTCCATCTGGTCCGGCCCGCCTTGACGTTGGCAGACGCTGCCAGCCAGTAAATCAAGAAGGCAACCCAGCCAGCGAGGAAGACGATATCGATGGCGTTCATAGCGTCTTCCTCCTCACTGCAGATCCCCGCAGATAGGCACGTTACCCGCCGGGTTAGCGAGTGTCGGACCGTGCCACAGGAAAGCTGGCCCTGGCGTCTCGTCGGCGACCCAACTTTCCGCTAGCGCGCCGGCTCGGTCCGGAAGATGGGCCAGCAGACCTCGGTGACGTACTCGGACTCGTCGGTCGTATCGAACGGTGACACCAAATACAGCTCGCGGATCGGCCCGTCCACGCCGACTTCGCGCTCGGCCACGTAAGTGCCCAGCGCCGAGTACGTTTTGTCGAGGTCACCGAATGCGCCGTGATGCACCGCCACCGCGAGTTCGGCTGCGGGGATTTCCGTCATCCGGGCCCGGCCGGCCCCGGTCACCTCGGTCGCGACCGGAACGAAGGCAACCATCTGGGCCACCTCGTTCCGGGTGGCTACGTCCGGCGCCGCCAGCACGGCTCGGATGCCGCAGGGCGCTGCCAGACCAGCTGCATCCCTGACACTGCGACGCGGCGAGGCTTGGTTGAGCACTCAACATTGCTCGCTAGCGTGGACGTATGGAAAAGTTCCTGATCGTGGCCGTGCCGGTCACAGGTGTGTGATGATCTAGCCGGCGCGAGTCGCGGCCAGAGGCATGCTCACCGGCAGGTCAGCGGAACGCTCGGAAGAACTGGCGCACATCGCCGATCAGCAGGTCGGGTTCCTCCATGGCGGCAAAGTGCCCGCCGCGGTCGAACTCGGTCCAGTGCACGATGTTGTTCCCGGCTTCGGAGAACCGCCTGATCGGTGGCGCGATCTCCTGCGGGAACACCGCCACCCCGGTCGGCACGCTGGAGGGGACAAACGGACCCCGCCCACGGCTGCGCGCGGTTTCGAAATACAGCCGAGCCGACGATCCGGCGGTCCCGGTGAACCAGTACACGCTCACATTGGTGAGCAGCTGATCCCGGTCGACGGCGTCATCGGGCGCGTCACCATCGACCCACTCGCCGAACTTCTCCGTGATCCACGCCAGCTGGCCAGCGGGTGAATCCGCGAGCGCGTAAGCGAGCGTCTGCGGCCGGGTCGACTGAATCATGCCGTATCCCGACCCCGTCGCGCGGAACTGCTGCATCCGCTCAAGACGCGCCTTCTCCACGTCGGTCAGATCGGGCTGCTCGAACTGACCCTGCGGGAACAGCAGGGTCAGGTGCACTCCGATGACGCGCTCGGGGGCGACAACTCCGAGCTCACGAGAAATCGACGCACCCCAGTCGCCACCCTGAGCCGCGAAGCGCTGGTAGCCCAGCCTCGTCATCAGCTCGTCCCAGGCGACCGCGATTCGATGGACGTTCCAGCCTGGCTCATGCGTAGGGCCGGAAAAGGCGTAGCCGGGGATGGAGGGGACGACGAGATGAAACGCGTCGCCCGGATCGCCGCCATGCGCCCGCGGGTCGGTCAGCGGGCCGATGATCTCGACGAACTCCACCACCGATCCTGGCCAGCCGTGGGTCATGATCAGCGGAACGGCGTCCGGCTCGGGCGAGCGGACGTGCAGGAAATGCACGCGCTGCCCGTCAATCGTGGTGATGAACTGCGGGAACTCGTTCAGTCGGCGCTCGTGCCGCCGCCAGTCATACCCGGTGCGCCAGTACTCGGCGAGGTCGCGCACGTAGTCGAGCGGAATTCCGTAGGCCCAGCCGACGCCGGGGAGCTGATCAGGCCAGCGCGTGCGCGCCAGCCTGGCCTTGAGGTCGTCGACGTCGGCCTGCGGGATGTCGATCTGGAACGGCTGCACGGCGGGGTCCACCGGGCAAGCTCATCACTCGGCGGCTGACTGGTGTGCACGGTTCGGCGAAGACATCACCGGTAACTGGTGTGCACGGTTCGGCGAAGACATGGCGTGCGCACAAGGCGCTGGGCGATCCGCCAGCACCGGACGCCGTCCACGGTGGATTGCTTGCCGCAGCGACCGCCACGGGGTGGCAGCGCCGTGCCCGAGTTCGGCGAACGTCCTGACCAGCTCAGCGTTGACCCGGTCGATCCTTTGCTGCTCCGCCGCGGACCTTGTCCGGTCGGCCTGGCCCGACTGGTAGATGAAGTACGACATTGTTCCGGTTCCTCTTCCTGAGGTCGCTGTGTCATCTGCATGCGACGCTAGGAAAGGCCTGTTCCCGCGGTGTTCCCGCGCCATGGCGGACGAGAAGGCAGTCGAGTCAGCTGAGATGCGCCGCGATGGCGAGTGCGCACTCCATCGATCCGGCATGCGTGGTGTCTACCAGCAGGTCATAGGCCACGCCCTGGTGAACCAGATCCGCCTGCGACGCGGCCATCCCGGTAACCCGATCGCCTCGTGCAAGCTCGCGCGCCGAGGCAACCGCACTGTCGCACCGTACGCCGACCCATAGCACGGGCAGGTTGCCCAGTGCTCGTTGCCATCGCTGCTGCGAGTCGGCTCCGCCGAGGAAGACTTCGTCGATGATGACCCGCGCGCCTGCACGAGCCATCGCGGCCACACCCTCGATCCAAGCTGCCTCCAGCGCTCGGAACTGCGACCCCACACTCACCGCACCGTCTGGTGCGAACGTGATCCCGCTGTCTGATGCCCGCGTGGACGCGGGCAGCGCATCGACGAACAAGTCGGTTCCCAAGGCCAGCCATGGATCCGGCAGGATCGCCTGCAGACACCGAGCAATTCCGGACTTGCCCGAGCTGGAACCACCGTTGAGAACGATCACATCAGTCATCACCGCGTCACAGTAGAGGCACGGCGGCAACCCGCCAACCGGTTCCGCGCAGGTGTGTGCCGTCTGCCCGCCATGCTTCCGTTCGCGCGGGTTTCGTCGGCACAAGACAATGGACTGGTGGAGACGCGACGGGTGGCGGCGGAACCGACCGAGCAGCACGTGGCTGTGCGTCTGCTCGGTCCTTTTGCCGTCACGAGGGGTGACCGCATGGCTGGTCCGTGGGAGCGACCGAGCGCCCGGCGGCTCTGCGCGTTCGTTCTGGTCAGCCCGGGCCGTCGGGTCAGCCGTGACCGCGCGTGCGAGGAGTTGTTTGCCGGCCGGGAGCCGCGAGCAGCGGCCCGGTCCGTGTCGAAGGCGCTGTCGATGGCCCGCAGCACGCTTGCCGATCTCGGCGGCCCCGCGGCCAGCCTGTTGCACGCCGACCTAGAGAGCATCTGGGCGGCGCCAGCCGTGGCGACCGACCTCGACGCGCACGAGTACTCTCTGCGCGCGGGCCTCGCGATGAATCCCGGCATGGACCGCGATGACAGGCTTGCCACAGCACTCGCGGAGGACGGCGAGCTGCTAGCCGACGAGCCCTATGCGGACTGGGCCCTGCGGCCGCGAGAACGACTGGAGGACCTCCGCCAGGAGGCCCGCCTCACCCTGGCGCGTGACCGCGCGGACGGCGCAGGCCGGTCGGGGCCACAAGACGCTGCGCAGGCCTGGGGGGCTTGCCTGGAGCACGACCCGGCTTGCGAGGAGGCGGCAGGCGCGCTCGTGCGAGCGTATTTCGCGCAGGGACTCAACGAGGCTGCGGTCCGCACGTACGAGCGGTGCGCGGCCGCACTGGCAGAGCTGGGGCTGACGGCCTCGCCGTGGCTCGATGAGGTCTACGCCGCGGCGGCTAGCAACGCTGCTCTTGCCCGGTCGGGTGGCCAGCGAAGCGGGACGGCCGACCCAGAGCCGGTCAAGGAGGAGCTGCGAACCATCAGCATGTTGTTCGCCGGCGTATCGACGCCTCCTGGGCTAGTCGGCGAGGTCGGCCTTGAAGGTGTCCGCGAGATCGTTGGCGTCTCACTGGCCACCGTGATCGGCGAGGTCGAAGCGCTGGACGGGACCGTGACCTCGGTGTCTGGCAGCGGTCTGCAGGCTATGTTCGGCGCGCCGCAGGCGCACGAGGACGATCCCGAACGTGCGGTGCGTGCGGCGTTCCGCGCCATCTCGGCGATGACCGGCGTGGCTGACGGCCCACCTGCGTTGCAGATCGGAGTGGAGACCGGTCCAGCCGTGCTCGGCCCGGTGGGGGCAGGTGCGGCGGTCGAGTATGCAGCGATCGGCGAGGCGGTGAGCACCGCCGCCGCGCTGCAGTCGGCTGCACGGCCCGGTGGTGTTCTGGTAGGCCCGGCCACGTACGCCGCCACGCGGCACGTGTTCACCTGGGGCGCGAACGCAGCGGTTCCGCTCGGGCAGCAGGCGGGCATGATCACCGCAACGTACCTGGGCAGCCCTCGAGCCCACGCGGCGAGCCGCCCGCCGGGACTTCAGCGCAGTCGGCTGATCGGCCGGGAGAGTGAAGTTGTCGCGCTGGAAACCGCGGTGGCGGCCATGCTGGCGGGTCGCGGCTCGGTCGTCGTGCTGACCGCAGAGGCGGGGCTGGGCAAGACCAGACTGGTTCAGCAGGCGCACCAGCACCTCGTCGCGCGCACCGGTGCGGCGCGCGCCAAGTCGGCACTGTGGCTGGAAGGGCGGAGCACCTCCTACGCGTCGGCCACGCCATACGGGCTTTATCAGCAGCTGCTCGCCGGATGGGTTGGCGTAGCGCCCGACCAGCCTGCCGCAAAGCTGCGGCCTGCCCTGGACCGGGCTCTCACCGTAGTCCACGCGGAGAGCCTGCGGCCCGAACTGGCGCGGCTTATGGGTCTGCCCGTTGGCATGACCGAGGATCGGCGCAGTCCCGGCGACGTCCAGCGGGCTATGTTCGCCGCAGTGCGATCGCTCGTCGCGCGCTTGGTGGCGGCTGGCCCCACCGTCCTCGTGTTGGAGGACTTGCACTGGGCCGACCCCACCTCGCTTCGCCTGACGGCGCACCTCGCCGCGCTGACCGCGGGCCGCCAACTGCTGGTACTCGCTACGCGGCGACCCGACGCGGGGCCAGAGGTCGCGGAGCTGGACCGGTCGCTCGCCGCGGGACAAGAAGTTCTCCGCCTCGACCTTGGGCCGCTGGCTGCGGCGGCGGAGCGGGAGCTCGCGACCGCACTTGTGGGCGAGCCGGCTGGTCCGGATGTTCTCGACGCCATCCTGTCCGGCGCAGACGGCAATCCGCTATTCGTGGAGGAACGGCTGTCGTCGCTACGCGACTCCGGGGCCGTCGTGCTCGAGGACGGGCTGTGGAAGCTTCGTGAGGGATCGGTCCTCGCGACGCCACACGTACTCGAGCGGATGGTCCGATCGAGAATCGACCGGCTGAGCCCATCGGCCCGAGACGTCGTGCGTGTTGCCTCGGTCCTCGGCGCCGAGTTCCCTGAGTCGTTGCTGACGGCGGTGTGTGTTGATTGCGCCTCCCTGGCTTCCGCCGTGGATGAGCTGCGCGATAGGGAGTTGCTGCGCCCGGTAACCGGGACGCGTGAGCCGACGCTCGCGTTCCGGCATGCCCTGATCCAGGAGGCCACCTACAGCGGGCTCGTCAGCTCTGAACGGCGGCAGCTGCACGGCCGCGCGGCTCGGGCGCTCGAGGCTGCGTCGGCGGGTCGCCTGGAGGAGGTCGCCGCGGTCCTTGGCGGCCACTTTGCGGCGGCTGGGGAGGCCGAACCCGGCATGCGGTATCTGGCGATGGCCGGTGACCACGCCACGGATGCCTTCGCCAACGACGAGGCGATCGCTAGCTACCGCGCGGCCCTGGCGGTCGCGCGGGACCGGGCCGCGGGTGCTCGGCCGGCAGACGCCGAAATAGACTTGAACGCCAAGCTGGCCAACGTGTTCTGGCGCACTGGCCAGCTCGGGCTGGTCCGGCAGGCGTTCGAGGACGCCCTCAAGCTGACGGCCCCGTCGGATCCGCGCCGGGCTCACCTGCTGACCCGGCTGGGCCGTGTCCAGATGACCGACGGCGAGTACGAGGCCGCAACCGCGGCATTCGAGTCCGCCGCGCGGCTGATCGGCGACGAGCCGGCCGTCGACGACGAGGTCAGCATCGACCAGTGGCTGGAGCTGATGATCGATGGCCGGGCCGGGATGCACGTGATGCACGGTGAGTCAGATCTCGCTCTGGCGACCCTCGACGCTGCCCGGCCGCTGGCTGAGGCGCGCGGCAGCCCCGCCAGGCGGCACGCCTTCTACATGTATCTCGCGCTGGCGCGGGTGGCGAAGAACGAGTTCCGCGTCGACGACACGGACATTACGACGATGCGCCAGAGTGCCGAAGCGGCGCGCGGCAGCGAGGAGAAAGACTTCGGCTACGCAACCTACTTCGTCGGACGCCTCCTGCAACTGCAGGGCGATCTGCCAGCCGCGCGCATGCAGCTTGAGAAATCCCTGACGATCGCTGAACGGATCGGTGAGAGCCACCTGCTTGCGCACAGTCTGCTCGACCTCACCCTGACGGCGATCAGGGGGCACGATGTCGAAGCAGTGCGCAGCCTCGCGCCGCGCGCCATGACAGCAGCGAAGGCTTTGCCGGGCTCGGAGTACACGGCCGAGGTAGCAGCCTGCCTGGCGTGGCTGGCCTGGCGCGACCGGCGACCCGCGGATGTGATCGCGCTGGCCGACCAGGTTCGGGACCTGGCCGGGCCGAGCAACCGAGTTGACTCCCTGAGCTGGTGGGTCTGTCAGTGGCCGCTTCTCGCCGTGCACCTCGACGCGGGCCGACTAGCCGACGCCATCGGCGCGGCGCGCGCGCTGCTCGACTTCGGGGCGCAGGGCTTGGTTAGCGATGTCCGCTGGCCGCTCGAGGAAGCGTCTCGAGCGTGGCAGGCGGACGATCATGACGAGTGCCGACAACAGCTCGCAGGGGCGCTGACGCGTGCGCGCGACCTCCGCTATATATAACGCTCATCCGCTGCCGGGCAGCCGTGACTGGCGCGATCGCCGCCACCGCCACGCATATGCCGCGCCCAGGCAGACGATCGCAGCGCCCGGCCCGCTGTGCACGAGGAAGACGCCAACCAGACTCGGACCTCCCCAGCTCTGCTGGTAGCTGGCGGGGTTTGCGTAATCGATCACGAAGAACTCGGCTACGCCGCGGCCGACCAGATAGAGCGCCGCTACCGCGCTGA
Source organism: Streptosporangiaceae bacterium (assembly GCA_030041275.1). Taxonomy (GTDB): domain Bacteria; phylum Actinomycetota; class Actinomycetes; order Streptosporangiales; family Streptosporangiaceae; genus JAJYUU01. The sequence continues at coordinate 34,083 of JASHOE010000344.1, forward strand.
GCCCGTAGCCGGCCGTCCGGACGCCGACGCGGCGCACGCCGGCTCCGGTCACCTGCGCGCCGCGTCGCGCTGGGCTCGGTCTCGACGAGCCCAGACGGCTAGCGCAACCCAGGGAACGAGAAGGACGAGGAGCGCCGCCGCCCGAGCCAGGCCGCTCGGCGGCCACAGAATGTTGGCGGTCAGGCCTGTCCTCTTCGCGAAGATCTCGACCGCCGCCGACGCCAGCACGGCAGCGCCAACCGCGAGCCAGAAGCGATGAACGCTGGCGTGCCGCCGGGCCGCCTGCGCCAGGACGTCGGCGACTGCACGGGGGGTCAGCCGGGTTTGCTCGAGCAGCGCGGCGAACTCCTCGCCGTAAGTTCGGCGCCATGCCCTCGGGAAGAGAGCTACCAGGAACCGAATCACCCGACACCTCCGAGACGCAGCTCACCTGCTGCGACGATCCGGGACCAGCTCGCCAGCTGGCTGGCGAGCGCGGCCTGCCCGGCGGCGGTGATCCGGTAGGGACGACGACGGTCGTCGCTCGGCTCCGCCTCGATCAGCCCACGCTCGACCAGCTTGGTGAGCGAGCCGTACAACGTGCCAGGGCCGAGGCGGATGCCCGTCTGCTCGAGCACGTCGACAGTGATCGCGTACCCGTGCTTGGCGCCGTCGCTGAGTGAGAGCAGCACCAGCACGCCGGGCTCTCCAAAGCGCGCCAGGCCGTCGTCCCCGCGCCCTTGCCTCGCCATACGGTGCATCGTATGACGTAGTAGAGGCCAGGTCAAATGGGGCTCGGTACCCAGCGAGGCGCCATGCTGCAGGACCATGAGACAACGTGCTTGAAGACGGCTCGAAAAGCACTAAGTTGTGGTCTTAATGCCCCGTGACTGCGGGGCAGGAGGCGCTGATCGATGCGCGGGGGGCCGCGATGTTCACTGGTGGCTTTCCCGTCGCCTGCGGGTGCCGGTCCGTAACCTCGGCGAGCTCACGCGGGAGCGTGGCGAACTGGCCAAGTCGCTCTTAACGAAGACGATTCCTACGATGGCTGGGCTCCGCGCGGGTTCCGAGCCGCTGCCGAGTAAGCGGCCCCACCTGATGCCGTCTGAAGCAAGACGCGCCGCGGCCGCGGCTAGCCAGGCAACACCGAAGGGGGCAGCCGATGGCGACTGACGTCATTGACGTTCTGCGCAAGACCGAACTGTTCCGCGCGGTGTCACCCGCGGATCTAGAGCCGCTGGTGGCAGCGTCGCGGCTGCGGACGTTTCGCCGTGGCCAGATCGTATTCACGACGGGCGATCCCGGCGACACGCTGATCGTCATCATCTCCGGCGAGGTCAAGGTCATCGCCCGGGCTGCCGACGGATCTGAGCTCACGCTCACGGTCGTCGGGCCGGGCGGAACGGTCGGTGAAGTCAGCGTCGCCGACGGCGGTCCGCGGTCCGCTGACATGGAGATCGCGGTCGAAAGCCAGTTGCTGTTCATCCCGCGCGAGACCGTCCAGGCAGTCTGCGCTCGCGTCCCTGCCGTCGGCCAGGCCATGGCCAGCGCCATCGCGGCTACCCTCCGGCGACTCACGGAGGCGACGTCCGACTTGGTCTTCCTGGACCTGCCGCGCCGGGTCGCCAAGCTCCTGCTGAGCCAGCCACGAGGCGGCGACGGCGTCATCAGGCAGCAGCTGACCCAGGAGGAGTATGCACGCCGCCTCGGCAGCACGCGGCAGAGTGTCAACATAGCCTTCCGCGGGTTCGAGCGGAGAGGCTGGATCGAGGTCAGGGACCGAACAGTCATGGTGAAGCAGCCGGACGCGCTCGTTAGGTTCGCTGATAGCTAGTCCACGTCGAGCACTCGTATCGCCGACCACGCAGGTGTGACTGCCCCGCCTGACGCAGCTATCGGGCCGGATCGAGCCGGCCGACCGGGACATGCGGCGGCGTACTGGCCATGCTGTCGATTCGGTCGAGCATGGGCTGGCAGCCCAGGCGCTCAGCGATGCCGTGGGCCTCGTCGACGGCCTGGGCCGCTGCCTCGGTGTCCCCGGCTTCGCCGAGGTAGTCGGCGTGGTCGAGCAGCCCATGCGCGAGGTGGTACGGCGTGCCGCGCTCGCGCAGCCCGCGGATGGCAGCAGTGAAGGAGTCTCCCGCCGTGCCCGCGGCGTCGCGCCCGGCAACGCGGGCGCAGGCGAGGTCACGCTCGGCGATGAGCAATCTCGGGAGCTGGCCGGGCTGGCGAGCGTCTACCATGCCGAGCAACTCGAGAGTGGCGGCCGTGTCGCTGAGCTCCCATGCCATTCGGGCGGCGAGCGGTCTGCGAGACCGGGGACGCCTGCCTCCTCGCCCAGCCGAGCACACCCGCCGCTCGGCGACCGGTGCAACCTTTCCGCGACCGCCCAGCGCGGCAGGCGCGGCCAGCACCAGCGGACCGGTAGGCCGCTGCGGCTGCGCCGCGCCCGCCAGCGCGTGCCCGCACGCGGTACAAAACCGCTTGCCGGGCACCGTGGGTGCGCCGCAGGCCGGGCACCCCGCCAGCGGGGCCCCGCATTCCCCGCAGAACAGGTCGCCCGACTCCAGCGATGCACCGCACTGGTCGCACTGGTCCATCAGTGGGCACCGAGCGTCGCTGGTGCCAGGGCAGGAACGTGCCGCAGGCTTGGCCGCAGTGGTGCGTGCCGGTCTGCCAAGTTCATGGGGGCCGCCCCTCCCGTGGGGTAACCCTATGAATCCGGCCCGGCTAGGCGCATGGGCAGATCTGCCTATCTTTTACGGTCGGGCACCCCCATCGGACGCGGAAAAAATCCGCGCGGCGGCTCGCGCAGCAGCCGGGAATCAGCGGCCACCATAAGGCCGCCGGCGCTGAGCCGGACTGGCCGCGGCCGGACGAAATGCACGAGGGCCTGGCGACCTCGTTACTTGTCAGTAAATCAGGAGCCTTGCGTTCTCCCGGTTTCTAGGTGGTTCTGCCTATACTGCAGTTCAGCGCCGCCCGGCCTCGGTAACTCAGAACCGCGCACCCGCTCTCGCGGTTGGCTGGAGTTGGCCATGTGCGGCGCACCGGTAACGCCTGATTGGGGACGTAACGCTGCCCTGGGGGAAGGCGAGTGTTACGCGAGTTTCAGCGTGGGTGGGGATTGGCGCATACAGACGCCGCTGGGCTGCTGGAGCGAGCGGAGCAGCTAGGCGGCTTGCGAGCGTCCCTTGCGGACGTGATCAGTGGCTCTCGCGGCGCAACTGTGCTGGTGACCGGCGAGGCTGGGATAGGCAAGACGACGCTGTTGCGTCATTTCGCGGACCGGGTGGCGGGCTCCGCGCGGTTCTTCTGGACTGCCTGCGATCCGCTGTTCACACCGCGGCCGCTCGGGCCGCTGCTGGAACTGGCTGACTCGGCTGGCGGTGCTCTCGCCGAGCGCGTCGCGAGCGGCGGCAAGGCGTTCGACGTCGCCGCGACGCTGCTGACTGAGCTGCGGATCGGCGGCCCCACGGTCGTCGTGATCGAGGACGCCCACTGGGCGGACGAGGCGACGCTCGATGTGGTCCGGCTGCTGGCCCGTCGCATAGACACGGTGCCCGTGCTGCTGGTGCTGAGCTACCGCGACGACCAGCTCGACCGCGCGCATCCGTTGCGCGTCGTCGTCGGTGAGCTGCCGGGGGACGGATGTCAGGTGACGCGCGTCGCGGTCCCGAGCCTGTCCGAGTCGGCCGTGGCCGCGCTCGCAGGTCCGGCAGGCGTGGATCCGGCGACGCTGTACGAGCGCACGGCGGGCAATCCCTTCTTCGTGACCGAGGTGCTCGCGGGGGGCGCCGGAGAGATCCCGAATTCGGTCCGGGACGCAGTCCTGGCGCGGGCCGCGAAGCTGGGCGGACCTGCACGCGACCTCATCGACGCCGCGGCGGTGGTGCCAGGCCACCTGGAGAGCTGGATGCTGGAGGCGCTGCAGACGGCACCCCGGAGCGTGCAGCATGCGAGCCTGGATGAGTGCATCGGCTCGGGCATGCTCACGGCGCTGGACGGGCGTGTCGCGTTCCGACACGAGATCGCGCGGCTGGTGATCGAGGAGTCGCTCCCGCCCGGTCGGCGCGCCATGCTGCACGCCAGAGCGCTGTTGATCCTCACGGGAAACGAAGACGCTCAGCCCGACTGGGCCCGGATGGCGCACCACGCCGAGGCGGCTGGCGACCACGCGGCCGTGCTGCGGTACGCGCCAACCGCGGCGAAGGCGGCTGCGAAGCTGGGGGCGCACCGTGAAGCGGCGGACCTCTACAGGCGAGCGTTGCGATCTGCCGGGCGGCTGGCACCCGACGAACGAGCCGGCCTGCTCGAAGCGTTCGCCGCGGAGTCGTATCTGACAGCGCTGGGGACTGAGGCGATCGCGAGTCTCAGCGAGGCGGTCGAGATCTACCAGACCGTGGGCGACCTGCTAGCCGAGGGGCGGACGCTCGTGCAGCTCGCCCGGCACTTCGGTCGAAACGGGAGTCACGCGAACGGGCTGGCCGCTGCCCGGCGGGCGGTCGCAGTCCTTGAGCAGCTGCCGCCCACTGCGGAGCTCGCGCTGGCCTACGTGCACCTGTCCGGCGCTTACGCGGTGGCGCGCCATCCGGACGCGATCAGCTCCAGCGAGCGGGCGATCAGGCTGGGCGAGGAGGTTGGCTGCCCGGAGGCGGTCTACAACGGGCTCGCCAACATCGGGACTATCGAGATCGAGCGCGGTGAGCTCGCGGGCGTGCAGAAACTGGAGCGCAGCCGACACCTGGCCGAGCAAGCTGGTGACAGTACTGGCGTGACCCGGGCATACATGCACCTGTGCTGGATGCTCACCGTGCGCCGCGAGTGGCATCTGCTCGAGCGGTACCTGGTGCCCGCGATGGCCTACAGCCGCGAGCACGGGCAGGAGCTGTGGCTAGACCAGCTGGAGGCGTTCCAGATCCAGGCCGACCTGGCGGCGGGTCGGTGGGATGAGGCCGCCCGAGCTGCGGCTGCCGTCGTCGCCCGGCCGCGGCCGTCACCCGCGCCGAGCCGCTGTAGTGCGCTGCTGGTGCAGGCGAGGATCTGGGCGCGGCGCGGCGAGCCGGGCTACGGGGCCCTGCTCGAGGAAGCGCGCCGCCTGGCGAAGCTGCCGACGACCGAGCACCTAGGCCTGGCCGTGGCCGCGGCGGTCGCTGAGGCTGCGTGGCTCGAGGGTCGGCTCACCGACGTGCTGGCCGAAACGATTCCCGAGGGCCCGGCGGCTGAGCGCGATCCGCTCGGCGTCCTGGAGCTGCGCTGCTGGTGGTGGCGGGCGGGCGCGGACGAGCAAGGCGCTGACGAGCAAAGCGCTGACGAGCAAAGCGCGGATTCCCTGCCCGAGCCGTTCCGCCTGCTGCTGACCGGTGACTGGCAGGGGGCGGCGCAGTGGTGGCAGCAGCAAGGCAGCCCCTACGAGGCCGCGCTTGCGGTGTCGGGATCCGGCGACGTGGCCGCTCTGCGCGCGGCAACCGACGTGCTGCGCGGTCTCGGTGCGCGCGCGGCGGTGGCGGCGCTCGGCAGGGAACTCCGGGCGCTCGGTGAGCGTGCCGTGCCAGGCGACCGGCGGGCGACTGCGCCCGCATATCCGCTCAGCCTCACGCAGCGCGAGTGGGAGGTGCTCCAGTTGCTGACCGCCGGGATGCGTAACGCGGAGATCGCAGCGCGCCTGGTCGTTTCGCCGCGCACGGTCGACCATCACGTGTCCGCGGTGCTGGCCAAGCTGAACGTGCGAACACGCAGCGAGGCGGTCGCGGCGGCCATCCGCCTCGGCCTGATACAGGCGTTACCGGCCTAGCCCGTTCGGCACCACCGGGAGCGGGCCGAGCGGCCGGTGCTCCTTCTCTGTGCACGCCATGAACGGCCCGTTGTCTCGTGACATCAGCACCGCCAGGTGCGGGTCGCAGTGGTCCAGCCACCAGTTCGACATCGTGCCCTCGCTGCGGGCCCGTTCCCACTCCTTCCAGAGCGACATCAGCCGCATCGTTGCCTCGGCGTGCCGGTACCACTCAGGGCACCAGGTCAGGTGGCCGCCAAGTCGGCGGCGTACCACCTGAGCCAGGACCTCCTGGACCCAAGACTCCAGGTCGGAGCAGGCCGGGGTGGTCGGCTCGCGAGCCAGACTCGCCAGGTTCACGCCATCGGGCGGGACGCCGACCGACGCACCGGTAGCGCGTCGCCCGTACTGTCCGGCCGCGGCGTCTGCTCGAAGGCCAACCGGAGTGTGGCCGTCGACGTGCTCGTCCGGCTGTCTTGTGTCGCGGGTGCGTAGGTCGTAGCCTGCCCAGCCATCGAGGACCGGTTCGCGACCGCGGGTCGTGCGCACTCGCTCAGCGTGCGGTCCGCGATACCAGGGCTCGGTCCGCACGAGGATGGGCCGGCTGCCGGAGGGAAAGAGTATGGCCCGCCCCATCGGCAGGGCAGCGAGGTCACTGACCTCGAGAATCCGCTCAACTCGCGTGGCGGTCGTCGTTGACGTGCTGCCGGCTCGCCCGCGCTGGACGCTCACGCTGGTGGCCCGCGGAGCGTAGTCGCCGATGAGCTGGCTCAGGTTACCGAGGAAGCAAGGGTCTACCTCTCCGCCGCCATAAACTCTGATGCTTGCCGAGGACCAAAGCCTCGTCATCCCCTCCTCACCCCACACGGCCACTCCCTGCGCCCAGCTCTGCAGCATCGTCATCAACACGATGCCGCGCGATCCGTAATGGCTGTACAGGTCGGGCAGATCCTTCCAGCGGCAGACGTTGGCTGCTTCGTCCAGGACGCAGAGCAAGGGGACTGGCAGCCGCCCGCCCGGGCTGCGGGTAGCGAGCTCTTCCGCGGCCTCGACGGTGGCGACCGTGAGCGCCGTCACTAGCGGTGCCGCGTTGCCCTGGCCTTCCCTGGACAGCAGATAAAGCGTGCCGGCTCCGGCAACGAAGTCCTGCGGGCTGAACTCCGGTCGGTTGCGGGCCGCCGCGCCCCGCGTAACCCACTCCGTGATAGCCGGATTGACCAGGAAGCTAACGATCTTCTCCGCGGTCCCGTACACACCCGCACGCTGCTTTTCGGGAGAGTTGATCACACCCTGTACCGCCTGAGCAGGCAGGTCGTAGCCGGCCGCGCGCAGGATGTCGACCGGCATGACCTCGGTCGGGTCGGCCGTCCACTCGAACACGGTCGTGATGGGCGTATGGCCAGTTGCCGCCGCGAGCAACAGGAAGGCAAGCAACTGCTCGCCCTTGGGGTCGAAGAAAGCGTCCTGGCGAGCGGCGACAGGACGGGCGGCGTGAGCGAGCACGGCCGCCAGCCGCGCAGCCTTGTCGAGCGTTGTGACATAGCTCAGCGGGTTCCACCACCACGATGGTGGTTCCGTCGCGACGGCCTGGGGATCGAACACCCAGACCGGCCCGCTATCCGCTCGGAACGTCCGGGTCGTGTCGACGACGTCGCGCTTGTTCGACGTCGCCACGACGGCGCCCGGGGCATCGAGAATGGCCGGAACAACGCGCGAGGTGGTCTTGCCGCGCCGGGCGCCCCAGATATCGGCTTGCGTCATTTCCCAGTTGCCGTACACCGGCTTGCCCGTGTTCAGGGCGACGCCGATACGCACGCCCGGCACCGTGCCCTGCACCCCGAGCCGGGTCGCCGCCGCGGTTGCCCGCTCGCCGGAGAATGCGGCGTGGTCACGCCGGGAAGCCATGTGCCGTACCGCCGCGTCGACGGTGAGGCGACGGCGTGGTCCGAACTGGTGCCGGGCAACGACGACGCCGACGACGATGACCAGCGCGGTCTCGGCGGCGGCTGCCGCCGACGCGCCCGGCCCGGGCCAGGTGGTCGCGCCGGCGGCGAGCGAGATCACGGCGGCCAACGGATTGCCGGCGGGCGGTGGCCGGTGGTCGACTGCGGCTCCGAACCGCAGCGCCAGCCAGGTGCAGAGGACCAGCACGATGAGGGTCCCGAGCAGGACAGCAGCCAACTTAGTGAGTAATTCCTCTACCGTCCGGGACGGCCGCATCGCGCTCATCGGTGGCTCTCCGCGTCGAGCGGCCTGCCGGAGCCGTTGATGTTCAGCTCGGTCGCGGTGAACTCGGCCTGACGCGGCAGGTGGAGCCGCGGCAGCAGGGCCGGATCATCCCTGAGGATCCGGGCGTGCAGGTCGAGGAGCTCGGGTCCAGGATCGATGCCATGGCCGACGGCCAGCACAGTGCGCACTTCCCGGTAGCAGGCCAGCGCCTCGGCGCGTGATCCGGCGCAGTACAAGGCGATCATGAGCTGTGCCCAGCTGTGCTCGTGCAGCGGGTCCTCGGCCACCATGGCGCGCAGATCCGGCAGCACGCCCCGGTGCTGGCCAAGCGCCAGCCGCGCATCGACCAGAGCGGCCCTGGCCGCACGGAACTCATCGAGCAGGCGTGCCCGCGCCGACGTGGCGGGGAGGTCGGCTAGCTCGGGTTGCCGCCACAGCCGTAGCGCAGCGCCCAGCAGGCTCGCAGCCGACGGCGAGTCTCCGACGTCCAGCGCAGCCTGGCCGCGATCGGCAAGGCTGCGGAACGCCGCCAGGTCGCACTCGTCATCACCGGCCTGTAACGCATAGCCGGGGGGTCGGGTTTCGAGCCGCTTCGAGTATGGTCCGAGCGCGCGTCGGGTCGCATGGACGAGCGAGCGCAGCGCGCTTCTCCCGTCACCAGAAGGCGGACTGTCCCCCCATAGTGCCGCGATGAGGCTGGGCCGGGAGCACGGCTGGCGGGCGCGCAGAACCAGTTCGGCTACCAGTCGGCGCTCGAGCCGTTGGGCGAGGACGAGTGGTCGCGCGTCATCGCCGCACACTTCGACTGGGCCAAGGATCCTGAAGTCCACTCGCCCTTACTCCGCCCGCGAGAAATCGTTAGCGGCCACGCTAAGGCGCAGCACGCCAGCGCACCGACTACTTAGATCGCAATTCACCCGAGCAACCGAGCTAACTCGCGGCGTCATCAGCAGCGCTACCAGCAACTACGTCGACACCGGGGTACTGCTCATCACTCGCCGACTCACCCACCGCTCACACGCCCCTAACGCTGGTCGGCACCTTGTTCGCTACGGTCGCCACCATCGTCGTGGTGTGACGACGCGACTCGGCGGGACTGCTGCTCGTGTCCTGGCGCGAGGCGCCGGCCAAGCACATCAGCGAGCTCGGGAGCACGGCATGGGCATGAGGACGCCGCGGTGGGATCGACCGTCGCCGGCTTTCCTGTGCCGGGGCGCGGCCGCACTCACCGCTGCCGCATCACTGGCAGCGTGCGGTGCCGGCATTCGACCGGTTAGCCTCCCGGCCAAGCAGTCAAGCTCCGCGGCGGCTGCGCCTGCACCCCGGCCAGCCGTACCGCGATCACCGCGGCAGACGGTGATCGCGGCGTACCTGGCCTTCTGGCCGGCGTCAAGCCGGGCCGAGAAGGCCGGTAACGCGGCCGCGGCACGGACCATCCTCGCCGCGTACGCCGATCCGAACTACATCAGCTACATGATCACGGGCATGCAAGCCGCATGGGCGAAGCATGAGGTCAGCTGGGGTGCCAGCGTGGAGCACATCCAGTCGGTCACGCTGGGAGTCATCAAGGGCGAGCAGACGGCCCTGGTGAAGGACTGTCAGGACGACAGCCACGACGGCCTCGCGGATGCTAAGACCGGTGATCTTCTGCCAGGCACGGTCGGCTCGGCGCAGCAGGAGCTGTATGCATCGCTGAGCCTGATCAACGGGCGCTGGCTCGTCGAGCAAGTCACCTTCGTGGGGGACACATGCACCGGCTAGGCAGGCTTCTTGCAGCCGCGACTCTCGTCCTCGCGCTAGCGGCGGGTGGCGCCGTGGCGATGATGAGCAGCGCGCCATCGGCCAGCGCCGCGGGCGGAGCCAGTTGCAGTGGTTACAACGTCGGAGGCGAGGCGTGGGCCGTCCAGTGCGGTGCGGGGGGCGACGCTGGCAGCGCCAGCGCTGGCAGCGTTGTCGACGTTTGCACGTACTACACGCTGGCCGAGGCCGTGCAGATGTACCTGATGATCCCCTCCGTCGCGGCCCAGTACGACGCGCCGCCCGGCTACATCTACCTGGTCCAGGACTGCCCGGACCAGTACTTCTCTGACTTTGCCGCCACCTTGTTCGCCAACGGGGGCAGCCTGACCACTCAGGACCTTGCTGACGAGGCTTACGCCGAGCTATCGCCGCCTGCTCTGTCCGTCGGCACCGCACCGCCGTCCGGTCGCGACGGTCTTGTCGGTCTACCCGAGTGGTTCTGGATCGGCGCTGCGGACTACCAGACGTTGTCGAGGACGGTAACGCAGGCCGGTCTGTCGGCGACGGTCACTGCGAAGCCCGGGCCGCTGGTCATCAACCCCGGCGACGGGCAGCCCAGCTTTTCCTGTCCGGCGCCGGGCACGCCCTATAACCCGAGCGAGCTCGCCGGCAGTCAGCAATCAGACTGCACGCACCTGTATACGCGGCCCTCCGCAGGTCAGCCTGGCAACGAGTTCAGCATCTCGGTCAGCGTCACCTGGAGTGCGACGTGGACCGGCACAGGCAGCACCGGCGGCACGCTCGGGCCGATCACCAGGACCACGACGATCGAGCTGACGATCGCCCAGGCCGAGAGCGTCGGTAGCGGAGACTGAGCATGAACGACGAACGGAGCCAGGGCTCGGTTGGCACCGTCTATTTCCCTGAGACCGATACCGTCGCCCTGCAGCGGGGTGACAGGCTCGCCGCGCCGAGCCACCTGGTGCGCCTGCCCCGCAGGCGCCGTCCGGTGATGATCGTCGCCGCTGCCGTCCTGGTCGGCCTCGGCATTCTCATCAGCGTGGCCATGTACCAGCGGGTCAATCGCCAGGTCCAGGTCCTGGTGGTGCGGCGCGACGTCCCCGCTGGCACGGTGATCACCGCGGCTGATCTCGGCACTGCGAGCCTCGCGGCAACCGGGGTCTCCGACATCTCAGCCACGCAGAGCAGGCAGGTAGTCGGTCTCATTGCGGCCGGCGCGCTGCACCCAGGGATGCTGCTGGCGGCCTCTGATCTTGTGACCAGCCTTCCGCCCGCCCCAGGTCAGGTGCTCGTCGCGGTGAGCCTCCGCCCGTCAGCGCTGCTCGCGAGCGGGCTCGTGCCAGGCGACCACGTCATGCTGGTTGCCACGCCCGGAGTCATCGGCGAGGACAGCTCGGGCGGCACGCCGAACGACAGCCTGACGTCGCCGGTCGCCGGCGTTGTCCTCGCTGTCAGCGCGATGCCAAACCAGGATGGCGACGTTGTCGTCGATGTGCTCGTGCCTGCCAGCGCCGGGGCCGCTGTTGTGCAGCAGGACTCGACGGGGCAGCTCGGCCTCGTTATCACGAAGCGGGCGGCGCGATGACCGTATGCGCGCTGCTGTCAGCGGGCGGGTCACCAGGTGTCACGACCGCCGCGCTCGCGCTCGCCATGACCTGGCCGGGCTCGGTGCTGGTCGCGGAGACAGACCCATCCGGTGGCGATGTGCTCGCCGGCTATTTTGCCGGGCACGTTCCAGCCACCCGCGGGCTGCTGAACGTGGCGTACGAGGCAACGACGGTCCAAGCCGCAACCGAGGCGGTCGCGGGTCAGCTCCTCGCGCTCGACGAACTCGGCATGCACCGAGTCCTTCCGGGCCTCGCTGACCCTCGACACGCCCCTCCGCTGCGCATGACATGGCACCTGCTCGCAGAGGCGCTCGCGGCGCAGTCAACGTGCGTGCTCGCCGATTGCGGGCGCCTGGACGGCGGCCCTGGCCAGGAGCAAATCCTCCACGTAGCCGGGCAGGTCGTGCTCGTGCTGAGGCCAACGCTGCGCCAGGCTGCAGCCGCCCGGCCGCGAGTCGAGATGCTCACCCAGCTGAAGGGCGGCCTGGCCGGTCCCGTTGGCCTGCTGGTCATCGGTCATGGGCCGGTTACCGCGGCAGAGCTCTCGCGCGCGCTTGGCCTGCCTGTGGTCGGCACCCTGCCCAACGACCGCAAGTCGGCGCTGGTCCTTTCTGACGGGGCGTATGCCCGGCGCGGTCTCGAGTCGGGCCCGCTGCTACGGGCGGCTGCTGCAACGGCCCGAGCGCTGAGCACGAGCTGCCAGCAGGCGTCGGACGGTCCCGGCAGCCGGCTAATCCAGCCCCAGGACGCGCAGCCTGTGGCCTAGGAAGTCTCGCTAGCTCTTGAGATTCATGGTGTGGCGCGAGAAGTTGAGGGTGCGGCGCCCGGCAATGATCCCTGTGCCGGTGACGGGATGGGTCGGGCAGGGACGGGGGTAGCAGCGTGCCCGACTTCGCCGCCACGATGGCGCACCTCGGGCTTATGGCGCACCGGTTCTCTCGGGAAAGGGGATCAGCAAGGATGGCCATCGATGACAGCCTGCGGCCACCGTTCATTCCAGATTCAGCTCTGACTAGGGAAGAGATTGAGCAGCGGAACCTCGAAATCGTGGCGGCTCACTTCCACAACGAGAACCCGGACGACGTGGACAAGGCCATCGCGCTCTACGCCCCGGACATCTGCTGGGAAGGCCCTAACCGCGGACTGATCTACACCAGCGCCGAGGAAGTCAAAGATGCTTACCTGGGGATCTTCCGCACACTGGCCTTCCGGAAGATGACCAACCTGCGCCGATTCGCCTCCGGCAACTTCGTCTTCGACGACCTGGTCGCTGAGGCTGACGTCGTCGGCAACGAAATGCCCAACTTGCCGTTCCCGGTCGGCACCACGATGAACGTCCGCCTGGTTCACTGCTTCGAACTCCGCGACGGACAGATCACCAGGGAAATCGCCTACGAGATGTGGCGCGAAAAGGGCGGGCCACTCGACCATGACGCAATTCCGGTGGGAGCAGCCGTGACCGATTTCGCCGGACCGTGAGGTCCCGACGGCGTGGGAGCGTCCGCTGAGACAGAAGCCGGTGGCCCGCGCTCGGCCCGCGCTACTCATCGCCGAGGCGCTATAGGGGGAGCTAGCATCGCACGTGTGTCAGAACAGACCGGGGCGTCGACAGCGGGCTTACCTGCCGAGGCGCAGGCTCCGGGATTCGACACCCAGCACGCGCATTCCGCGCGGGTCTACAACTACTGGCTGGGCGGCAAGGACAACTTCGCCGCTGACCGCGAGGCAGCCGAGCAAGCGATAACTGCCAACCCCGGGATTGTCACCGACGTTCGGGCTAACCGGGCGTTCCTGGCCCGGGCGGTGCGGTTCCTCGCCACGGAGTGCGGGGTTCGGCAGTTTCTGGACATCGGCACCGGCTTGCCTACGGCCAGCAACACCCACGAGGTAGCCCAGGCCGCTGCGCCGGACGCTCGGATTGTCTATGTAGACAATGACCCGATAGTGCTGGCGCACGCCCGGGCGCTGCTGGCGAGCACCCCTCAGGGGGCGACCGCCTACCTGGATGCTGACCTACGCGACCCACAGGCCATTCTCCGGGCCGCCGCGAAGACGCTGGACTTCAGCCGGCCCATCGCGCTGATGCTCCTGATCATCTTGCATCTGATTCCCGATGGCGACGACCCCTACGGCATCGTTACCGCGCTGGTGGAGAGGCTGGCCGAGGGCAGCTACGTTGTGCTCGCGCACCCGGCGAGCGACATTCGTGCGGCGCAGATCGCGGAGATGACCAGGCGCGTCAACGAGCGCATGAGCGGACCGAGGGCCACCATGCGCGACCGCGCCGCGATCACGCACTTCTTCGACGGCCTAGACCTCGTTGAACCCGGCCTGGTCCAGCCGCAGCAGTGGCGTCCCGAGCCTGGCCTGCTCAGCCCGCCGCGAGTCACAGCCTGGTGCGGGGTCGCCAGGAAGGGGCGACCCGCAGGTCGCGCTTAAACGCCGGGCTGCTCGCACCCGCAGTCGCCACAATCTCCCAGAAACTCAAGAACCGCCGCCGCGAACTGCGGCGCGGCGAGGGCGGTGACGTGGTCGCCTGGCACCAGGACGAGCCGCCCGTGCGGCAGCAAGGCTGCGAGTGACTCCGCCGACGTGCCGCGGCTGTCTTGGTCGCCGACAATGACCAGCGTGGGCGAGGAAACCCGGCGCAACGCCTCGGCGGGCGTAGCCAGGAGACTACCGAGGACCAGCTCCACGGCCCGCGCGTCAACTCCGCTCTGCCTGATCCAGTCCGCCATGGCCGCCTCGGGCGACCCGGCTGACAACGCTGCGCCGCCGGCAACGGCGGCCAGTACCCGTCGGTGTCCGTTGGTCCGGTCGCTCTCGGCGCCGAGTGCATCAAGGCCCTGCCCGCCCACGACCGCACGGGCCGGGCGGGCGCCACGGGCCAGCAGGCGCAGTACGAGCTTGCCGCCCATGGAATAGCCGCCCAGGTCGTAGTCGTCGAGCCCGAGGTGACCGATGAACGCCAGCATGTCATCGGCGAGGATGTCGGGCGGGTAACGGGCGGGATCGTGCGGGCGGCCGCTGTCGCCATGTCCGCGCAGATCGGGCATGATGACCCGGTAACCGTGCCGGGAAAGCACAGGGACGAGGTCCTGACTGGCTAGCGCCGCCCCGCTGCCCATGAGTCCGTGCAGCAACACCAACGGCCGACCGGACCCGACCGCGCACCATGCCAGCTCAACGCCATCCGAGCAAGGGAACCGCTGCACCGGCAAGTCCGTCATGAGCACTGGTCTAGCACGCCTGAGCAAAGGGAGCGGTGCCTAGCTCAGGGACGTCCGCCGGGTACGCATCTGCGTGCTGGTCGACACGCGGCTACGCCCATGATGAACGCCGCACGCAGCAGCGTTCTGGGCGGGCAGCATGAGTGCCATGAGACTACTGGTACTCGGCGGAACCCACCATGTCGGACGTGCGGTCGTCGAAGAGGCACTGAAGCGGGGTGACGAGGTCACCACGCTGACACGCGGAGTGAGCGGACCCTCGGCATCGGGAGCGCTGGCGCTGCACGCCGATCGTACCGATCCGGACGCGTTGCGGGCCGTGCTGGGCGACACGACCTGGGACGCGGTCATCGACACGTGGAGCGGTGCGCCCCGTGTCGTCCTCGACTCGGCCACCGTGCTGGCGGGCCGAGCAGGTCATTATGGCTATGTGTCGAGCCGGTCGGTCTACGAATGGCCGCCGGCGATCGGGCTCGATGAGTCAGGACCGGTCGTCGACGGGAAAGCCACAAGCGAGGCGGGTGACGACTACGCAGCCGCCAAGCGCGGTGGCGAACTCGCAGCACAGGTGGGATTCGGCGCCGACCGAACGGTGCTGGCGAGGGCCGGACTGATCCTCGGGCCGTACGAGATCGTCGGGCGGATGCCATGGTGGCTGCGCCGGATCGAACGCGGCGGCGACGTACTCTCGCCTGGGCCAGCCGACCTGAAGCTGCAGTACATCGACTGTCGTGACCTGGCCCTGTGGCTGCTGCACGCGGCAGACGAGGGTATCGCCGGACCGTTCAACACCGTCAGCAAGGCTGGTCATGCGACGATGGCGAGCCTGCTCGAGGCGGCCATCGCGGCCACCGGATCCGACGCCCGGCTGATTTGGGCAGCGCCAGAAGTCATCTTGGCCGCAGGCATCGCACCATGGATCGAGTTGCCGATCTGGCTGCCTCCCGACGGTGAGGGCGCCGGACTGCACTCGGGCGACGTCAGCGCCGCCTATGCAGCCGGGCTGAGCTGTCGGCCAGTCGAGGAAACGGTGGCAGACACCTGGGCCTGGCTACAGCGGGAAGGTGATCCGCCGGCCGCGCCCGGTCGTCCGGCGCACGGTCTGGACCCTGACCGGGAGCACGAGGTGCTGATCGGCCTGGCTGCTGACAGCCGCCGGGTGGCAGCGCGATCCTGGCTACCAGATACGGACCCGAGCTGCGGGTTCGAGCCATAGCTGGTCGGTAGCGCCGACATCAAACGCGTCGTAGAACTCGTCGAGGTTGCGCACGATCTGGTTGCAGCGGAATTCGTCGGGGGAATGCGGGTCGGTGGCGAGCCGGCGGATGAGCTCCTCGTCGCGGATCTTTTGCTGCCAGGCACGAGCCCACGACAAGAAGAAGCGCTGAGCGCCCGTCAAGCCGTCGATCACCGGTGCCTCCTCGCCACCCAGCGACACCAAGTAGGCCTTCCAGGCGATGCCGAGGCCTCCGAGGTCCCCGATGTTCTCCCCGATGGTCAGCGCTCCGTTCACGTGCTCGTCAGGAGCCTGCTGCGGAGCCAGGCCGTTGTACTGCTCAATCAACGACCGGGTCCGGACTTCGAACGCTTGCCGGTCCGCTGCGGTCCACCAGTCGGTGAGCCTGCCGTCGCCGTCGAACTTGGAGCCCTGGTCGTCGAAGCCGTGGCCGATCTCGTGACCGATGACCGCCCCGATCGCTCCGTAATTCGCCGCGTCGTCTCGGTTGGGATCGAAGAACGGATCCTGCAGGATCGCGGCAGGGAACACGATCTCGTTCATGCCCGCGTTGTAGTAGGCGTTGATCGTCTGGGGAGTCATGCGCCACTCGTCGCGGTCGATGGGCTTGCCGACCTTGTTGAGCTGACGCTGGAACTCGAAAGCATGAGCGGCCCACACGTTGGCCATGAGATCCGTCGGGTCGATCTCCAGGCTGGAGTAGTCCCGCCATCTGACCGGGTAGCCGATCTTCGGCGTGAACTTGCCCAGCTTGTCCAAGGCGCGGCGACGGGTGTCTGCCCCCATCCAGTCCAGCTGTCCGATGCTCTCGCGATAGGCCTCGAGCAGGTTGGCCACCAAGACATCCATCCGCTCCCGGGCCCCCGGCGGGAAGTGGCGCGCAACGTAGGCTCGCCCGACGGCTTCCCCGATCGCCCCCTCGACCAGCGAGACACCGCGCTTCCAGCGCTCCCGCAGCTGCGGGGCGCCGCTCAAGGTGCGGCCGTAAAAGTCGAAGTCTTCGTCGACGAAAGCCTCGGACAGGTACCCGGCTGCCCTGTGGATCACCCGCCAGCACAGCCAGTCCCGCCACGCCGGGACGTGCTCGTCGGTGAGCAACGAGGCCAGCCCGGTGCTGAAGCTCGGCTGGCGGATCACGATCTCGTCGAAGGCGCCAGCAGGCGGGTCCAGGGCCGCCAGCCACCCGCGCAGGTCGGGCCCTGCAGACAACGCATCGGTCCAGGTGAACAGGTTGTAAGTCTTCTCGCGGTCGCGGCTCGCGACCCTGTCCCAGTGGTGGCCAGCCGCGGCCGTCTCCAGCGCGAGCACTCGCCTGGCTGCCTGCTCGGCGCCCGGCAACCCGGCCAGTTCGAACATGCGCTGCACGTGACCGACGAATGCGTCGCGGACGCCAGCGAAGCGCTGCTCACGGTAGTAGCTCTCATCTGGCAGCGAGATAACAGCCTGCTCGAAAAACACCAGGTAACGCTCCGGGTTGCCGGGGTCGGCGTCAACAAAGATCCGGTACAGACCTCCGATTCCCAGTCTCGCCAGCCGCCCCAGCGTCTCCAGTAGTTCCGCAATGGAGCTGACGGCTTGAGCCGCCGACAGCGTCTGCCTGATGGGCTGCGACCCGAGCCGCTCTGCTCGGCCGGCGTCCATGAAGCTCGCATACAGGTCGCCGAACTTGCGGTCCTCGCTGCCTTCTGATGCCGACGCAGCCTCTGCCACGATCTCGCGCACCGCTTTCTCAGCCTCTTCAGCCAGAATCCGGAACGAGCCGTAGTCCGCTAGGTCAGCGGGGATGTCGGTCCGCGCAAGCCAGTCACCGTTGACGTGCCGGAACAGGTCGTCCTGCGGCCGGATACCGGGCTCGAGCTCGTTGATGGGGATACCGGATGGGAGCGTCATGCGCCCTAGCGTATGACCAGCGGCGGCCAGGACGTCGAGCCAGATTTCCGTCGCATCGAGTCTGAGACGGACTTGGGCACGGGCCGCGCTCGGGTTCAGATGGGGCTTCGAAGCACTCGGATGTGCCTGGGACCGGAGATGAAGGTCGACGTCAGCCACTCGGTCTCGCCGATCTTCTGGAGATCTGGCAGCCGGGTAACGAGCTGCCGGAACATCGCGTCGATCTCGACCCGGGCGATGTGAGATCCCAGGCAGAAGTGCGGCCCTCCGCCGCCGAACGCCAGGTGGTCGTTGGGCATCCGGGTGATGTCAAAGCGCTCCGGCTCGTCAAACGCGCGGGGATCGCGATTGGCCGCCCCGTAGTACATGACGACCTTGTCCCCGGCCTCGATCCGCCGGCCACCCAGCTCGCAGTCGGCCGTCGCGGTCCGGCGCATGTAGATGACCGGGCTGGTCCAACGGAGCATTTCTTCGATGGCACCAGGAAGCAGCCCAAGGTTCGCAGCCAGTTTCCGCCGCTCGTCGGGGTGGTTGAAGAGCGCGTCCATCCCGCCAGCGACCAGGTTGCGCGTTGTGTCGCCGCCAGCGTCGATGAGCAGCAGGAAAAACAGGTTGAAGTCGATCTCATCAAGGCGGTGCCCGTCCACTTCGGCGGTCACGAGCACAGAGGCGAGGTCGTCCTCCGGATATGCTCGCTTCTGTTTCCAGACGCCGTTGGCGTAGTGGAACATCTCGAGAACGGCCGCCAGGCCCGCCCCCTTGGGCTGGCTCGCCGGATCGGCGTGGACTGTCTCGGTCAGCCGGTAGAGCTCAACACCGTCTCGGCGCGGAATCCCGAGCATCTCGGCGATGACATACGACGGAAGCAGGCCGGCGACATCCTCGACCAGATCGAACTCGTCCCGGTCAGCAACGCTGTCAATGATCTCGGCGGCCAGCCGTTCGATCCCGGCACGCATCCGACCCGCCGCGCTGCGCAGGAATCGAGGCGAGACGAGCTTGCGGTACTGCGTGTGTCGCGGCGGATCCATCGTCAGCATCATCGTGTGGTCGCCCAGATCGGTCGCGGCGCGGTCATCGATCATGATGGTCGGGCGGGAGGAGAAAAGCCCGGCATCGCGGCCGACATACTTGACGTCCTCGTGCCGCGTCACCGCCCAGAATCCGGAACCGGCTGGCTCCTCGTGCCAGTGGACAGGGTCGTTATCGCGCAGCCATTGGTACTGGCAGGTGGGATGGCCGTGAGCGAAGGAGGACGGCGACAACAAATCAATGACACCGGTCATGGCGTCAATACTGCCCTGCCCGAGCTGTCATGCGGTTGTCTCTGGTTATCCGCCAGCGGCTAGGTGACGAGACGCGCTGGGCAGAACGCGGCGGCGGGCAGCCACCGCATCGTCCCGAGAGAAGGCAGCGAGATGTCAGGAAGGGTCGAAGGCAAGGTCGCCTTCATCACAGGCGCGGCGCGGGGTCAGGGCCGCAGCCATGCGATCCGGCTGGCCGAGGAAGGCTCCGACATCATTGCCGTCGACCTCCTTGAGGACTACCCGACGGTCCGCTACGCCATGTCCAGCCGAGCCGAACTCAACGAGACTGTCTGCGCCGTCGAGGCGCTCGGTCGCAGGATCGTGGCGGCCAAAGCCGACGTGCGCGACGCTGCGACGCTCAGGGCGATCCTGGACGCAGGCGTGGCAGAGCTAGGCCGGCTGGACATCGTCTGCGCCAACGCCGGGATCTACACCGTGCAGTCGTGGGACCAGGTCACCCCGGCGGTGTGGCGGGACACCATCGACACGAACCTGACCGGCGTCTGGAACACGATGGTCGCGGCGATCCCGCACCTCATCGCCGCGGGCGGCGGGTCGATCATCGTCACCAGCTCTACCGCCGGCCTCAAGGGCATGCCCTTCCTCGCCCCCTACGTTGCAGCTAAGCACGGCGTGGTCGGCATGTGCCGGTCGCTGGCCAACGAGCTCGCCGGCCATCACATCCGGGTCAACACAGTGCACCCAGCCGGTGTCGATACGCCGATGGTCACCGGCCGGGAGACCCTCGAGCCGTTCGTCAGCCGAAGCCCTGAACTCAGCGCTATCTTCGCCAACAGCCTGCCCGTCGAGGCGCTCGACCCGCGCGACGTCAGCAACGCGGTGCTGTTTCTCGCCTCGGACGAGGCGCGCTATGTCACCGGCGCCGCTCTGACGGTGGACGCCGGGAACACCATCCGCTGACGATCCCTCCGGTGGCCATCGGCCGGGTCACGTCGTGGCTGTTTCCGACGCTTGCTCAGCGACGTCGACTGGAGCGTACGGAGGTTTCCGCTGGATCAAGGCGGTGAGGCGGTCGCGGTCCGGCGCGAGCAGCGCCCTGACGCCCTCCGCGCTGACGTCCGCGACGATAATGTGGCCAACCTCGTCATGGACATCGCTGAAGAGGCCGTGCGTTTTCATCTTCTGGGCCTGGTAACGGTTGTCGTCGGTCGGGCTGACGTAGTGAACCGCCCACACCTTGTAGCGGTGAATCAGGAATAGATGGTTCAGCGTCATCAGCCGCTTCTGGCGCAAACCGCCGTCGAAGGTGTGCTGGTCCCGGACCGAGAGGATATTGCGACCTCGGCGATCCACGATCACGGAGAAGATGATGTTGGCGACGTCTTCGCCGCTGTCGTTGGAGAGGGCGAGTTCCAGCAACTCTGAGCCAGCCGTTTGTGGTCGCAGCCTGACCTGCAGCGAGCCCGGCAGCTGGTGGTACTTCATCCACTGCGCGAGCCACTCTTCGAGCAGCTTGGTCGGCACCTCGGTCTGCACGAGGTGCTGGTGCTGCGTGGATCCCTCTCCCATGGCCTTGGTGGCCGCGGTGCCGCCTGACGACGCCATGAGCGCGGCGTCCAAGCGCGGCCCGCCCACGAGCGTCTGGGGTGTCCGGTACGGCGATTCGACCAGGCGGAACTTACGCTGCAGCCGGGCAAGGGACAGCATGCCGTCCTGCTTCAGCGCGGCAGCGAACTCCTCTGCCGCCATGCCGTCGATCTGATGTCCTCCGTAGGTGATGAAGTTGAAGACAAACCCGAGCTTGCCGAGCTCCTCGGGAAATCGCCGCATTTCCTCCTCGCTCATGCCGGTCGTGTCCCAGTTGAACGATGGCGACAGGTTGTAGGCGAGCATCTTCGAGGGGAACTCTGCGTGGATTGCCTCAGCGAAGCGCTGAGCATCCGCGAGGTCCGCGGTCTTGGTCTCCATCCACAGCAGGTCCGCGAACGGAGCGGCAGCCTGCGACCTGGCGACCGCGTAGTCGATTCCGCTCTGTATCTGGTAGAAACCCTCGGGCGTCTTGGAAGCCTCGCAGTCCCAGGTGATGTCGATACCCATCGACTTGGCCCTGGTCCTGGCGGCGTGGAACGAGGTCCGGTTCGCGAAGGACAGCCACTCCTCGGCGCTGACGTCGAAGTGCTCACCCTCGGCGGTGCGGAACTCGATCACGTCCGCCACTGCCTGGGGATAGCTCGTCAGGTTGGCCTCAGATTGCCAGGCCTCGAGGTACGCCGTCTCCACGGTGTCCAGCAGTGCATCGACCGACCCGCCGTTCTCCCGGAATGCCTTCGCGCTCTCTGCGATCACGCGCATCACGGCCGCCCGCTCCAGCCACTCGCCAGCCTCCTCGTATTCCGCTGCGGAGATCTTGTACAGCAGGTGACCGCGCGCGTCTTCGACGCCAAGCTCGCGGAGCCTCTTCAGCATGGCGAGGTAGCCGACCTTGTAGGTCGGAAGGTCAGTATTGGTGACACCCAGGATGAACGGATGATCGCGCTCGTCGCCGCGTCCTTCGAGGAACGTGGCCGCCTCGGCGTCGGTCCGGGCCACGATGATCCCTGGCACTTTCATGACGTCGAGCTGGAAGCGGGCCGCGCTGAGCCTCTTGATCTGCTCGTCGACACCGACAAGAACCTTGCCGCCCTGGTGCCCGCATTTCTTCGCGCCAGGCTTCTGGTCCTCGATGTGGTAGCCAGGGACCCCGACCTCCACGAAGCGACGGATCAGGTTACGAACGTGCGCGTCCCCACCGTGCCCTGTGTCGGCGTCGGCAATGATGAATGGCCGGTAGTCGACCTCGGGAGAGGCAGCGCGTTGCGCCTCGCTCAGGCGCGAGCGGGCGAAGCGCTGGTTCCGGTCCGCTGTCAGCAGCGCGCGCACGATCGGGGCGGCTTCGTCGGGAACCTGGGAGAGCGGATAGCTGGCCAGGTCGGGTCCCGGGTCCTCCGTGACAGAACCCTTGGCTGATGTCGCCCACCCGCCCAGGTAGATGCCCTCGATTCCCATCCGCTTCAAAGCGACTGCCTGACCTGGGGAGTAGGGGCCAAAGGTCGTGATCTGCTTGCGCTCTGCGAAGAGTTGCCGGAGCCGGTCGTAGAACTGCTCGGCAGCCACTCTCGCGACCGTGTAGTCAGTGGGTATCGTGCCCCGTTGCTCGACTACCTGAGGCGCGGAATACAACCGCGTGATGCCTTCGAATCGGGGACTAGCGAACCATCTCGCGGTCTCGCCGATTTCTGGCTCCCACGAACTGACGGCTGGCTGCTCAGCAATTTCAGAATCCAATGACCCCATGACCTGACTCCTGCCCCCTCTTGCGCCGGCGCCGACTCGCGCGACCCAAAATTCCCGGTTCAGTGTGATCCGGGTGGCGTCGCCGGATGTATCCCCATGAGCGTCAGCTACCGTCTTGGCTGCACCCGGCCTTGCTTCGAGGTTAATGTCGGGCAGGTCAGATAGACCAGCGACAGAAAGCGCCGCTACCCGATCTGTCCCATCAGACCCTTGCGAGCACGCGCACCAGATGGCGACGAAGATCCAAGACCCGCCTCGGCCGTAGCCCCGATAAGTGTCGCACCCCTGCCGCGGCCGGACCCGTCAGCCTTTCGCCTCGACTGGTCCACGGATGGCGTGCACGGACAGCCAGTCTCGGTATGCGCGGTGCCGACGCGTGTTGCGGATGCCGAAGCCAGCTCTTGCCAGCAAGGCGGTGAGCTCTGGTTCGCGGTAACGCGTGAACCAGCGCCGATGGTCTGAACCATACGGGGTGGCCACCTCAAAGCCCTCGCCGTCGCCCGCCGCGATAGACATACACAAGCCGCCATCGCTGCGCACGATGCGGGCGAACTCGGAAAGCGCCTGCGGCAGTACTTCGCGAGGCAGATGCACCAACGCGGCCCAGCACCAGATGCCATGCACCGAGCCGGCCTGCAGCGGCAAGTGGCGCATGTCGGCCTGAACAAGCCCTGGAACAGCACTGGCCCTGAGCTGCCCGAGGGAGAGGTCGAGGCCGGCGACATGCAGCCCACGAGCGCGCAGCATCGTGACATCGCGCCCAGGTCCGCAGCCGATGTCGGCGACAACACCCCCTGCGGGGACGGTGGCCGCGAGTTCATCAAGCCGCTCGGCAACCTCCGCCGCAGCGACCGAGTTCTGCCTGGCAAACTCGGAGGCAATCAGGTCGTACGTCTGCCGGGTTTCCGCGATCTGCGCATGACCACCCGCCAGGGCATTCCTGCTCCGCTCCGCCATCCGGCCAGTATGTACCGCTGGGTCACCGGGAACTGTGCGTGACGGTTCCGCTAGCCCGACGGCCCTGCGTCTCTGCTGGCAAGACGGCCCCGCGTCTCTCCCGGTGAATAGTTCGCGCCGGGTGTGGTCAGGGGAGATCAGACTGAGAGGGTGACCATGAACCCGTACGGGACACCAGACGGCCTGCCCGTCGGCCGCTACCAGTTGCGCATCCTTGCATGGGTCACGGGCCATCCCGGCTGCTCTGCGATCGAGGCCGTCGGCCGTGACCGCAACCCATACGGCAGCAGCTACACCCGCCCGGTGTGGGCACTCGCCCAGCGCGGCCTGCTCCTGATGGACAGGTCCAACCCGAGGGCCTACCGGCTCTACATGACCGAGGCTGGCTTCGAAGCGCTGATGGTCGCAAGGCATGGTACGGACTGGCGCGAGCGGCCGAACGCGGCCATTGGCCTCGCCCGCATGGAGATGATCCGCACCGAGTGGGAGCTGCAATGGCAGCGGCGCCAGCGGACGCTGGCCCGTACCCGGAAGCCGGCGAACCTGGTGGATGAGGCGCAGCAAGCGCAGGACAACATGCGGCACGCGATGCTCGACGGGGACCAGGCCGAGGCGCAGCGGCTCTGGGACGAGCGCGAGGCTCTGATCGACAGCATGGGACCGCTGCTGCGCCAGCGGATCGCGGCCAACCGCTAGAACTCCGGTCATCACACGAGCGGGGCGAGCCTCACGTTCTGCGCGACTCGCGTAACGGCGAGCTCGCCCTTGCCTGCCGGTCGGCACCCTAGCGTCCGGGGACTGCGCGGTCGGCCTCCGTGGCCGGCCGAGCGCCAGGATCCTGTTGTGATCTGGCGACGATTCGCTGGAGGGCCGCCACGTGCTTCTCGAAAGCCTGACGGCCGGCTGTGCTGAGACTGGCTGAGGTCCGCGGGCGCTTGCCCACGAATCTCCTGCGGATCTCGACGTAGCCGGCCGACTCCAGAGTGGACAGTTGCTTGGACAGGGCAGAGTCGGACAGGCCGAGTTCGTCACGGATGTACTTGAAGTCGGCCCATTGCGCCGCTGCGAGCAGCGAGACGATCTCCAACCGCGTCGGCGCGTGAATTAGCTCGTCGAAGCCCGCCGTGCTCACGCCGTGCCTCCGTCATTCGTCCTGCCTGCGTGACCAGGCGAGTGATCGCCAGGATCGCTGGAGAGGAGACCGCGCCACTGCGCGCCAGGCCGCGGTGCGTCGGTCATGTGCTGTCGCGCGTTGCTCAGCATGAGCCTGCTGAGGTACTTGTTCAGCAGCGGCCCACCGATGACGAGCACGGCAGCTCCGGCGCCATAGCTGATCGTGAGGGGATGGGGTACGCGGTTGTCGGTCAGGATGACCGCCAGGGCTATCGTCACCGCGATGACCAGCAATATCAAGCTCGCCAGCGCAACCCCGCCGCGCCCGTCCGGCTGAGCGGCGCTGCTGACCCTGACCCGACGGCGCACCTCGGGGAGCGACGCGATGATTGCTCCCGCGATAACGACCGCGGCCAGCGGGATCGAGATGGCCAGCACGACCGTATGGTGGCTGTCCCTGGCGGCACCGATGGCGACCAGCGCCAGTGCTATCACCCACCAGGACCACACTGGCACGACCGCGCTCTCGATGACCCGTTCCTGCCGCCGCTGGATCTCGGCCAGCTCGGCTGCCGCGTCGGCTTCGGCTGACCCGGACCCGAGTGGCGAGGGCTGCTGTGTGTCGCTCACGACTCCTCCTGCTGGGAAAATACTTGCCTAATCGGAAAGTATCAAAAACTTTCCTAGTCGGCAAGTAATTTCCTGTGCGTGTGGACGGTCAGCAGGTCGGGGGCCCGAAGGCAGATGGTCGGCCCGCTCAGCACGGGCGGGTCACGGCGACACAGACTGACCAGATGCGTCCGGAGCGCGACCGGACCAGTACCGGCTGGACCGCGTCTAACGCACGCGGGTAGGCGCCGGCAACTGCCGCTCGCTGTGAGGTGGCGAGCTCAGAGCGGGGTGAGGATCATGAGTATCTCGTCCCGGAAGATCGGGTGCCAGTCGGAGGGCCGAAGGCCAGCGGCCTGCGATCGTCCAGCCGAGCCGCTGATAGAACGCTTCCAGGCCCATCCCGCCCCGTACTGCGAGACGGAGCTGATCCAAGTGCATCTCATCGCGCGAAACCTGCCTAGCCTAGGTCATCAGTGTGCTGCCGATGCCCTGGCCGCAGAATGCCGGGTCCGTCTGCAGACGGCTGATCGTTCCCCAGTGCGTGATGAGCGGGTTAGCGTCCCGGTGGATGCTGACCCAGCCCGCCAGCCTGTCGTTCCTGACCGCGACCAGCGGCCTGCGGAGGTCCGCGTCCAGCCGTGTGATGCGGTCGTCCGCCACTGGTGCAACGGTCGCCTCGTTGACCGGCGGGAAAGGAAAGCCGACCGCGCCGCCTGCGTTGGTGACGGCGATCCAGCAATTCACCAGCTGCCGTCTCAACACAGGGCTGACCTGAGCGGCGGCGGTGTACTGGCGCAGACTCGGGACGCTGTGGCCGGCCAGCATCACGGAACTATCCCATAGCGCCAGCGCTGAACGACCACTCGGCCCTGCCCCGAATCGCCTCAGAAGACATGGTGTTCGTCACGTGCGCTTTTGCAGCTGCCCGCCGCGGGTGCCGACGAGGCCCCGCAGCCAGTAGTCGGCTCCTACCGCGCCAGGGGTGGACTAGGGTTACACGCCGGACTGGGCATCGGACTGTCCGAGTGGAAATGGGAGCTCTGCGCAAGGTGGTGACGCGTGCACTGCGTCACGCGGGCGGGTCGATCGCCGGCTTGACGTCTATCACCGGCGTTCCGTCGATCGCCTCCAGAGCGTCGACTTCGATCCGAAGCCCGTCGCGCGCCAGGATGCGGGCACGGTGCAGGCCTATAGGGTTCGGCCGATTGGGCGAACAGGTGCTGAAGACGCCGGTAAGCGGCTGGCTCATGTCGTCCTCGGGATGCGTGCTCAGCTCATCACGGGGTGACAGATGGAGCCAGCAGAGCACCATAATCTCGTCGCCAGGTCGCAGGTCCTTGGCACCCTCCGTGACCCGCTCGGCGAAACGGATCCATGCGCGGGGAGCTCCGTCCCGCTGGTTCGGCGCGTCGTCGAGGACCCTCAGGGCCGACTGCACCCACCCGATCGGCACGAGGCCGTAGCTTGTCTGCACAAGGAAATTCTCTTCTTCTGCCGCAGGCAGGGCCCATGGGATTGCCCAGATCGATCTCTCTGTGCTCGACAGCTTTCGCTTGGCCGGGCTTGCTGACGCCGTGCGGACGTGGTGCTCGGGGCGCTGTTATCGAAGGATCCCGCTCAAGGCCGAAGCAGATCCCGGCGTTGGCATCCACAGACTGTGCGTAACTTGTCAACACACCTGGTCATAGATATGACAGTGTCCCCAGCGGTATGGGAAGGCTGGCTTCGTGCCCCGCCATCGCAGGATGATCCGTTCCGTCGCGCGCCGCTAGGACCGGAGTGCTGTGACTTGCAGTAATGCTGGGATTTGCAGTAACGCAGTAATTACTGTGTTACTGCAGCCCGTGAGAACAGTGCAGCGGGCGGCCGGCTGCGTTGTCGTGCCTAGCCAGATGCTCGCCCGCACCGGCCTCTTTCCATGCGAGTCACCACCACTCCGAGGAGATGTCCCGCTGTGTTAACCGAGAGTTCTCGCTTGCATACCGCGTGCCAACGTTGCTTGCACGGCTACCGAACTCCGTCAGACGCTGCGATACTGCCCAGGTGAGGGGGCTGAGAGTCGCCCTGGCTAACCTCAAGCCGGGCACGGGCAAGACCACGTCAGCGGTCTGGCTGGCTCATGTTTTTGCGCAAGCCGGAAACAGCGTGCTCCTGGTCGACGCTGACCCCTCCGGTAGTGCCCTGGAATGGTCCGACCTCGCGTATATGGACCCACGGCTAACGCCGTCGGAGGCGGCGTTCCCATTCCGAATCGTGGCTCTTCCGTCCCGCGAACTGCACCGCCGGGTGCCCGAGATCGCCCACGCCGATGACGTTGTGATCATCGACACGCCACAATTGGAGGACCACCCGGGCATCGCTCGCTCGGCGCTGCGGTATGCCGATGAGATCCTGATCCCTTGTGCACCGAGCCCCATAGAGATCAACCGCACCACGCCAGTACGCGACGAGATCGATGAAGTTGGCGCGGTTCGTGATAGGCCGGCCCGCTCAGCCGTGCTACTGAACCGCTGCATCGCCCGGGCGCACTCGACAAACGACGCCCGACAGGCACTTGAGCGGCTCGGGTATGACGTGCTCGGGACCGCAGTACCCCGGCTAGAGGTCTACGCTCAGAGCTTCGGCATGCCCATTAGACAGCCTGGCCGTGATGTGTGGCACTACGTGGCCCGCGAACTCGTCGAGCGGTGCCTTCCTCTCCACGCAGCGCGCATATGAGCACACAGCGAGAGCAGCGCATCGCCCAGATGACAGCAGCCGCTGCGAGGCGTGCAGAACCTGACGCACGACCGCCCGGCCGCACTGCGATCCGGTCTAAGCCGGTCAGGATTACCCTGGACCTGAGTCCCGAGCTCTATCGGCAGCTAACCCAATGGGCCGCGTCCGCCGCGATAGCGCTCGATGTGCCGCGGGTGGCTCTGGCGGACGCCGTACGCGCGATGATCCGGGCCACGGCAGAGAGTCCCGATAGAGCGCTCGAGCTACTGCGTCACGAGCGAGAGCAGTAACGTCACTTAGCTGCGGTGATCAGCTGAGGCGGGCGGATCGCCGGTCATTCGCAGCCATGACAGCTGAGCCCCACTGCTCGAGCAGGTGAGTCCAGTGCTCGAGCGGGTGAGTCCAGTGCTCGAGCGGGTAAGCCCCAGTGCTCGAGCGGGTAAGCCCCAGTGCTCGAGCGGGTGCGCCCCAGTGCTCGAGCGGGCTCCGGCGGATCAACGCCGACTTTCTGGAAGGATCGTTGGTATGTACCCGCCCACCGAGCCATCCGAGTCCGGCCACCTCGACGTGGGCGAAGGTCACTCGGTGTACTGGGAGGTCATCGGCTCGCCTGATGGCCTTCCGGCGGTCTGGTTGCACGGCGGCCCGGGTGCGCCGCCCGGCCCCGGCACTCGGCGCAGCTTTGATCCCACTCGCTACCGGGCGGTCATTTTCGATCAGCGAGGCTGCGGCCGCAGCCGGCCTCTGGCCAGCGATGTGGACGCTGACCTCGCTGCGAACACGACTGATCATCTGGTCGCTGACATGGAGCGGCTGCGATTGCACCTCGGCATCGACCGATGGGTCGTGGTCGGAGGCTCGTGGGGCGTGACGCTGGGCCTGGTCTACGCGCAGCGGCACCCCGAGCGGGTCCTCGGCATGGTGCTGGCGGCAGTAACGTCAGGGCGCTGGCGGGAGACACAGTGGATCACGCGGGACATGGGGCGAGTGTTTCCGTGTGAGTGGGACCGCTTCGTGGAACTTCTCCCCGATGCCGAACGCGGCGGCGACCTAGCAGCGTCGTACGCGCGCCTTCTCGCCAGCCCGGATCAGGCGGTGCGTGAGGAGGCCGCCCGGCGATGGTGCGAGTGGGAGGACACCCACATGTCCCTGGCACCGGGTTACGAGCCGCACCTCAGTGTGCGGGAGCTGTCCTGGCAGATGGTCTTCGCCCGACTGGTCACCCATTACTGGGGACATGGCTCCTTCCTGGCCGACAATGAGGTGCTCGCCAACGTGGCGAGAATCGCGCATATCCCCGCCACGCTGATTCACGGCCGCTATGACGTCTCCGGCCCGCTCGACACTGCGTGGGAGCTGCACAAGGCATGGCCGGCGAGCCGGTTGGTCGTCGTCGACGACGCCGGTCACTTCGGCGGAAGCATGGGCGAGAAGTTCATGGCCGCGATCGATGCCATGGCTGACCAACTGCGCAACGCGTAACGACACTGAGGCCTGGCCAGTAATTGCGTTGCCGCATGTCGGAGCGCAGTCCTACAGTGGCCGCGCCGCGCGGCAAGAAATGTCCTCTGTATCAGGAAGGAGGTGCCCGCGATGTTCGCTAGTCGTCAGGCGCCTCCAGGGGTTGCTCTCTAGCAATCCTGGAGACGCACTGCGGGCACCCTCAGGAATCCGGCGCGAGCCAGTCCTGAGGGTGCCTTTTATCAACAGAGGACGCCGCTACCCATGTGCGAGACCCGGCCAGGCGCTCTCCTGCCGCGCACCAGTCAGCCTGGTTGATGCAGTCAGCGACTCTGTCCGATTTCAAGTCGCTCGTCGTGACTCGCTGACTCGCGCGGCGCTCACGCCACCCTAACGCTCGCGTGCGTGTTGCGCGCTATGGTCACCGTTGCGTTCGCCGCTGCGGACACGCCTCATCAGGGCGGCTGCTCATGTCCGGCTGCGATGCGCAACACAAGCGAGGCATCGATCGCTGGGGAGCCTGGCATGGGCATCAGGTCGGTGCGACGGCAGGCGGCCGTGTGTGTCGCCCGCTGTCGCGGCGCTATCGGTCATACGGCTGTACCGCGGCTGGCTGGAGGCGTGCTGATATCGGGCAGCCCGAGCGGCGGAACATCCCTCGTTGTGGCGGGCCGGGCATGACCGGCTTGCCCTGGCCACCAGCGTCAGCCACTTGGCCCGACCGTCAGCCTGGCGGAGCCAGCAAGGCCGGCGGATTTATCCAGGACGCGCCGCAACATTCGGCGGCAGTGGAAGACGGCGCCCGCACGCTGACCCCAGCCGAAGTGATGGCGCTCGTCCCGGACATCTTGCAGCGCGCCGCCGGCGTGCTCCCCGATGACAACCAAGCGGAAGGCGCGATGCCGGTGATCCGCGCGGCGTGCCGCGATTGGGCCGACGAAAGGGCCCGGCAGTCAGGCCAGGTCAGCAACCCGCACGACGTCGAGACTCTGGCGCAAGCGGCCTACGACCAGCGCTATGACATGGGCCCGCTGACGTCTTATCTCCGCGACCCGCACGTGGAGAACATCGACATCAATGGCTGCGATTACGTCTGGGTCACCTATGCCACCGGCGAGCGGGTGGCCGTCGCGCCGATCGCCCCGAGCGACGACGCGCTCGTGACGATGATCCGCACCTGGGCCGGCCGGGGCGGCCAGACCGCGCGGGAGTTCTCCGCCGCATCACCTCTTGTCAGCGTGGCTATGACCACCGGAGCACGGCTGACGGCCACGATGTCAGTCACGCCCCGCCCGTGCCTCTCCCTGCGGCGGCACGGCCAGGTCGACGTCACGCTCGCCCGGCTCGTCGAACTCGGCACCATCGATCCCGCGCTGGCCGCGTTTCTGGCCGCCGCTGTCCGCGGCCGCTGCAACATCATCGTCACCGGCGGCGTCAATGCAGGCAAGACCACTCTGCTGCGCGGGCTCGCCAGTGAGATACCCGCGGACGAGCGCATCGCCACGCTGGAGTCCGAGTACGAGCTCTTTCTCCATGCGACGCCGCAGCATCCGGACGTCGTCGCATTCGAAGCGCGGGAGGCCAACTCTGAAGGCGTCGGTGGCATCAGCCTGCGCGACATGATCGCGCACGCCCTGCGCCACAATCCGCGGCGAATCATGGTCGGAGAGGTGAGGCGCGACGAGATCATGCCGATGCTCGAGGCGATGAACTCGGGTCAGGAAGGCTCGATGTGCACGCTGCACGCGAACTCGCCAGCTGAGGCGTTCGACCGGATCCTCATCCTCGGGCTGCGCGGCGGCCTGGCTCTCGCCGAGCGCGCTATTCACATCCTCGTCGGCATGGCGGTGGACCTGATCATTCACGTCCGTCGCGGTTACGACGGCCAGCGGACCGTCCGCTTTGTGTCAGAGGTGCTTGAGGTGCTGCCACCCGGTGACACCGAGCGCCCCGCGGTCAACCGGCTCTTCCTGCCGCACCCCGTCACCGGCCGTGCCGTAGCCGCGCACACGCCGTCGCCAGGGCTGGCGGCGAAGCTCCAGCGTGGCGGGCTCAGCCCATCGGTGCTGGAGCAGAACGACGACGCGTTCTATGGAGCCTGGCGATGACCGTCATCGTGGCGCTCGGCGGTGCGCTCGTGGCGGGCGGCCTGGTCCTTGCCTGCTACGAGATCTGCTGGCACCGGCCGCGGGCAGGGATCCCCCCACGCGCAACGCCGCTGCGGCTCTCGCGCGCTACCCTCCGCCGCTTTCTCGTCGCCATCGCTGTCGGTTTGGTCACGCTGCTCATCAGCGGCTGGCCTGTGCTAGGGCTCGCCGCAGTCACGGCGGTGATCCTGCTGCCACGACTCGGCACCGCCCGCGCCTCGAGACGTCGTACCGCGATGCTCGAGGGGCTCGAGCAGTGGGTCAGGCGGCTATCGGATCTGCTCGGTGCTGGCCGAGGCCTCGAGGACGCGCTTGAAGCCGGCGCGCGGTCGGCCCCCGAGGCTATCGCGGGACCGGTCACCGATCTCGCGCGCGGGCTCGCTGCACGCGGTGGTTCGGACACCGCTCTGCGGGCCTTCGCGGATGAGATCAACGATCCCGCGGGCGATCGGATCGTAGCGGCGCTCATCATCGCCACCGGTCGGCGCGGCGGCTCGGTCGGCTCCGTCCTCCGGACGTTGGCCGAGCAGCTTGCCAGGGACGTCGCGGCGCGCCGAGACATCGACGCCGAGCGCGCTGAGCACCGCACCACGCTGAAGTGGCTCGTCGGGATTCTCATCGGCTTCACTATTTTCTGCGTGCTCAACCGATCGTTCTCAGCGCCATTCGGTACGCCCATCGGCCAGGCGGTGCTGGCCGTGATCGCGCTGCTGTACATCGCGGGTCTGTCGTGGCTGCAGCATCTCGGCACCATCGACGCGCCAGCCAGATTCCTCGCCAGTCCGCCACCTCGGCCCAGAGTTGCCGCGGGTTCCGTGCTGCCAGCACACGGGGAGGCGACGCAGTGAGCACTGCCATCATGGCCGCGGGCGCGTTTGTCGGATTCGGCATCTTCCTGTTAATCCAGGAACTGGTGCCTGCCGCGGCGTCGCTTGATGCTGCGCTCGCCCGGCTAGCGACCAGCCGCGATGAGGCGGCGCGCAGCCTCGTGACAAGCCGCCAGACGGCCGGGATGCGCCTGGGCCGACGGCTGCAAGCCGCGGCGCCATGGCTGCCGGTGCCTGGCACCGACCTGGCCTTGCTCGGTAAGGAGCCGGGCAGCTGGCTGTCCAGCAAAATCGTCTGCGCGCTCATCGGGGTCTGGATCCCGGCTCTACTCAGCGCCGTCGCCACGCTGGCCGGTGCCAGGCCGCCGTGGACCCTTCCGGTCATCACGGGACTCGGGATCGGCGTCGCGTTCTTCTTCGCCCCGGACGTTGTGACCAGGGTCAACGCGGCCGAGAAGCGCGCCGACTTCCGGCACGCGCTGAGTAGCTATCTCGACCTCGTCAGCCTGGAGCGCGGGGCCGGTGCGGGGCCGACCGAGGCGCTGGAGGCGGCCGCGCAGATCGGCGGCGGCTGGGCCTTCGGGCGGGTCGCGGGCGCCCTCGACGCGGCGCGCGCTGTGGGCCGGGCGCCCTGGCAGGGTCTCGCGGATCTCGGCCGGGAAATCGGGGTGGCAGAACTCGGCAGCCTTGCCGACATCGCAGGAGTGGCAGGGGAGGAGGGCGGCAGGGTCATGGAGTCCTTGGGTGCGCTGGCTGAGTCCATGCGCACGGCAGCGAGGGCGGCTACGCGGGCCAAGGCAAACTCGCAGAGCACCACCATGGTCGTGCCCATCGCCATGCTCGCGATCGGCTTCCTGCTGCTTCTCGCCTTCCCGATTCTCGATCGGTCGTTCCACGGCGGTCTGTAGAAATCTTCGTCCATGACGAAACGGAGGAACTTGGCATGTTAGACACTTCCTGGGCCGCGGCCCGCTTCCTGATCGGCCGCGCTCAGCAGCGCATCAGGGCCGTGTTCGCCGGCGACCCGGAGTCAGGTGCGCTCACCCTCGAGTGGATCATCATCGCGGCGGCGATCGCGATCGCCGCGGTCGGTGCCGTGGCCTTCTTTGCCGTCGAGGTCACGAAGTACACAAACCAGCTGCCCTGAGCCATGAGCCGTCGAGGGCGCAACGACGCCGGGGCGCTAACTCTGAGCTACGTCATCGCGTTTCCGGCGATCTTGCTCGTCATCCTCACCGTCGCACAGGCGTCGCTCTACTACCTCGCAAACAACCTGGCGCTGACGGCCGCCCGCCAAGGTGCGGATGCAGCCGCGGCGTACAACTCGACCGACGGGGCGGGCCGAATTGCTGCACTAGCCCTGATCAGCCAGGACGGCTCGGGGATGCTGGCCGGAGCGCAGGTTGCGGCGATCAGGACCGGGACGACGGTGAGCGTGACCGTGACTGGTCACGCGTGGTCGGTAGTGCCTGGCCTGCCCACGACGATCAGCGAGACGGTGCAGGAGCCGGTCGAGCGTTTCGTGCCTTAGCACCAGAGCGACCCGTGCAGTCATCCCAAGGAGGTCAGCGGTGTTGCTAGCACGAAGTGCGGACCGCGAGGCCGGCAATGCTGCGCTGGAACTGGTGATCCTCGGGCCTGCGCTGCTGTTCCTTATCGGCCTCATCATCGCGTTCGGGCGGATCGAGACCACGCAGAGCGCGGTGTCGGACGCAGCGCAGGACGCCGCGCGCCAGGCCTCGCTGCAAGTCGACCCGGCCGACGCGACCGCAGCCGCCCAAGCGAGCGCGGAGGCAGCGCTGGGCCGGGATGGCCTGACCTGTCGTCCGCAGGTAGCCGTCGATACCAGCGGTGCTGGCGGCCTCCCTGGCTTCCAGGCGCAGGTCGGCCGGCCGGCGGCGGTGTCGGCCACCGTGACGTGCGACGTGTCGCTCGCGCAGATCATCGTGCCCGGGCTGCCCGGCAGCGACACGATCAGTGAGACGTTCACCTCGCCGCTCGACCCCTACCGGGAGAGGTGACCGCCTTGTGCGTCGCGTTCGTCAGCAACAACTCGCCATTCCGCGAGACCGCGGCCTCGGCTCGAAGGAACACTGCGGCTCGGTGTCCCCGGCCAGGGCGTCGCTGCGGAACGAGCGCGGTGCGCTGACGCTGTTCGTGGCGATCCTGTTCCCTGCCCTGCTTGCCTTCGCCGGGCTGGTCGTGGACGCCGGCACGAAGCTGGACAACTACGAGAACGCCTCGACCTATGCGCAGGAAGCGGCTCGCGCAGGAGCCGGCGAGGTCAATCAGTCGGCGGCGTACACCAGCTCCACCTTTGTCGTGGACCCGGCCGAGGCGATCGCGGCGGCGCGGGCATACCTCGCTGCGGCCGGCGTGTCCGGGACCGTGACTGCCGCCGCGAACAACGCTATCCGGGTGACAGTGACGATCACGACGCCGACCAAGATCCTCTCGATCATCGGGATCGATGCCGTGACGTCTACCAGCACCGCGACCGCCACACTGATCTCCGGAGTCACCGGCCCCGGGACGTGACGCGCGGCCGGGCGGAGTTGGCACCCCGTTCCCTGATCCTTACCTGACCTTGGAGTAGATCGGCCTCGCGTGATTGCCGCGCCGTTATGCGCTCGGAGACGAGGGAACTAGTGGTTAGGAAAGAGGTACGCCGCGGGACGACGGAGTGGGGGGCGAACCCGATGAAGGCCTTTGTCATGAAGGAAATCGGGCGCGTGGGGATGATGGACAAGCCGATTCCGCGGCCTGGTCCGAACGACGCAGTGGTCAAGACGACCAGAGCCCTCATCTGTACGTCGGACTCCCACACGGTCGACGGGGGCATCGGCCCGCGCGAGAACCTGACGCTCGGCCATGAGGCTGTCGGCGTGGTCCACGAGGTGGGCAGCGAGGTCACCGACTTCAAGCCGGGCGACCGCGTCGTCGTCGGCGCGATAACGCCCGACTGGGGCCACCCTGCCGCACAAGACGGATACGCGTCACAATCCGGCGCACCCCTGGGCGGCTGGAAGTTCTCGAACACCAAGGACGGAATCTTCGCGGAGTATTTCCACGTCAACGAGGCTAACGCCAATATGGCGATAATCCCCGATAGCGTCCCCGACGACATGGCCGTGTACTGCTGCGACATGCTCTCCACCGGCTTCATGGGCGCGGAGAACGGCCACATTCCGATCGGCGGAACGGTAGCCGTGCTCGCTCAGGGTCCGGTGGGCCTCATGGCCACGGCCGGGGCCAAGCTGCGCGGCGCAGGGCTCATCATCGGCGTCGAGTCGGTGCCCAAGCGGCAGGAGCTCGCGCGCGGTTACGGCGCGGACGAGATCGTGGACTTCACCAAAGAGGACGTCGTCGACCGGATCCACGAGCTGACCGATGGCGAGGGGGTCGACACCTCGATCGAGGCCCTCGGCGCGGAGATCACGTTCCAGGCAGCGGTCAAGGCGACGAAGCCGGGCGGCACCGTGTCCAACACCGGGTACTTCGGCGAGGGGGAATACGTCCGCATCCCCCGCATCGAGTGGGGTGTGGGCATGGCCGACAAGACCATCGCGACCGGCCTGTGCCCAGGCGGCCGGCTTCGGATGGAGCGGCTGCTGCGGGTGCTGGAGACCGGCCGCCTCGATCCGACGCTCATGACCAGCCACACGTTTGCTTTCGACGACATGGAGCGCGCGTTCGAGATGTTCGACAACAAGCAGGACGACGTGATCAAGCCGCTGATCACCTTCTGACTTGACCGTTGACCGGTACGCGACTGAGGGCAGCCAGCGCAGTGATTGAGCGACTCACGATCTTCGGAGCCACCGGCGACCTCACCGGTCGCTACCTGCTGCCTGGCCTTGCCGCGCTGCGTGCCGCGGGCTACCTGAGCGACGAGTTCCAGCTGATCGCGGCCAGCCGAGAAGACTGGACCGACGAGCAATACCGCGAGCACGCCGCTGAGTGGCTGGAGCGCTCGGCGAGCAACGTGCCCGCCAGCGCTCGCCGCGATGTCGTCACGGCGACGCGCTACCACAAGCTGGATCTGGCCGACCCCGCGAGCGTGGCGGCCTGCATTGGGCGTGCCGAGCCGGTCGCGGTCTATCTTGCGCTGCCACCCTCGGTTTTCCATGCCGCGATCAACGCCGTGCGCCAGGCGCGGCTGCCGACCGGCAGTCGTCTGGTTCTGGAAAAGCCGTTCGGCGAGAACCTGCGCGACGCAATCGAGCTGAACCACCAGCTGGCCGAGTTCCTGGACGAGGGCGAGATCTTCCGGGTTGACCATTTCGTCGCAATGACCACCGTGCAGACTCTGCTCGGCACCCGGCTGGCGAACCGGATCTTCGAATCGCTGTGGAACAGCTCTCACATCGCCGAGATCGAGATCGTCTGGGAAGAGTCCCTCGCGCTGGAGGGCCGGGCCGGCTACTACGACGGCGTCGGCGCGCTGAAGGACATGCTTCAGAATCACTTGCTGCAGATCCTCTGCCTCGTGGCGATGGAGCCGCCGCTCAGCGTCAGCGAACGTGACTTGCGCGACCGCAAGGTCGACGTTCTGCGGTCTGTTCGCCTGATGGAGAGTGCCGGGGATCCGGCCACCCGGCGCGCGCGGTACACCGCGGGCCGGATCGACGGGCACGACATTCCGAGCTACGTGGACGAGGAAGGCGTCGACCCGGCGCGGGCGACCGAGACCTTCGCCGAGGTGCGCCTCGAGCTCGACAACTGGCGGTGGTCGGGGACGGCCTTCCGGCTGCGCAGCGCGAAGGCGCTGGCGGCGGACCGCAAAGAGGTGGTTATCCACTTCCGGCCCGTTCCCCACCTGCCGATCGACACGCCACAGGATCCGCCGCCCAACCTGCTGCGATTCGGGCTGGAGCCCGAGGATCTCACCCTCGAGCTCACCGGCGCCGGTCCGCACGCGAGGTTCAGCCTCGTTCCGCTGATCTTGCGCGCTCGTCATGAACCGGCCGAGTTGCCTCCGTATGGACGCCTCCTTCTCGACGTCCTCACCGGCGAGACCGCGCTGTCTATCCGCGGCGACGAGGCAGAGGAGTCGTGGCGAGTGCTCAGCCCGGTCCTTGACGCCTGGGCCAAGGGC
Source organism: Streptosporangiaceae bacterium (assembly GCA_030041275.1). Classification (GTDB taxonomy): domain Bacteria; phylum Actinomycetota; class Actinomycetes; order Streptosporangiales; family Streptosporangiaceae; genus JAJYUU01. The sequence goes on from JASHOE010000344.1 coordinate 71,323, forward strand.
GCCGTCCCGCTGGCGGAGTACCCGGCCGGATCCAGCGGGCCCGTTCAGGCGCCCCGCCACTCCTGACGGGCCTCCCGACCTAGATAGCGTGCTCGGCCGGATGCGTCGTCCGAGATGACCCAGATAGCACAATCCGCGGGAACCGCGTAAGAGATCATGTCGGCATGGCGGAGCGCGGAACTATCGTCGCGGTCGCTCAGCTGGCGCTGGCCGTAGGGGACCTGGATGGCAACCGCGAGGCCGCGCGGGCGGCGGTCGCGGAGGCGGCGGTCGCGGGTGCGCAGCTCGTCGTGCTGCCGGAACTGTCGGACTCGGGTTACGTATTCTCCGACGCCGACGAGGCGCGATCGCTGGCGTCGCTCGCAGGGTCAGGGACCACGCTGCGCGAGTGGCAGTCGCTCGCCACCAAGCATGGCCTGACCATTGCCGGCGGGTTCTGCGAACGAGGGGCAGCCGGAAAGCTATACAACAGCGCGGCGATCGTCGACGCGGCCGGCCCGCGGGCGGTGTACCGCAAGGTGCACCTGTGGGACACCGAGAAGACGATCTTCACTCCGGGCGATGAGGCACCGCCGGTCGTGGAGCTGCCGTTCGGCAATGTCGGGCTCATGATCTGCTACGACCTCGAGTTCCCGGAATGGGTGCGACTGACCGCGCTGCGCGGCGCTGACCTCATCGCGGTCCCGGTGAACTGGACGGCGTCGGGTTCGCCAACACCGCCTGGCCAGCGGTCAGGTGAGGTCGTCTCGGCGCAGGCGGCAGCCTCGTCTAATGGCGTGTTCATCGCGGTCGCCGACCGATGTGGCACCGAGCGCGGCGTGAACTGGCTCGGTGGCTCAGTCATCCTGCGCCGTGGCGGCTACCCGGCTGCGGGGCCGGTGTGTGCGGACCGGGCAACCGTGCTGACGGCCACGATCGACCTGCAGCTGGCTAAGGACAAGCGCATTAGTGAGCGAAACGACCTCTTTGCGGATCGCCGGCTCGATCTCTACGCGCAGCTATGGGACATGGCATAGCCGGCCCGATGGCAAGCATGCTTCGGCCGCGGTGGCGGGCAGACGCGGGGATAATGAAGCTGTGGCAGGTGGGCTAATCCAGTGCGGGCACTGCGGTCAGAAGAACCGGGTACCTGCCGCGGCGGCGGGAACGCCCCGCTGCGGAAAGTGCCATGAGCCGCTGGCGTGGATCGCCGATGCCGACGACTCGACCTTCGGTGAGATCGCCGATGCCGCGAAGATTCCCGTCATCGTGGACTTGTGGGCGCCGTGGTGCGGGCCGTGCCGCATGGTCAGCCCTGCGCTAGAGCAACTCGCTCGCGACCTGGCCGGCCAGGTGAAGCTGGTCAAGGTGAACGTGGACGACTCGCCCCGGCTCTCCCAGCGGTTCGCGGCCCAGGCCATCCCCACGCTGCTGGTCCTGCGCGGCGGACAGGTGGCCGCCCGGCAGACAGGCGCCGCGCCGCTGCCCGCGCTGCGAGCCTGGGTCGATAACGCGCTTGCGAGCTGATCGCCGCCGAAGGTCGGATGTCAGTCCTGAGCAGGGACTTCAGATAGACGTGCCTGGCGGCGACTTGAACAGCGGCGTTGCCTCAGCGACGTAGCCGCAGCGCTGGTTCCGCAATGCACTAGCAGCCATGCGGATCAGATCGATGCTCACTCCGGCGGCACCGCTCGGGTCGTGCACTTTCAGCTTCACATCCAGGCTCACCGAGGTCTCGCCCCAGCCCTGCGCCTCGATGTTGATGTACGCCACCTTGTGCGAGTTCAGCTGCGACAGGTACCCGGTCCTAGCCACCTGCACTAGGTCCCTTGCGGACCCATCGGCGGTCACGGCGTTGAGCTTGGACTGGTGCTTGGTACTGCTGCCCTCAGCTATGTTCCTGATGTCCTCGGTACCACCCAGACTGGCCTGATACGAACTGATCAGCGTCACGCCCCGCTCCTCGAGCAGCCGCAGCAGGGCGTGATGCACAACTGACGTGCCGAACTGGCTGGCCAGATCGTCGCCAAGCAGGGGCAGGCCGGCCGCTGCAAACCGGTCGAGCAGCTGCGGATCGCGGGCCACCGGATCGGAGGTGGTGTTGACAAACGCCGCCCCCGCGCGCAACGCCGCCTCGGCGTAGGCGCGCGCCGTCTCTGGCAGACCGCTTGGAGCCGCGTACAGCACTACCTCGGCCTCGGCCTCGGCAAGCTCCCCGGCCACGCGGTCTATCTCATCGGCGCTGGTCAGGCCGCGCAGCACGGTCACGCCGGTGAGCGGCATGTCACCGGTGAGCGGCAGGTCGCCGGCGAGCGGCAACTCGCCGGCGAGCGGCAACTCGCCGGCGAGCCTGGGAAAGTTGTTGGGCGGCAGGAAGATTGCCTCCGCGAGATCCTTTCCGATTTTGGCCGGGGAAGTGGCGAAGGCCGCCACGAAGTCGATGTCGCTGACCGCGAGTCCGTCGAGCGCGGGCCGCAGGATGCCGACCAGGCTTCCGGTGACGCGGTGCAGGGCTATCCCTTGGACGAGCGCGGAGATGTTATTGCCGACCCCGACTGTTGCGACTTTTACCCGTTTCATCACGGATGTAAGGTTACGCGGCCTCCGTCGAGAGTCCTGCGGTGGCCCTGCGTCGCTCCCTCGACAACTGCGCTGCGCGTAACTCGCGGCGAGGCTCAGACGAGCAAGTCTGCGGCTGCTCCAGGCGCGCTGCGGCGCTCGTCTTCGCGGATCAGGTGCATGACCGCGTTGATGAGCGCAAGGTGCGAGAACGCCTGCGGAAAGTTGCCCAGATGGCGGCCGGTGTGCGGATCGATTTCCTCCGCGTACAGGAACAGCGGGCTGGCATACGACAGCAGCTTCTCGCACAGGGCCCTGGCCCGGTTCACCTCACCGATCTCGGTCAAGGCAGACACCAGCCAGAACGAGCAGATCGTGAATGAGCCTTCCTCGCCGCTGAAGCCGTCGTCGGTCTCCTCAACCCGGTAGCGCAGCACGAGTTCGTCCTCAGTGAGCTCGTCTGCGATGGCCAGGACGGTCGCTCGAACCCGGTCGTCGTCAGGCGGCAGGAACCCGACCAGCGGCATCAGTAGCAGGGAGGCATCCAGCGCGGTGGTGTTGTAGTGCTGGCAGAAGACGCCGCGGTCGTCGGTGCCGTTCGAGCAGACGTCGGCGTGGATTTCGTCGGCTGCCTTGCGCCAGCTCGCTGCCAGTTCGGTGTCACCGCGCAGCCCGGCTAGCTTTGCGCCACGGTCGGCGGCGACCCAGCACAAGATCTTCGAAGCGGTGAAGTGCTGGGCGGGCCCGCGAACCTCCCAGATCCCCTGATCGGGCGCGGTCCAGTGCTCCAGCGCAGCCTCGACCTGACGCTTCAGCATGGGCCAGCGCCGCTCGTCCAGCCGGTCGCGGGAGCGGGTGTGCAGGTAGGCGGAATCCAGCAGGACGCCCCACACGTCATGCTGGCGCTGGTCCCAGGCGGCGTTGCCGATGCGCACCGGACGGGCGCCGTCGTATCCCGACAGGTGATCAAGTTCGTGCTCGGTCAGCTGCCGCTCGCCGCCGATGCCGTACATGATCTGCAGATCGGTCTCCTGGTCGGCCAGGTCGGCGAGGAAGTGAAAGAAGTCGTCTGCCTCGCGGTTCAGGCCCAGGGTGTACAGACCCCACAGCATGAAGGTCGAATCTCGCACCCAGGTGAACCGGTAGTCGTAGTTGCGCTCCCCGCCGGGCGTCTCTGGCAACGAGGAGGTCGCGGCCGCGAGCAGCGCCCCGGTGGGCGCGTAGGTCAGGCCCTTGAGCGTGACCGCGGAGCGTTGCAAGTACGTACGCCACGGGTGATCGGGGAAATTGCCGCGACTGATCCACTCGCGCCAGTACTCCGACGTCCTCGACAGCCGCGTGCGGGCGTCACCCACTGTTTCCGGTGCGGTCGCGTCGGCCCAGGACAGCGCGCAGAACACCTCGTCCCCGGCCCGCAGGCGGCGCCGGGCGATCGCCCGCGGCCCTTCGAATCCCAGGTTCAGGTCAGTGGTGAGCCGGAATTGCGGCTCGCCGTCGAGTTGCGCCTCGGCCTGGCCATAGCCCGCCCCTGGGTAGCTCCAGACGCCGCGCCGACGACCGTAATCGAAGGCTGGCTCGCACTCAAGGACGAAGTCGATCGAACCGGTGAGGCACCGTGCGGTCCGCAGCAGGATGCGCTCGGCGGTGTGATCGGTTGGCACCCGGCGGTGCGTCGCCGACCTGGCCGAGTCATGCCGCCACGGCCCTACCAGCAGCGCATCCCGGACCACCGCCCAGCCGGTCGGCGTGTCCCAGGACGTCTCCAGCACCATCGTTCCAGGCAGGTAACGCCGCGCCGCGGGCACAGTCGCGTCGGCAGGTCCCAGCCGGAACAACCCTGCGTCCCGATCCAGCAGTGCTGCAAAGATGCTCGGGCCGTCCATGCGGGGGAGGCACATCCACTCCACGCTGCCGCTGGGCGCCACCAGCGCGGATACCTCGCAATCGGACAGGAACCCATAGTCCGCGATCGGCGGAAACGGGCTCCCTCCGAGGGTTGGGTGAGATCCCACGGCGGGCATTTCAGCCGCATACCCGCGCCCGGGGCCGACAATCCCGCAGGTCGGACGCCATCCGACCGATGCGCCCCCGGATGCGGTTATTTTGCGCGGGCAGGACACAGACGCTGCGCGATCCTGAATCTGCGCGGCCGCAGGAAAGCTCTTCCACAGGCTGGGATCGGCGGCGACACCAGCGCGGTAGCGGTACATCATGGGCGTGCGGGCGCGGCCTGGGTGGGGTCCGGCTGGCCCGGGGAACCTGGAAAGCAGAGAAGGCGAGTAATCGTGAAGCGTCAGAGCTTGGAAGATTTGCTACAGACGGTCAACCCGGTCCAGATGCTGCGCAGCTCCCAGGAAGGCGCTTACGTCTATCCGGTAGTCGCTACCGAGTTCAGCAACTGGCAGCATGAGCAGCACGCCTGGGTCGAGACCGTTGTGCTCTACGACCAGTCCCACCACATGGCGAACCTGTACCTGAAAGGGCCGGATGCCCTGAAGCTGCTGTCTCACCTGGGCATCAACAGCTTCGCGAACTTCCCGCTCAACCGCGCCAAGCAGTTCGTGCCGTGCAGTTACGACGGCTACGTGATCGGCGACGGCATCCTGTTCCACCTCGAGGAGAACGAGTACGAATGGGTTGGCCGAGTCCCCGTGGTGAACTGGCTGCAGTTCCACGTGGAGACCGGCAACTGGAATCTCGAGCTGGTGCGTGACGACCGATCGCCGTCCCGCCCCATGGGCAAGGCGGTCACCCGGACGCAGTACCGGTTCCAGATCCAAGGGCCGAACGCCGCGGCGCTGATCGAGAAGCTCAATGGCGGTCCGTTCCCGGACATCAAGTTCTTCCACACCGACTACATCAACATCGCAGGCCGGAAGGTTCGCGCGCTGCGGCACGGCATGGCCGGGCAGCCAGGACTGGAGGTCTGGGGCCCCTACGGGGAGTACGAGGAGATCAGGGCCGCGATCCTCGAGGCCGGCGAGGAGTTCGGGATCGCGCCGGTAGGCGCCCGCGCATATGCGACGAACGCGCTGGAGTCCGGCTGGATCCCGTCGCCGCTGCCGGCCGTCTACACCGGCGAGCAGATGAAGCCCTACCGGGAGTGGCTGCCGGCCGCAGGCTACGAGGGCCGCGGTGGCTCGCTCGGCGGCAGCTTCGTGTCTGACAACATCGAGGACTACTACGTCACGCCGTACCAGCTCGGGTACGGCCACATGGTGAAGTTCGACCACGACTTCATCGGCCGTGAGGCGCTGGAGCAGATGGATACGGCCAACCAGCGCCGCAAGGTGACGCTGGCCTGGAACCACGAGGACGTCGCGAAGATCTTTGCGTCCGTATTCGACCCCAGCGTCGTGCCCTACAAGTTCATCGAGATGCCAGTGTCGAACTACGCGTCCGCGAACTACGACAGCATCCTGCTGGACGGCAAGCTCGTGGGCTTCTCCATGTTCACCGGCTACAGCTCCAACGAGCGGGCGATGCTGTCGCTCTCGACGATCGACCATGAGATCGCGGTCGGCACGGAGGTCACGCTGGTCTGGGGTGAGCCCGACGGCGGCTCGCAGAAGGCGTCGGTCGAGCGCCCACACCGGCAGCTCGAAGTCAGGGCCACCGTCGCCCCCGCGCCCTACACCAAGGAAGTACGCGAGCACTACGGGGAGGGCTGGCGGCAGAAGCAGGGCTGAGTCCGGGAGTCGCGCGTCGATCACGTCAGCCCGATGGGACGCGGCGGCGGCGCCCGCGGAAGGATGAACGATGGACTTACCCGCCGAGCCCGCGACCGTCGTCACGATCACTCGCGCTAACCCGCTGTACGGGCATGACGCCCCGCTGATCCGGGTTACCGGATCCGGCCAGCCGGATCCGGTCACGGCCGCCATCGGGCGCTGCATCAGGGAGTCGGGTAGCGCCTACCTGGAGCTGCCCGACGGGCGGCTGACGGTCGTGCTCGACCTGGATGGCACGACGTGGGTGCCGCGGGCCAGAGACGAGGGTATCCGTGACTAGCGCCGACTAGGCGGATTCGGCAACCTCGGCAACGAGCGGCTGTTCAGGCAGTTCCGGCCTGAACAAGTAATTGCGCCGGTGCTCGGTGACCTCGGTGACCTTGCGCCAGCCGTGCCACCACGTGTACATGGTGTAGCCACGTTCAGTGAACCAGTCGACGATGTCGTCGGGCTCGTAGTCGTAGCGCGCGGTGTGGCGTGCCTCGATCTCGACGAGGACCGTCGGCCGGAACTCCTTGATGCTGCGCTCGCTGCCCTGCAGGACGTGCAGTTCGCCGCCTTCGGTGTCGATCTTGATGAAGTCGAGCCGGGTGACGCCAGCCCGCTCGAGCAGTGCGTCGATCGTGTCGACCGCGACGGGCACCTCTTCGTGGCGGCTGAACTCCACGTTCGGACCGAGTCCGGCGGCCTTCCCGGCGAGGAAGGACCGGCCGGTCACGTGCACGTAGCGGCCGCTGGGCACGCTCATCACGCCATCCCCAGCCTCAGAGCCGAGGGCCACAGCGTGCGAGCGCACGTTCGGGCGCCCCTCGCTGTCGAGGATCCGGCGCCATAGCGGGTGCGCGAATGTCAGCGGCTCGATGCTGTGTACCTCACCGGACGGACCAGCCAGCTGGGACAAGGCGAGGCTGTACAGGCCCGCGGCGGCGCCTGCGTCCACGCAGACGCTGCCTGGCTTCACCACGGTTCGGAGCCCCAGCAACTCCGACTCCAGGTATGGGGTGAGCCGGGCGAGCAGCATGACAGCGGCGTTCGTCATCCTCGCCCGCATACCAAATCCTCTCGTTCGGCGGAAGCTAGCCGACCGGGTGCCAGGGTACCGGCAGACGGCCCGCAGACTGACCAAGATCACGAAAGCCGCCCGCGTCCAACGGCCCGAACCGCCGCCGCGAGGCCTAGCCCGGTATGTGCGCACGGTCAGGTAGGTGACGAACGCTACCCCGGCGATCAGGAAACAGTCGGCGATTAGGGTAATGACGCCATGTGAGCCGTAATCGCCCGTCTGACCTGCGTGTGTTACCGAGCCAGCGCGCGGTCGATCCGGTGGCTGGTTCGGGATCGGCTCCGGCTGCGGCGGCCGCGTCGGCGACGATGGTGCTCACCGCGCCAGCCTGGCCGTTGCACCCAGATCGGCATATCGGGAAGATCCCCGGTCCATCCCCTGATATCGGCTCGCTCGGTCAGGGTCGACAGACCTCATAGCTCGACCGTAGGGTCAGCAGGCGCCGTGCGCGTCCGCACCAGGGGCCATGTGGGCGTACCTCCTCCGGACGACCGTCGTCCATCTCAGGAGTGACCCCCGTCGCAGGCCCGGTCGGTGGATCCGGCTTCGGTTAAGCTGCCCCCGGAGCGGGTGGCGGGCAAGCAGAGCCGAGGGAGTGCCATGCCGTACCGGGTTGTGATCATCGGCGCAGGCTTCGGCGGGATCGGAATGGCGATTGCGCTCAAGCAAGCCGGAATTGATGACTTCGTCATCGTGGACCGTGCCGGTGACCTCGGCGGTATCTGGCGCGACAACACCTATCCCGGCCTGACCTGCGATATCCCGTCGCAGCTCTACTCCTTCTCGTTCCGGCCGTGGGGCTGGAGCCGGCGTTACCCTGCCCGGGCCGAGATCCTCGCCTACCTGCACGCCCTGGTGGCCGAGCATGACCTCGGCCGGCATCTCCGCTTCGGGTCTGCCGTCGCGACTGCCACTTTCGACGAGCGCGCCGCGCGCTGGCAGCTGACCCTCGAGGACGGCAGCGAGCTGCAGGCAAGCACGGTAGTCAGCGCCGTGGGCCAGCTTGGCAGGCCTGCTCTGCCCGACATCGCCGGACGCGACGAGTTCGCCGGACCGTCGTGGCACTCCGGCCGGTGGAATCACGACGTGAGTCTGGCTGGCAGGCGGGTGGCCGTCATCGGAACCGGGGCCAGCGCGATCCAGTTCGTGCCAGAGATCGCCAAGGTTGCGGCGCACGTTGACGTCTACCAGCGCAGCGCCCCCTACGTTCTGACGAAGCCCGACCGGCCGTACCGGGCCGCCGAAGTCGCCCTCTTCAACCGGGTGCCGACGGTCCGCAAGGCCGACCGGCTGCGGATCTTCCTCTATGGCGAGCTGCTGACCAGCGGATTTGTCCTCTCGCCCAAGCTGCTCGCCGGGCCGATGCAGATCTGGCGTCGGCAGCTCAACGCGCAGATCGCCGATCCGAAGCTGCGCGCACAGTGCACCCCGGACTACGTGATGGGCTGCAAGCGCGTGGTTTTCTCGGGCGACTGGTACCCGACGCTGAGCCGGCCGCACGTCGAGCTCGTCACCGACCGGATCGACCGCATCGCGCCTGACGGTGTGGTCACCGTCGACGGCACCACTCGGCCAGCGGACGTGATCATCTATGGCACGGGATTCCAGGCGAGCGATTTCCTCGTGCCGATGCGCGTGACCGGCCTGGACGGCTGGCGGCTCGAGGACTCCTGGCGAGACGGTCCGCAGGCTTACCTCGGCATCACCGTCACCGGGTTTCCGAACTTCTTCCTGCTCTACGGGCCGAACACCAACCTGGGCGGGAACTCAATCCTGTACATGCTCGAGGGCCAGATCGGCTACGTGCTTGGCGCTATTCAGGCGCTCGACGCCGGCGGCCTGGCCTGGCTGGACGTACGCCCAGACGTGCAGGATCAGTTCAACGCCTGGGTTCAGTCGGCCAGCCGCACGTCGGTATGGGAAACCGGCTGTCACAGCTGGTACACCACCGCCAACGGCCGGAATACCAACAACTGGCCCGACCACACCTTCCTCTACCGGTACCGGGTTCGGCGCTTTGACCTCGCCGCGTACCGGGTGATGCCCACGCGGTCGGCCGCGGCCGACCCCACCGCCGCATGACCAGCCGCCGCGGCCAGCGGGGCCCACGGGTGACGCCGGCGATCCTGCGGGCCGGGGTGCGGGTCATAGGCAGGCGGTGCCTCAACCCGGCGTTGCCGTGGCCGGTGCAGCGCAGCAGGCTTGACCGACTTACCGGGGCAGCCGTGCTACCGCGTGGCACTGCGGTGGCCGAGCAGACCATTGGCGGCGTCCGCGCCGAGGTGGTGTCCGGCCGCGCCGCCGACAGCAGTCGCACCGTGGTCCACTTCCACGGCGGCGGCTACTGTGTCGGCTCGGCTGGGATGCTCCGGGCATGGGCGGCTCACCTGAGCGCCAAGGCGGGCTGCCGGGTCGTGCTGCCCGAATACCGGCTGGCGCCCGAGCATCCCCATCCGGCCGCTATCGATGACGCCCGCGCCGTGCTGGCGGCGCTCCTCGGCGCCGCCAAACCGGACTCTCTGGTGGTATCAGGAGACTCCGCCGGCGGCGGCCTCGCGCTCGCTGCCCTGCTCTCCCGCCGGGACGAGGGCGCGGAGCTGCCGGCCGGCTGCATCCTGCTGTCCCCGTGGCTCGACCTCACTCGCGACCAGCGCGCGGTGCCCGACCTGGAGCGCCGGGATGTCCTGCTCACTCCGGCCTGGCTCGACGCGTGTGCCCGCGCCTACGCGGACCCGCAGGCCTGGTCAGACGTCCTCGTATCGCCGTTGTATGCCGCCCACGTCGGGCTACCGCCGCTGCTGATCCAGGCCGGGACCGACGAGCTGCTCGCCCCGGACGCCGAGTCGCTGGCCTCGAGCGCCGCGGCGGCTGGCGTTAACGTGACCTACACCAGGTGGCCACGCATGTGGCACGACTTCCCGCTGCAAGCCGGCTTGCTCGCCGCCGCTGACAGCGCGGTGGCGCAGGCGGCCTGGTTCGTCCGCCAGGTGACCGCCAGTTCGTAGCCGGCGAGCCGGACCTGCTGATGGCTCGCGTCAGCGGCCTTGCCGCTTGGGTCAGGGAACGGGCACGTCAGGGGTGACTCAGCTGCGCAAGGGGGCGGCCAATCATGGCCAGTCGCGAGCGGCGCATCAAGGCGCCGGAATGGTCCGCGCTGCGCCAGCTCACCACGGGCGACCGGCGTGGACTAGGCGCGGCCGCGGTCAGCAAGCGGACCCGCGAGCTCAGGTCGCGCACCCCCCTCGCCGACAAGGTGGTCAAGTCGGTGTGCCCCTACTGCGCCGTGGGCTGCGGACAGAACGTGTACGTCAAGGACGGCCGCGTCACCCAGATCGAGGGCGATCCCGACTCGCCGATCAGCCGCGGGCGGCTTTGCCCGAAGGGCTCGGCGAGCCTGCAGCTCACCACCGGCCAGGCGCGCCAGTACAAGGTCAGGTGCCGGCGGCCGGGCGGCACCGACTGGGAAGACCTCGAGCTCGACACCGCCCTGGAGATGATTGCCGACCGGGTCATCTCCGCGCGCCGCAAGGGCTGGCAGTGGGAGCAGGACGGCAGGCGCACCCGGCGCACCGCGAGCTGCCCTATCTGTTCGCCGGGTCGGCCGCCACGGCGGCGGGTGGCCTCGGCATGCTGGCAACCCGGCCGCCGTCCGCGACCGAAGCCGCGCGGTTTGCTGTCGTTGGGGCCGCGACAGAGCTGGCCGCCAAGAGCTTGCTCATGCAGCGCCTTGGTGCCCGGGGGCGCCATATCAGTCGGGGCGGGCCGGCCGCATCAGTCGGGGCGGGCCGGCCGCCTGATCCAGGCCAGCGGGCTGCTGACCGCTGGGGGCTGGCCGGAGCCGCGCTGGCTGGCCAGGGCGGAGGCGGCCAAGCTGGACGGCTCCGACGGCATGCCTGGCGTTCCCACTCGAGGCTGATCGCGCGCACTGTCCGCACCGGCGAGCGAGCAGGTCACTCAGCTCCGTCGCGCAGCATGAGCAGCCGGCCGGCAGCGTCGCGACCCTCGATCTTGTCCAGGTCGACGACGATGGCGACTCCTCGGCGCCGGAAGTCCGTCTGCTGCTCGCGCGGGTGAGAATTCTCGAAGATCGTCGCGCGGGCGGCTGCCTCGGCGACCACGCGCGCCCGGCCGTAAAACGTATAGGACGTGCGCCGGCCAGGGTCGTGGTAGAAGAGCGTGACCTTCGGCCGGGCGGCGATGTTCCTCGGCAGGCCGCCCTCAGGGTCGCGCGCCCACAACGCGATCTGGTCGTCGGCGTACGCCTGGATCGTGCCGCGGAACGACACATGGATCTGCTCCTGGCCGTCGAGGTAGGCGATGAGCATGGGCGTCTGGTTGTCGAGCGCACCGTTGACCGCCGCCACGATCTCTTGGGTGAGCCGGAGCGGGCGCGGCGCCAGCGCCCGCGGCGGAAACGTCTGCTGCTCGACTCGGATGATCTTGTCGTCGGCAAACTCGAAGACGAATTCCAGGCCGCCGAACGGCGCGGTGTCGGCCAGGGTGGCAGTGACCATGATCCGGTCGCCGTCGGCCGTCGGCGGCGACCACCGCGCGCCGCTGGCTACGAGCGCGGCAGTCCGGGGCTCGCGCAGCAGCGCGACTGCGGCCGCCCGGTCGCGAGCCTGCCCAAAGTTCGTCTGGATGGTGACGTGGTCGACAAAGAACCCGCCGATCGCCTGCGCGGCGCTGTCGTCTTCGGCGCCGAGGGCAGCCACGTACGCCTGGACAGCCGCGAAGCGGTCGGTCATGAGTCAGAACTCCAGGATGAGCCGGCCCCTGGTACCGCCAGCCTCGAGGGTGCGGTGCGCGTCGGCGGCTCGCTCGGCAGGGAGCGTCCGCGCGACGCGGAGCGTCACCACGCCGTCCTCGGCTTGCTGCCGCAGGCCGTCAAGCTTGGCGTGCTCGCGTGCGTAGTTGCGTACGGACACCGGGTGGAAGGTGATACCGCGCTCGGCGCCACCAGTGAAGCCGCGCACCGTCGCCATGCCGCCGCCGTCTCGCACTGCAGGGATAGCCAGCTCGTTGAGCAGAGCCGCATCGATCAGGCCGTCGACTCCGTCCGGCGCCACCTCGCGCACGCGCTCGGCGAAATCGGAGCCGCGGGGCACGACCACATCGGCACCAAGCTTCTTGACGAGTTCCTCGTCTTGCGGCGCCGCGTCGGCGATCACCCGCAGTCCCTCGGCCTTGCCCAGCTGCACCGCGTAGCCGCCAACCGCGCCGGCAGCACCGGTGACGGCGAGCGTCTGGCCTGGCACCAGGCCGAGCAGGTCGAGCGCCTGGCGGGTGGTGAGGCCGTTCATCGGCAGCGTGGCGGCCTCGGCGTCACTGGCCCCGGCGGGCACCTTGGTCACCGATTCGGCCGGGACGACAAGTAGCTCCGAGTACGCGCCGTGCGAGCCGTGCGGTACGACGATCGCCATGACGTGGTCACCGATCTGCAGGTCGGTCGACACGTCCGGGCCAATCTGGTCGAGCTGGCCAGCGGCGTCCATGCCCGGTACATACGGCGGCGGAATGTCCTTGAGCTGGCTCGCGCGGGCACCGCCGCGCAATCCTGTGTCGGTCGGGTTGACCGCGGCGGCGTACACTCGGATGCGCAGCTCGCCCGACGCGGCCTGGGGCTCGGGCAGCTCCACGATGCGCAGAACGTCGGGCTCGCCAAACTCCGTCATTCCCACAGCTCTCATGGCAACCGTCAACCGCCGCTCGCTACACGTATTCCCGTTGCCGCGACAGAATCAGGAAACGCGCGCCGGCGGTCGTTGTAGCGCATACAGCAAGCTGTCGTAGCGGAGGTCCGGCCCGCGCGGCGGCCGGTCCTGTTGTGCCGCGACAGCAGCGGCCACCGCGGCGCCGAGTGCCCGACGGTAGAGCGCGGACCCGGTGCTGACCCTCGCAACGCCCGCGTCGCCTAGCTGGGCCAGCGTCGTGCCCGGCTGCCAGAGCACGTTCAGCGGCAGCGCGATGCGCCCCGTCAGCGCCGCGATATCTGACAGGTCGGCGAGCGCGGGCGCGAACGCACCGGAAGCCCCGGCATCCCGGTAGGCCAGCAACCGCGCGCTCGCCGCCTCGAGCCGGCCCGGCGGCGGGCCCACCTGCAACCAGAAGATGTCGGTGCGCGCGTTGACGAACAGGCCGGGCGCGGCCGCAACGACGGCCTTGATGATGGCGGCCTGGTCCGGTGCCGGCCGCAGCTCGCCACCGGCGCGGGCATCCTCGAGGTTGACCCCGGCCGCCCCCAGCTCCGCCAGCTCGGCGGCGAGGTTCGCGACCTCGCCAGGGTCGTCGCTATAACCGCCCTCGATGTCGACCGTGACCGGCACGGAGAGCCGCGGCAGGATCGCGCGCGCCAGGGACATCGTCGGCGCGCGCCCGGTGCCTGCGCCGTCGACCTCTCCCGCGGCCGCCGTCACGCCCAAGCTCGTCGTCCCGACCGCGGGAAACCCCGCGTCCGCGAGCAGCAACGCGGAACAAACGTCCCACGCATTAGGGAGCAGGAACGGGCTTCCCGGCCGGTGCAGCGCCGCGAACTCCCACGGCCCGTTCACCTGCGGCTCACCAGCACACGGCGCGCCAGCCGCAGATTCGGCCGCGGCTCGTAGTCGACCGGCTGGCCGGCGACCGGTCGCCAGCCGCCCGCGTCGAGGGCGGTGACCACTTCGCGGGCGATCGCGCTCGCGAGCGGCCCGCCAGGACAGCCGTGCGGCCCGCTGCCGAATGTTGCCGGCGTCCCATTGCCGGGCTCGGCGGCGGCCATGAATATCCACACGCTGGCCCCCCGCGGAATGGGGGCAGCGCCGATCGTTGTGTCCGCCGCGGCGGTCCGTCGCGTGCACTGCACGGGGGCCTGGCGGCGCAGCGCTGATTGAACCCGGACAGCGGTCGGGAGGGACTCGTGCGCGGTCGACTCCAGGACCGACGCGCCTATGAGGGCTGCGGTCGCGTCCCTGGCCTGGAACAGGATGCTCGCCGAGGCGGCCAGTTCATCGCTGTCGGTCTGCGCGAGCGGTCGTAGCGTCTCGCAGAGCTCGCGCGCGGCCTGGTCAGCGACCGCCCGCGCGGTGACCCCCAACGCGATGGCGTCACAGAGCCGGCCGGTGATTTCCGCGGCGCGGACGGCGTCTGCGTCGATCAGACCCATCGCGCGCGCGAGCACCTCGGCTGGCAGCATGCGCGCGAGCGGCATGATGTCGAAGGCGTCTGCAGCAGTGGTCTGGCCCAGGTAGCGCGCTGCGCGGTCCGCGGCCCAGGCTGCAACCTCAGCGACTGGTGGCAGCAGCCGCAGAGTGGCCCCGCGCCGTCGCCGATGTGCGTCGCCGTCGCTGAATCGCGCCATGGTGGCGATCAGGTCGGCAGCGGGGCCTGCCCCGGCAAGAGGCGGCACCACGCGCAGCGTCGGCGCGGCGAGCGCTGCGACGACGTCAGGCGGCGTGGACACAATCCACTGGCCGTCGTGTCGGGCGTGCGTGCCCAGTGACCGCAGCGCCTCGTGCCACCGAGCCGGGTCCGGACCGGTCGCCAGCTCGGAGATTGCGACGCCGTCGAGCTGGTTCGCGCTGGTCACGGTCGTCATGACCGGAAGAGTAGGCCGCGGTTAGTGCGGCGACCACCGAACTGTGCCCGGCCTAGGCTGGGGTGCACAAGCGTCGGAGCAGCTCTCAAGGAGGCACCGTGATCCTCGCCCCGGAATCGGTGAGCAGGTTCGCCGGCCTGCTCGCCGACACCAGTCGCGCTGCCATCTGTATTGCGCTGCTGGATGGCCAAGCGTGGACGGCCAGCGAGCTGGCGACGTGCGCCGGAATCAGCCGTCCCACCGTCACCGAGCACCTGAATCAGCTGGTGGACGCGGGAGTGCTGGCCGAGGTACGCCAGGGCCGTCACCGGTACCTGAGGCTGGCCAGCGCTGAGATGGCCGAGCTGATCGAGCACGTCGCGAACGTGGCGGGTCGGCCCGCGGCCGCTCGGTCGCTGCGAACCGTGCGCGCCACCGAGGATCTCGCCTGGGCACGGACCTGCTATGACCACCTCGCCGGGGCACTCGGCGTGCGGCTGTTCGACGCCATGGTTGCGAGCGGTCTGCTCTGCGATGCGGGCGGGCTGACTGTCACCGCCGCCGGCCGGTCGTGGTTCGCCACCCTGGCCGGCCCCGAGGCGCTGCGTTCGAAGTCGCGGCCGCTGGTCCTCGCGTGCCTCGACTGGACCGAGCGCCGGACGCACCTTGCCGGGGCGCTCGGCGCGACGCTCTATCAGCAGCTGGTGACGCGCCGCTGGGTCCTGCCACGGCCGGGCAGCCGGTCCGTCCGGCTAACCCCTGACGGCGAGATAGCGCTGGGCGAGCTGATGGGAGTTCGGCTGACCGACTCGTTGGCGTCAGTCAGCTAGCTGTCTGCGGCCGCGGCGCGCGATCGCCGCCTCGCTGTACCGCTGGCGGGAGGCTTGCGCGCTGCAGGCTGACGCTTGTCCCTGGCGTAGAGGACTGTCGACTTGCCTTCGCCCGGGCTGCGGCGTTCTACGTCGAACAGCGTGGTCGCGGCCATGAGGTCGCTGAGCTTGGCGTAGCCGTAGGTGCGCGAGTCAAAGTCCGGGCTCTGGTTCGTGATGATCTGTCCGACAGAGGCCAGCGGCGCCCAGCCGTCGTCATCTGAGGCCGCCTCCACCGCGTTCCGCAGCCTGCTCACCAACGCGGTGTCCGCCTTGAGCTGGGTGCCGGAAGCGCGCGTGGCCCGCGCCAGCGGTTCGCCGGTGGGCTCGGTGGTGGTTTCGGCATAGGTCAGGTTCTCGACATAGGTGAACTTGTCGCAGGCGGCGACGAACGGCTTGGGTGTCTTGCGCTCACCGAAGCCATAGACGATGGGGCCCGACTCTCGGATCCGAGCGGCCAGCCGAGTGAAGTCACTGTCGCTCGACACGATGCAGAAGCCATCGAACCGGCCGGAGTAGAGCAGGTCCATGGCGTCGATGACCATGGCAGCGTCCGTGGAGTTTTTGCCCCTGGTGTAGGCGAACTGCTGAATCGGCTGAATCGACTGGGCCAGCAGCTGGTCCTTCCAGCCGCGCAGGGAGCCGGTCGTCCAGTCCCCGTAAGCGCGCTTGACGTGTGCGGTGCCGTACTTGGCAATCTCGGCCAGGAGTGCGTCCACGATGGCCGGCTGGGCGTTGTCGGCGTCGATCAGCACCGCGAGCCGGGCGGCGTTCTCCGCGGGGGCGGTCATGGCGCGCTCGGCCGGTAGCCGCCCACGATGACGTAGTCGAGCCGCTTCCACCAGACGTCGACGCCGTGAAAGCCTGCCGAACGTAGATAACCCAGCTGTAGGTCGAGCGGGCTGAGATAGCGCACGTGATTCTCGTACCTGGCTTGTTCCTGCGCGGTGCGATGCTGGCGCTTGCGGGCGGCGTCCGGGTTCTCCAGATCGGTTATTCGCGTCCACGCCGCGGTCACGACCGGATCCTCAGCGCGCACCGGGTCATAGTTGAGGTACCAGCCGCCCGGCCGCAGGTGGTCGAAGATCTCGCCGAACAGGCTTCGCTTGCGTACATCGGGCAGGTGATGGACACACAGCGAAGTCACGACCGCATCGACGCGTGCCGGAATGGCGGCCGGCCACGCTGTGGCGTGGAGGTCGAACTCGACGTAGCTGTAGCGGCCGGCGAACGCGCTCAGCTCGGCTTGGCCCGCGCCCATCATTTCCGGCGAGAAGTCGGCGAGCATCGCCGTGCTGTGCGGATGCCGCTCGAGGATGGCACGCGACGCCGCGCCGGTGCCGGCGCCAAGGTCGAGAAACGTGACGTCGGCCTGCTCGCCAAAGGGCAGCAGCTCCGCCATGAGGCGCCACTGCGCGCCGTGCCTGCGCTCGTGCTGGGCGGCTTCGGCCGCCCAGGTCGCGACGATCTCGTCGGACTTCCAGATATCCGCATTCGTGTCTGGCTGCTGCTCCACCGCAGCAGACTACTGACTTGTCGCCGCCGTCAGCGACCGGTCGATGTCGTCGATCGTACGAGTCCGCGCGTTCTCGCGGCCCGCAGCTCAGCTGAGTCCGGGCGGGATCGGAAGCAGGTCCCGGATGGAACGAGGACGATGTCGTCCCGGCCAGAGAGCGGGACGACGAAACCGCTGGGTGCACGATTCGGCCGCGGGCAACGAACGCGGGGCTCCGCCCCGCGAGACGATGCCCCACAAGCCACCGCGAGCGACCGCGCGCAATACGCGCAGGGCTGACCGCTGACCAGGTCCGGCTCGCGGCCCGTGACGCAGTTGTACAGCACATCAATGTCGCCGTGGCGCAGTACTCGGTAGGCGTCGAACGTCGCGCACTCGTGCAGGCGCACTTCGCAGCCGGGGTAAGGGTGCAGGAACGCCACTACGAGCCGGGCCAAGCTGAGGTCAGCCGCCTCTGGCCGGACCGGGAAATGTCAGTGGCTCTCGCTACTATGCACGAAGAAGCTAGCTGACGTGCGTTGACCTCGCGAAAGGAAGTGGGGCTGGTGGACGAGTTCCCTGTTACCGGCGACGACCAGCCTGCCCTCTTCGAGGTGCCGCCGAGCAGTGTGTCCGACGAGCTGATCACGGATCCCGACGTTGACGGCTACCCCGGTTTTGACGGTGACCCGGCCAGCGACCCCGACGATGAGGAGGCGTGGCTGGCGGGACTGCCCGCCGACGTCCGGGCCGACTACCTCGCCCGGCCGCCACTGCCCGCCACCATGTCGTCGGCCGACGGAGAATTACTGCCTGCCGCGGCCGCCTCGGGATTCGCCGTCGGCGGGTTCGCTGATGCGGCGCTGCCCGGCTGGGTGCTGGGTCATGTGCTGGCGACCGCCACCGAGGAAGGCCTGAGCGGCCTGACCGATGATCAGCTGGCGGGCGTGCTGCGGGCCCGGCAGCGGCAGGTCAGCTACGGGCAAGCCGAGCTGGCCTGCGCGGTCACCGAACTGGCCGCGCGGCGAGCCTCGGGATCGTCGCGGGCGGCCGAGCACCTGCTCGATGAGCTGGCGATCGAGCTGACGCTGACCCGCCGGTCGGCCGGCCGCCTGGTCGAAGTGTGCGACGGGCTGGAGCGGCTGCCCGACGTCCGGAACTCGCTGACCTCCGGAATCCTCGACTGGCCGCGGGCGTGCTTGTTCGTCGACGAGCTCGCGATGCTGCCTGATGAGCTGGCTGCTGCGGTCGCAGCCCGGCTGCTGGTGCGGGCCGGGGAGCTGACCACCGGTCAGCTGCGCGCGGCGCTGGCCCGGGCGGTGCTGGCCGTCGACCCGGCGGCGGCGGGCCGGC
>JASHOE010000345.1 GCA_030041275.1 Streptosporangiaceae bacterium
CGGGTCGCGCGCCTCGCGGTTCGGCTGCGGCCGGGCTGGCCGGCCGGCCTGCTCGAGCTCAGCCAGCCGTCGGTGGCTCCCGTGGCCTTCCGGCCAAGCCGCAATTCAGGCTGAGCTGCGCGCTTGCGGGCCCGCCGCGATCGGGCAGTTCCGTCCAGGGCGGCCGGCCCCGCGCTGCCGCCCAGCGCGGTGAGTCCCTGGAATCGCTCGGCTCCGACCGGCCGGACCACGACCAGCGCGCCCACAATCATGACGAGAGACAGCACGAACGGACACAGCACCAGGTCGTAGCCAATCGTCGACGGCAGCACCACCCGTAGCTGGCTCAGCGGGACCGCACCCGGCGCCACCAGCAGGCTCACCACGGCCGATAGCACCTCAGCAACGGCCACCACGATCATCAGCAGCCCCGTCGCCAGCAGCCCGGCGGACTGGCGGCCGGAGTGACTGGCTACCGGACCCAGCCGTCCCGCAGCCCAGCCCGCCAGGCAGAAGACCAGCGCGTACTGTCCCACCGCTGCGCTGCCTGGTGGCGCGAGGTCCAGGCACAGGCCGACCACGAAGCCGGTGACCATGCCCGGCACCGGACCTTCTGCCATCGCCAGCGCCGCCACCAGGACGAGTACGAGATCCGGTACCCCGCCTCCTGGCAGGCGCAGCCCGTTGAGCACGGTGAGCTGCACGAGCAGCGCGACGGCGAGGGAGGCGACGATCAGCCAGGCGGCGCGCATCACGGGCTCGCTACCGGCGTCGAGGGCGTCGGTCGTGCGGTCACCGTGACCGTGACCGTGGGGCCAGGGTGCGGCAGCGGCGGCACCGCGGCGAAGCGCGGGTTCTGCGCGGGCGGAACGAGCACAACGCCGACGACGGACAGCGCGGAGTAGTCGACGTAAGGCCGTACGTCAGCCGCCTCGGTCAGCGCGCCGTTGATGCTGATGAGCTTCGTGATCACGCCGACTGGCACGCCCGCGATGTAGGGCTGATTCGACGCGGACGGACCGGTGACCAGCTGGTCTCCTGGCGCGAGGACGGCGGCCGAGCTGAGCATCTGCAGGCGCATGATCCCGCTGCCGCTCGCGGTCTTTCCCGGCCCGGTCACCCAGCCGAGCTGGCCGCTCGGGGAGACCGCCACCCCGATGACGACAGACCCGGCGTTGGCCAGCTGCACGGTCGCGGTGTCACCCGACACGGCGGTGACGCTGCCGACCAGGCCCTGGCCGTTCAGCACCGTCTGGCCGACCCGGACTCCGTCACTGCTACCGACGTCGAGCGTGACCGTTTGCTGATAGCCCTGGCCGACCGCGATCACGCTGGCGGCTACGACCTTGACCTGATCGGCGCCCGCTACTTGCAGCATGGTGTGCAACGCGGCGTATTCGGACTTGCTCACCTGCGCCTGGCTGAGCTCACCGCGCAGCCGGATCACCTGCTGTTGCAGGCTGCTGACCTGGCTGGAGCCGGAGCCGGATCGAGTGAAGAACCTGCCCACGGAACTCGCCACGTGCTCGGCGCCACCGAACACCGTGTCGCTCGCGCCGCGGACGTGCCGAAGCATGAAGTTCGAGCTGTCCGCGTAGCTCACCAGGATCAGCACGAGCGCAACTCCCAGGAGAACGGCGAGAACCGTACGGGTTCGCCGTGAGTCGCGCACTCCAATCACCTCGCGGTTCTAGGGCCGGCACCCTTCGCTGCGGTTTGGGGACGTGGCTGGCCCCTGCTCCTGGCTACCGCCTAGCCTCGGGCACCAGCACCTGCTGCAAGGTGTCGAAGTCCTCGACGCACTTGCCGGTACCGAGCACCACGCTGTCCAGCGGGTTGTCGGTGAGGTGGATAGGCATGCCGGTTTCCTCACGCAGCCGCTCATCCAGGCCGCGCAGCAGGGCCCCGCCCCCGGTGAGCGCGATGCCCCGGTCCATGACGTCCCCGGCGAGTTCGGGCGGGCACTTGTCGAGCGTGGTCTTGACGGCGTCGATGATGACGCTCAGCGGCTCCTCGATCGCGCGTCTGATCTCCTCGGCGGAGATGACGATCGTCTTCGGCAGGCCGCTGACGAGGTCCCGGCCGCGGATCTCGGCGTTCGGCTCGTCTTGTGCCGGGTACGCAGACCCGAGCGAAATCTTGATCTCCTCGGCGGTCCGCTCGCCGAGCATCAGCGAGTACTCCTTCTTGCCGAACGTGATGATCGCCTGATCAAGTTCGTCTCCGCCGACGCGAATCGACTGCGATGTCACGATGCCGCCCAGTGAGATGACGGCCACCTCGGTGGTGCCGCCGCCGATGTCGACGACCATGTTTCCCGTCGGCTCGTTCACCGGCAGCCCGGCTCCGATCGCCGCCGCCATCGGCTCCTCGATGATGTACACCCGGCGGGCGCCGGCTTGGTGGCCGGCCTCCTTCACCGCGCTCTGCTCGACGCCAGTGATGCCGCTCGGCACGGCGACGACGAGCCGCGGCTTGGCCAGGTAGCTGCGCCTGTGCACCTTCTGGATGAAGTACCGCAGCATGCGCTCGGTGACGTCGAAGTCGGCGATGACACCGTCCTTGAGCGGGCGCACCGCGACGATGTTGCCCGGCGTCCGGCCGATCATCCGTTTGGCTTCGGCGCCCACGGCGACGATCTGACCGGTGTTGGTATTCAGCGCGACGACGGAGGGCTCATTCAGCACGATTCCACGGCCGCGCACGTAGACGAGGGTGTTCGCGGTACCGAGATCGACAGCCATGTCACGGCCCAGAAAGGCCATCGCGTTGCTCATCGAGAGGAAAAACCTTCCAGCCAGTCCTGCCGTGTCATTTGTTGTGCTGCACGTCGGCCTGCCGCGGCCGGCTCCTAGTCCTGCCCAGACGGGAAGTAATCACGCCCGTCTCCCGCATCGGCTTACCCAAGCACGCGGTCGCCTCGCCGCCACATCCAACGCGCCGGTGCTGCCGATAGTGCCAGGGCAGGAAAGCCGATCCGGCATTCCGCGAATTGCCACCGTCAGCCACCAGATGCTTGCGCGCAGTAGCGTCGATACCGCGGCGCACATCCCAGTCTGCACAGACTACAGGCGCTTCCTGAGGCGATCCGGGGTGGCTACGTCAGTTGGTCAGCCCTTGGCATTCTGCTGACTCGGTGCATGCTCAACCCGATATCCGAGCCAGATGCCGGTCGCCCACAAGGCCGCGAAAATGCCGCCGAGAATGTACATGGCCGGGACGACAGCGCCGGACGCGATGATAAAAACCTGCACCAGGCTCCCGCCGACGAGCGTCACCGGCAGGACGCGGCGCGCCACGCCAGCGAATAGCACAGCGGCGGTGGCCGCGATACCGGCGCTCAGCCACGCCGACCCGAGCGAGTGGTGGTTCATCTGGACGGCGACCGGGACGGCGAGGCACAGCACGATGGCCTCCATCACCAGCACCGTGGAAGTGAGGCGCTTCATCGCTCGGCCGCCTGTGAATTCACGACGTTCCCTTCCGCCAGGAGTACCCGCGCCTCACCCGCGGTGACGATCGCACCGGTAATGAGCACGCCGGCCTGGCCTGGCCCGCCCGCCGCCGCGGCGTCGACCTCGTCGGCGAGCGCGACCCCGAGTTCAATCGCATCGTCGAGCCGCTCGGCGATCGTGACGCGGTCCGGTCCGAATATATTCGCCGCGAGCTCAGCGAGCTCGCGGGCAGGCAAGGCGCGCTCGGACGAGTTGGCAGTCGCCACCAGATGACTGACGGCGGGCTCCAGCGCGCCGAGAATGCCGGGCACGTCCTTGTCCGCGAAGACCGCGACGATGGCGATGAGATCGGTAAAGCTGAATGCTTCGGTCACCGCCTCGGCCGTGGCCGCCATCCCGCCAGGGTTATGCGCCCCGTCCACGATCACCACAGGGCTGCGCCTGACCACTTCGAGCCGACCTGGGGAGGTCACGCCGGCGACGGCCGCCCGCACGAGACCCAGGTCCAGCGGCGCGGCGTTATCGCCCGCCGCGGCGCCAGGAGTGCGGGCAAACGCTTCCACCGCGGCGATCGCGCACGCCAGGTTGCCTGCCTGGTAGGCACCGAACAGCGGCAGGTACAGGTCGAGGTAATCGCCCAGCAGGCCGCGAACGGACACTTGCTGGCCGCCAACGGCCAGTTCCCGGCTGAGCACGCCGAACTCGATGCCTTCCCTGGCGACGCTGGCGCCTACCTCAGCGGCCCGCCGCAACAGCGCCTCGGCCGCGGTGGGGGGCTGCTGGGCGAGCACGGCGACCGCGCCTGGCTTGATGATGCCTGCCTTGTCCGCCGCGATCTCGGCCACCGTGCTGCCCAGGTACTTCGTGTGGTCGAGGGAGATCGGCGTCACGACGGCGACCACTCCATCGGCAACGTTGGTGTTGTCCCAGGTCCCGCCCATGCCGACCTCAAGCACGCAGACCTCGACGGGCGCATCGGCGAAGACCGCGAACGCCATCCCGGTGAGCACCTCGAAGAAGGACAGCGGCACCTCCTGAGTGGCGTCCACGATGTCCATGTACGGCTTGATTTCGTCGTAGGCGGCCACGAACCGCTCGGCGTCGAGCGGCTCGCCGTCCACCGCGATCCGCTCGCCGACGAACGACAAGTGCGGGCTGGTGAACAGCCCGGTGCGCAGCCCGCGAGCACGCAGCAGCGCCTCGGTGATCCTCGACGTCGACGTCTTGCCATTGGTGCCGGTCAGGTGGATAACCGGATAGGCCCGCTGCGGGTCGCCGAGCAGCGTGAGTAGCGCGGAGATGCGCTCTAGCGACGGGTTGATCGAGTGTTCGGGCCGGCGCGCGAAGATTTCCCGCTCGATCTCGCGCATGCGGCCTGCGTAGTCCGTCACGGCAGCGCGGCCATCCGGTCAGCCAGCCGCGCCGCGTCCTGCTGCGCAGCGGCGAGGCGGTCCCGGTTCTTCGCGACGACATCGGCCGGCGCCCGATCCACGAACGCCGGATTGGCCAGCTTGCGCTCCATGGCCTCAGCCTCAGCTCTGGCTGCGGCCAGGTCCTTGGCCAGCCGTTTGCGCTCGGCCGCCACGTCGAGGCCCGCCATCGTGTCCAGTTCGATGGTCACGCCCTCGGCGTGCAGTGCCGCGGTGGGCGCGAACTCCGGGCCCGGCGCGGTGAGCCGCAGCAAGGTGCGGATCCTGCCCTCGTGCTGCGTCAGCGGAGTCGCCGCGATGCCAGCCAGCCGCGCGGGCACCTGCTGTGCGGGCCGCAGACCCTGGTCGGACCGGAACCTGCGTACCTCTGTCACGAGCCGCATCAGCGCCGCCATCTCGGTCTCCGCGGCCGCGTCGGCCGGCAGCGCGGCGAGCTGATCGACGGCGCCGTCCGCAACCTGGCCGGGCCAGCGGGCGATGACAATGGACTCACCGCCGGTCAGGGCAGTCCACAGCTCTTCGGTGACGAACGGCAGCACCGGGTGAATCAGCCGCAGCAGCCGGTCAAGCACATCGCCGAGCACGCGCCTGGTGGTCTGCGCGGCTGCCTCATCCGAGCCGGTGAGCGCCGGCTTGGCCAGCTCCAGGTACCAGTCACAGACCTCATCCCACGCGAAGTGGTACAGCACATCGCAAACCTTTGCGAATTCGAACTGCTCGAACAGCACGTCAACTTCGGCTGTCACGGCTGCCAGCCGCGACAGGATCCACCGGTCAGGTACCGACAGCGCGCTTGGCGCGGGCAGTTGCTCCTCGGCCGTGCCGGTGCCCGACTGGCCGACGGCGTGCCGGACGCCGTTCAGCAGCGCGAACCTGACCGCGTTCCAGAGCTTGTTGCAGAAGTTACGAGACCCGGCCACCCAGTCCTCGCTCACAGCGACGTCGCCGCCTGGCGTCGCGCCGCGCGCCAGGGTGAACCTGGTGGCGTCCGCGCCGAACCGCTCGATCCAGTCGAGCGGGTCCACCGTGTTGCCACGAGTCTTCGACATCTTCTTCCCGTACTGGTCGCGAACCAGGCCGTGCAGCGCGACCTTGCGGAACGGCACGGCGTCCGCGGGCCCGGCGTCGGCCATCGCATACAGCCCGAACAGCATCATCCGGGCCACCCAGAAGAACAGAATGTCGTAACCGGTGACGAGCACGCTGGTGGGGTAAAACGCGCGCAGGTCGGCCGTGTCGTCCGGCCAGCCGAGGGTTGAGAACGGCCACAGACCGGACGAGAACCAGGTGTCAAGCACGTCGGCGTCCTGTCGCCAGCCTGGCCCGGCAGGCGGCGGGTCGTCCGGGCCGACACAGACGACCTCGCCGTCCGGTCCGTACCAGATGGGAATCCGGTGTCCCCACCACAGCTGTCGGCTGATGCACCAGTCGTGCATATTGTCGACCCAGTCGAAATACCGCGCCGCGAGCTCGGCCGGGTAGATCTGCACCCGGCCGTCTCGCACCGCGTCACCGGCAGCCTTCGCCAGCGGCTCGACCTTCACGAACCACTGCAGCGACAGTCGCGGCTCGACGGTGGTGCCGCACCGCGAGCAGTGGCCGACGGCGTGCAGGTAGGGGCGCCGCTCCGCGGCGACCCTGCCCTCGGCGCGCAACGCGGCGAGCACAGCGGGCCGCGCCTCGAACCGGTCGAGGCCCTGGAACGGCCCGGCCGCGGTGATCACGGCTCGCTCGTCCATGATCACCACGCTGGGCAGCTCGTGTCGTCGGCCGATCTCAAAGTCGTCGGGGTCGTGTGCCGGGGTCACCTTGACGGCGCCCGTACCGAACTCGGGGTCCACGTGCGGGTCGGCCACGACGGGGATCCGCCGGCCGGTCAGCGGCAGCTCGATCTCCCGGCCCACGAGATGGGCGTACCGCGGGTCGTCGGGGTGCACGGCCACGCCGGTATCGCCGAGCATCGTCTCCACTCGGGTGGTGGCGACGACGATCGCGTCGTCACCCTCGCCGTACTGGATCGAGACGAGCTCACCCTCGTCGTCGGTGTGCTCGACCTCGATGTCCGACAGCGCGGTCAGGCAGCGGGGGCACCAGTTGATGATCCGCTCGGCCCGGTAGATCAGCCCGTCTTCATACAGCTTCTTGAACATGGTCTGAACGGCTCTCGAGAGACCCGCGTCCATGGTGAACCGTTCCCGCGACCAGTCCACGCTGTCGCCGAGGCGGCGCATCTGGCCCAGGATCGCGCCGCCAGACTCGGCCTTCCACTGCCAGACCCGGTCGACGAACGCTTCGCGACCCAGGTCGTGCCGGGACAGCCCGTCCTTGGCAAGCTCTCGCTCGACGACGTTCTGGGTGGCGATGCCGGCATGATCCATGCCGGGCAGCCAGAGGGTGTTGTAACCCTGCATCCGGCGGCGCCGAATCAGCGCGTCGATGAGCGTGTGGTCGAGCGCGTGGCCGATGTGCAGCGACCCGGTCACGTTCGGCGGCGGGATCACGATGGTGAACGACGGGGCGGCAGACTCGGCGCTCGCCGTGAAGTAGCCCGCGGCTACCCAGCGCTCATACCGGCGCGTCTCGACCTCAGCGGGGCTGTACTGCGCGGGCAGAGCGGTATCGGTTCCGGTGGTCACAGCAGCCGAGTTTAGTGCTGACTGGTCATACCCACGCTGCGCCGGCTAGGCCGACCCGAGCACCCCCGCTGACAGGTCAGGCCGACTTCTCCCGTGGGGTACGGCGGGCGACATCCCGCGGCACCAGCGTGGGGTTCACGTTCTGCAGCACCACGTCGGCGCTGATGACGACCTTCTCGACGTCCTTGCGGCTCGGCACCTCGTACATCACCGAGAGCAGGACCTCTTCTAGGATCGCCCGCAGTCCGCGGGCGCCGGTGCCGCGGAGGATGGCCTGATCGGCCACCGCCTCCAGCGCGTCGTCGGTGAATTCCAGATCGACGCCGTCCAGCTCGAACAGCCGCCGGTACTGCCGGACCAGCGCGTTCCGCGGCTCGGTCAGGATCCGGATCAGCGCCTCGCGGTCCAGGTTGTGCACGCTGGTGATGACCGGCAGCCGGCCGACGAACTCCGGGATCATCCCGAACTTCAGCAAATCCTCGGGCATGACGTCGGCGAACGGGTCCGACTCGGTCTTGTCAGTCTTGACCCGCAGCACGGCGCCAAAGCCCATGCCGCTCTTGCCGACCCGCTGCTCGATGATCTTCTCCAGGCCGGCGAAAGCCCCGCCGCAGATGAACAGCACGTTCGTGGTGTCGATCTGGATGAACTCCTGATGCGGGTGCTTGCGCCCGCCCTGCGGCGGCACCGACGCAGTCGTGCCTTCGAGGATCTTCAGCAGCGCCTGCTGGACGCCCTCACCGGAGACGTCGCGGGTGATGGACGGGTTCTCGCTCTTGCGCGCGATCTTGTCGATCTCGTCGATATAAATGATCCCGGTCTCGGCCTTTTTGACGTCGTAATCGGCAGCCTGGATGAGCTTGAGGAGAATGTTCTCGACGTCCTCGCCGACATACCCCGCTTCGGTGAGCGCCGTCGCATCCGCGATCGCGAACGGCACGTTCAGCAGCCGTGCCAGTGTCTGGGCCAGCAGCGTCTTGCCCGATCCGGTCGGCCCGAGGAGCAGGATGTTCGACTTGGCGAGCTCGACGCCGTCTTCGGCCGCACCGACCCGGTCACCGCCAGACTGGATGCGCTTGTAGTGGTTGTAGACGGCGACGGACAAGCCCTTCTTGGCCTTCTCCTGCCCGATCACGTAGGAGTCGAGGAACTCGTAGATCTCGCGCGGCTTGGGCAGGCTGTCCCACTTCAGCTCGGTGGGCTCGGCCAGCTCCTCTTCGATGATCTCGTTGCACAGGTCGATGCACTCATCGCAGATGTACACGCCGGGACCGGCGATGAGCTTCTTGACCTGCTTCTGGCTCTTTCCGCAGAACGAGCACTTCAGCAGGTCACCGCCATCACCGATGCGTGCCACCTAGTTACTCCCTCAAGCCCAGCTCGCCGGCTCCGCCGGACCGCTGTCCCGACCACACCGACCGAACGCCGATGTCTCTCGTAAAACCTAGACGGTACCGCCTCGGTGACCATAGGGGTGGCCTAAGGAACACCTCGCCGGCGCGCCGGCCGCCTGAGCGGTCCTCCGTGGCGGACCGGCGACGACCGCCTAGGACGACACTACCTCCGGCTTGCGCTTTAGCATCGTCAGAACTTCATCGACCAGACCGAACTCCTGCGCCTCGTGCGCACTGAAGAACTTATCCCGCTCGATGTCGCGCCGGACCCGGTCCTCATCCTGACCGGTGTGCCGGGCGATGATCGTCTCCATCGCCGCCCGCATCCGCAGGATCTCCCTGGCCTGGATCTCCAGGTCGCTTGACTGGCCGTAGCCGCTCTCAACGGCCGGCTGGTGGATCAGGATCCGCGCGTTCGGCAGCGCGAACCGCTTACCCTTGGTGCCCGCTGCGAGCAGGACGGCCGCCGCCGACGCCGCCTGGCCGAGACAGTAAGTCTGAATCTCCGGCTGGATGTACTGCATGGTGTCGTAGATGGCCATCATCGACGTCATGGACCCGCCGGGCGAGTTGATGTAGATCAGGATGTCGCGGGCCGGATCAATCGACTCGAGGGTGATGAGCTGCGCCATGACGTCGTTGGCCGACGCGTCGTCGATCTGCACGCCCAGGAAGATGATCCGTTCCTCGAATAGCTTGTTGTACGGATTCATCTCCTTGACGCCGTAGGACGTGCGCTCGACAAAGGACGGCAGCACGTAGCGCGCCTGCGCGGGCCGCGGCCGGTCCGGCCCGAGCCCGGCGTAACCAGCGGTCACTGTCGGACCTCCTTGCTGTGCCTTCATTGCAGTACCCGAAGCGCCCGGCCTGCTCATGACACCGGGCCAGCGGACGGCACCTCGGTCGCGCTCCTGACTACGTGGTCGACGAACCCGTAGTCGCGCGCCTCCTCGGCGGTGAACCAGCGATCACGATCGGAGTCCTCCTCGATCTGATCAACCGATTTGCCCGAGTGGAAGGCGATGCGCTCGGCCATCAGCCGCTTGATGTACAAGCTTTGCTCGGCCTGGATCCTGATGTCGGTCGCCGTGCCGCCAATGCCGCCGCTCGGCTGGTGCATGAGGATGGCGGCGTGCGGCATGGCGTACCGCTTGCCTGGCGCGCCAGCGGTCAGCAGGAACTGGCCCATCGAGGCGGCCATGCCCATCGCGTAGGTCGCCACGTCATTCGGCACGTACTGCATGACGTCATAGATCGCCATTCCAGCGTAAACCGATCCGCCCGGTGAGTTGATATAGAGGCTAATATCCCTCTTGTCGTCTTCGGCAGCGAGCAAGATGAGCTCGGCACAGATGCGGTTCGCCAGGTCGTCGTCCACCTGCTGGCCCAGAAAGATGATCCGGTGCCGGAGGAGACGCTGGAAGAGCATGTCGCCCAGCGGCTGCACCGGCGACTCCGTGGTCCTGGCAACCACGGAGCTAGCTAGCAGGGAGCCAATCCGCTCCGGGTCGTGCGGAGCCGTGGTCACTGTGCTCACCTCGCTGTCGTCGCGCCGCGCCTGTCGTTGACTGTGACCATAACGCGCGCCGTGGACCACCCTTGCCGCCGATCCCCGCTGTTCGCTGACGGCGCAGGCAGGACGACCATTTCCAGGCTGGCCGGCCTAACCGAATAGGGCGGGAACGGACAGCAGTGTGCTGGCCGTCAGTCCTTCGGCTCGCCGCCTTCCGTCTCGCCGTCTTCCGCGTCGCCGTCCCCGGCCGCGTCGTCCGCCGCGGGCTCGGCGGCGGCCTCGTCGCCGGCTGCCGCTGCCGCGGCCTCTGCCGCGCCGCCACTGAGATCGACCGGACGGCCCGCTTCGTCGACCACCGTGGCGTGCTGGGCAAGCCAGCTGAGGGCGTTACCCCGCAGCACGTCGGCGGCGACGGCCGGAAGCTGGCCGTTATCAGAGAGCTGTTTGGCCAGCTGGTCGGGGGCGACACCCATCCGGTAGGCCTGCTCGGTCACGTAAGCACTGAGCTCTTCAGGCGTGACCTTGATGTCCTCTTGGGTCGCAACCTTGTCCAGGATGAATCCGGCGGTCACCGATCGGCGGGCGTCGGCCAGGAAATCCTCGTCGAGCTTGGCCTGTGACGTACCGGCCGACTCCAGGTACGCCTGCATCGTGAGACCCGCCCTGGTGAGCTGGTCCTGCAGGCTGTGCCGGCGGTTGTCGACCTCGGTCTCGACGATGCGCTCTGGCAGCGGGATATCGAGCTGGTCAAGCAGCGAGTCAAGCAGTCGCTGCCTGGCCTGCCCGGCCTGCCCTGCCTGCCGGACAGCCGCCAGCTGCTTGCGGGTCGAGGCACGGAGCTCGCCGATGGTGTCGAACTCGCTGGCGGACTGGGCGAACTCGTCGTCCAGTTCAGGCAGATCCTTGACCTTGACCGAATTGACCGTCACCTGAATGTCGGCCATCTTGCCTGCCTGGGAGCCGCCTGCCAGCTCCGCCTCGAAGGTCTTCGTCTCGCCCGCCGTCATGGCGGCCAGCGCCTCGTCGAGACCGTCCAGCATGGACTCGCTGCCCACCTCGTAGGAATAGCCCGTGGTCTGCGCGTCCTCGACGGCAGACCCGTCCACGGTGGCAGCCAGGTCAATCGATACGAAGTCACCGGTCTCAGCCGGGCGGTCCACTGTCCGCAGCGACGCGAACCGCTCCCGAAGGGACCCGAGGTATTCCTCCACCTGCTCTGGGTCGACATCGGCGTTCTCCACCGTCACCGACAGCGCATCAAGGTCGGGCAGGTCGAAACTCGGCCGAACATCCACCTCAGCGGTGAAGGTCAGCTCCTTGCCGTCGTCCAGCCGGGTGACCTCAACTTCAGGCTGGCTGAGCGGCACCACGTCGTGTTCCGACACGGCTTTGCTGTACAGCTCGGGAACTGCGTCGTTCACGGCCTGCTCGAGCACCACGGCACGGCCGATGCGGACGTCTATCACCCGCGGCGGTACGTGTCCTGGCCGGAATCCGGGCACCCTGATCTGGCGCGCTACCTCGCGGTAGGCCTTGTCCAGGTTCGCCTTGAGCTCGGAGAACGGAACTTCGATGGTCAGCTTGACCCTGGTCGGGCTCAGCTCTTCGACGTCGGTCTTCACCTGGGGTCGCTTCCTGGGATGCGTGGCTGCCGCTGGCGCGAGGCGCGCGGCGGTATATGCGCGCCAAGTCTAGGACAGCGCAACCGTGTTCACCCGCGACGGGTGATGATCACGGGAACTCGGCCACCGCAGGATGACGGAGCGATCTCGACTTTTCCTGGAGGGCAGATGACTGATCCGCGGACCGGTG
This sequence comes from Streptosporangiaceae bacterium, assembly GCA_030041275.1. Lineage (GTDB taxonomy): Bacteria > Actinomycetota > Actinomycetes > Streptosporangiales > Streptosporangiaceae > JAJYUU01. The sequence goes on from JASHOE010000345.1 coordinate 12,220, forward strand.
CGGCGGGCACCGGGAGCACGGCCGGGAACACCGGCGCCGGTGCTGGTCCGGCCTCGGCCGACAGCACCGGCCAGCGGCAAGGCGATGGCGGCGGCCCGAGCCGGGGCCCGGCCGCCCGAGGCGCCGCGCCACAGGCCACCGCGCCACCGGCAGCAGTACCGCAGCAATACGAGCCTCGTCCTGACGAGGAGCGGTCATACGAAGCTGAGCCCGGCGTCGGCCCTGAGGCTGCGGGGATGCGCGGGGACGCTGTGCTGGCCGCCGCTGCGAAGCACTCATGGGGGGCCGTGCTGGTCGGCGGGCTGGGCCTGATCGCACTGGGGATCATGCTGCTGGTCTGGCCGCACGCGTCGCTCACCGTGGTGGCGATCCTGGTCGGTGCCGCACTCCTGGTGTCTGGCCTGGTCCGGCTGTATGAGGGCTTCACTGCGAGCAGCGAGAGCGGCGGCATGCGGGCGGCATATGTGGTTATCGGGCTGCTGGCCGTGCTGGCCGGGCTCTACTGCCTGCGTCACCACGCACTCAGCCTGTTCCTGGTGGCGTTCGTGACCGGCGTCTACTTCATCGCGCACGGGATCTCTGACCTGGGCATCGCGATGTCGGCGCGGGTGCCGGGCCGGGGCCTGCGGGCCGTTCTTGGCATCTTCAGCCTCGCTGCCGGGATCATCATGGTGATCTGGCCGGCGATCACGCTGGTGCTGCTGCTGACCATCGTCGGGGCCTGGCTGATCTTCTACGGCCTGGTGCTAGGAGGACTTGCGTTCAGCCTGCTGCGGCTGGGCCGGGCGGCCGAGCGCCGCTCGGACATGCCGAGGCGGCGAGTCGCCGGCAGCACGGCCTGATCAGAGCAGCTCGAGCCGACGACCCTGGGCGATCGCCTGGCGCCGGTTTGCCACGCCGAGTTTGCGATACACCGAGCTCAGGTGGGTCTTGATCGTGTTGATGGACAGAAACAGCGATTCGGCAATCTCCTGATTCGTCATGTGCGACGGCAGGAAGCGAAGCACAGCCAGCTCGCTGTCAGTCAGCAACGCGGCGGGCTGGCCAGCTGTCGGCCGGGACAGCCGCCCGTCGAACCGGTCCAGGATTCGGGTGGCGAAGCTGGCCGACCGGTTGGACGGTGAGATCAGCACGGTGAGCGCCGACCGGACGGCCGGCCCGGCCAGCAGGAACGGCCCGCACGCGTCGTCTGGCTCGGCCAGCGCCAGCGCCTGGGAGAGCAGCTCTGCCGCCTCACCGGCCTGGCTGAGCCTGCGGTGCGCTATCACCGCGGTCAGCAGCGCGGTGATCCGCTCGATCGTGGAGCAGCTTCCGGCCGGCTCGGTGAACACCGGCTCGACGACCTTGAGCGCCGTCTTGTCGTCCTCGTCCGCGATCAGCATCTTGGCCTGGCCGACGGCGACCTGCGCTCGTACCTGAGGAGCGGGCACCGCCCCGGTGGGCCCGGCCACGTCCGCGAGCGTAGCCCTGGCCCGCTCCCGCTCCCCCGCAGCGGCGCTGACTTCCGCGTCCAGCAGCGCAATTGTCGCGCGTGCTCCGCGGGGGCCGGCCTGGTCAGGATCGGCGCTGGCATCTTGGTCAGTATCCGAGCCCGGTTCCCCGGCCGCCGGCAGGTCGGCTGGCTGAGCCAGTCCGGCCGCCGCGTCGGTCAGCCACCGGACGAGCCCCCGCGCGCCAGGCAGATTGCCATCGGCGAGCGCGAGTCGGGCCCGCAGCAGCCCGCCGAGCAGCCTGATCGACGGCTCGCCCGCGGGCCGAGCCGCCACCGCGGCGAGCTCGGCCTGGTCGAGCAGGGCCGCCGCTTCGTCGAGCTCGTCCCGGCCCAGACTGACAGCCGCGTTCGCCAGGGCCAGCACCGGCGCTAGCTCGCTATCCTGGCCGTGCGGTCCATCGGCCACGCTGGCCACCAGCCGGGAGGCGGCGGCCAGATCCCCGTAGAGCGCCGCTGCGACCGCTTCCCAGCACCGGCCGCGCTCGCGCAGCGCCAGCAGGCCGGCAGCAGACAGCTGCGAGCTCGCGCGCAGCAGCGCCGATCTCGCCTGATGCAGATCGAACGAGCGCAGTGCCGCGAACCCGAGGGCCAGCCAGAGCAGGCCGAGCGCCTCGTGCTGGCGGCCGCGGGGGTCGCCGTGGGCGTCGCCGGCCAG
>JASHOE010000346.1 GCA_030041275.1 Streptosporangiaceae bacterium
CAGTCCGTGATCCACATGTGGCCCAGCTCCTCTGATCGTCACGCCCGCAGGGGGTAAATCACGCCCGGGTGGCGTTCAGTTGCGGTCCGGAGCCGACTCGGGGCGTCGTGCTCCGACGAGTGATGGTCGCGGAAGAGTAACTTACGGAAGTCCGCGCGACAGCGCTAGACCCCAGCGGGTCCATTCCTGAATAGCCCAGTTGAGCTATACAGACACAAGCCACTAGTAGCTACACTCCGGCGACCGACTCGTCTGACTCCGTGATTGCGCAACCGACTCGCGGCGCCGACATGTCACGCACAGTGACATTCTGGCGACTCCGCGGTTGCTTCCCGAGCGCGATGTGCTGGGTAATGGTTGGTAACTACAGATACAGCGTAGCCTGTTCGGGTGCTGATCCCAGTTCGGCGCGCCGGGGGCGCGCCCGAGATCGTCGGCCGTATCGTCATCATGGCCGTTGTGGCTGGCTTGCTACTGGCCGCCGCCATGGTTCCGCTGGCCAGCATCGTGGGCATTGCCGCAAAGGACACGGCCAATACCTTCAATACCCTGCCGGTGGGCAAGCTCGGCGCGGCACCGCTGCGATCGGTGCTGTACGACTCGCAGGGCAACGTCATCACGTACCTGTACCCGTACGACGTCTACCGGGTGCCGGTCGACTACAACCAGATCTCGCCCATCATGCGCGAGGCCATCGTTTCGATCGAGGACTCGAGCTTCTACTCTCAGGGCGCTCTCGATCCGCGCGGCACCATCCGCGCCCTGCTGCACAACTCCGGCAGCTCCGGGCTGCAGGGCGCCTCCACCATCGCCCAGCAGTACGTCAAGAATGTCAAGGTCCTGCAGGCTGGCGACAATCAGCGCGCTATCTACAACGCGACGTACCCGGACCTCCGCCGCAAGATCCAGGACCTGCGGCTCGCCGCGACTGTCGAGCACGAGCTGACCCAGGACCAGCTGCTGGCGTCGTACCTGAACGTCGCTTACTTCGCGAACAACGCGTGGGGCATCCAGGTGGCGGCCAATGTCTACTTCAGCGAGAACGCGTCGCAACTGACCCTCCCGCAGGCCGCGATGCTGGCCGGCATCGTCCAGGACCCGTCCGCGTACGACCCGGTGAACAACCCGACGGCTGCCACCGCGCGTCGCAACACCGTTCTGGACCGGATGTATCAGCTGCACTACATTTCCAAGGCCACGTATCAGACCACGGCGAAGACGCCGATCGTGCTGAACCGGTCGTACGCGCCGCTGCACACCGGCTGCACGAGCCCCGAGGCGGCCCCGTCCGCATTCTTCTGCACCTACGTCCAGCACGTCCTGGAGCTCGACTACCCGTCAGTGTGGAAGACCCTGAACAACACCGGCGATCTGGCGATCTACACGACGCTGAACGCGCAGGACCAGCAGGCCGCAGACAACGCGGTCAACGAGGTCGAGCCGCCGAACGCGCCGGGACGCAATCCCGGCAACAACGCTGACGCCGAGGTGCTGATACAGCCCGGCACCGGCGCGGTGCGCGCCCTCGCGGTGAACCGCACCTACGGGTTCCAGGCAGGCATGGACAGCATCGACTACGCCGTCAACTCGCAGTACGGTGGCGACCCCTACGGTGTCCAGACCGGTTCGTCTTCCAAGATCTTCACCATCATCACCGCGCTCGAGCAGGGCGTGCCGTTCGGCCACACCATCAGCATCCAGAACCCGGAGACGATCGGCCCGTTCTTCAGCTGCCAGGGCGACTATGTGCCGCCGACAAAGTTCAACAACGCGGAGGCAGCGTTCAAGGGCTCGGAGACCTACCAGTTCGGTGAGGCGACCGTCGAGTCGGTGAACACCTACTTCGTGAACCTGGAGAAGCAGGTGGGGCTGTGCAACGTGGTCAAGACCGCCGTGGCCATGGGCATGACGAGGGCAGACGGTTCGTCGTTGCTGCAGCCGGACAAAATCGGGAGCCTCGTCCTGCCGTCCGCTGACAACGTCTCGAGTTTCACCCTCGGCGCGGTCGGTGTGTCGCCGATGGACATGGCGGCTGCCTACGCCACCGTGGCTTCTGGCGGCACTTACTGCAGTCCGCAACCCATCGCCAAGATCGAGGAGATCTCGTCCGGCAAGCAGCTTCCGGTGCTGTCGGCGGGCTGTCACCAGGCCATACCGGCCGGCGTCGCTGCCGCCGCGAACTACATGCTGCACGAGGTCCTGTACTCGCCGGGCACCGCGGCCGGCCGGGCTATCCCCGGCTACGACGCGGCAGCGAAGACGGGCACTGCCAACGGCGGTTACTACGCGGCGTTCGCCGGGTGGACGACTCATCTGGCCGGTTACGTGTCGGTCTTCAACCCGATCGACCCGACCACGAGCGGCGCGATGATTGGTGCCAATTCCTGTTACGACCACGACCCGCTGTACGGCTACGGCGAGACCTGCCCCGACCAGATGTTCGGTGACAACGCGCCTGGCGCGACCTGGGAAAACACCTTCCTGCACGCCGCTCTCGGTACCAACGTGCCGTTCCCGAATCCGCCGGGGTCGTTCTTCTCCCTCGGCAGCGGGTTTGGTGCGCCAACGAGTAGCTGCACGCCGTCAACAGGCAACAACAACACGCCATCACCCACACCGAGCCCTGGCGCCAACTGCCCGAGCGGGGGCGGGAAGACACCGCCGCCGAAGCAGCCGCCACCGAAACGGCCTTAAGGACTCGGTCGACTGGCTCGCTACGGACCGGCGAGCTGGCTGCGGACCATGGCAGCCACCCGGCTGCCCTCAGCCCGGCCGGCCACCCGTGGCGTCACTACCTTCATGACCGGGCCAATCCCAGCCGGGCCTGATGCTCCGGTCTCCGCGATCGCTGCCGTCACGAGCGCGGCCAGTTCCGCGTCGTCGAGCTGGGCTGGCAGGTAGCCAGCGAGTACCTTCTCTTCCGCTTGCTCGGCGGCTGCCTGGTCGGCGCGACCCGCGTCGGCGAAGGCAGCGGCCGCCTCGCGGCGACGCTTTGCCTCCCTGGTCAGGATCCGGACAATCTGCTCGTCCGTAAGGTCATGCGCAGCAGCACCGGAGACCTCCTCGGTGCTGATAGCGGTGAGTGCCATCCGGAGGGTTCGCGTGCGGGTGTCGTCGCGTGCCTTCATGGCCGTGGTGAGATCGGCTCTGAGCTGATCCTTGAGAGTCGGCATGGCCCTATCCTGCCGTGCCCGCCGTCGCAGCTACCTGGGGCGTAGCCGGACGGCCGGTGCACCGCCGCGCCCGTGGCACGATGGGTGAATGCGAGCGCGAACCCTCCTCAAGGCCGCAGCGGTGGCCAGCGCCGCGGGCCTCGGTTACTCGTCGGTCATAGAACGGAACTGGTTTGCCCTGCGCCAGCACGAGGTTCCGGTTCTAAGGCCCGGCTCGGCACCGGTGCGCATCCTGCACATTTCAGATGCTCACCTCACGCCTGGGCGGCACCGGCTGATGTCCTGGCTCCGTACGCTCGAGGCGCTCGAGCCGGATCTGGTGGTAAACACCGGCGACTCCATCGCCCACCCCCAGGCGGTCGGTCCGTTCCTGGCGGCCCTCGGTCCGTTGCTAGACCGACCAGGCGTGTTTGTCTACGGCTCGAACGACCTGTACTCGCCCAAGCCTCGCAACCCCGCCCGCTACCTGTGGCGTACCAGCGCAGAGGAGCACGCGCGCGACGTGGATGACCTGCCCTGGGCTGACCTCGGCGCGGGCATGGAGAGCGCAGGCTGGTTCAACGCCAATAACCGGCGGGCCCGCATCAAGGTCGGCGACCACGACGTCGAGGTTGCCGGAGTCCACGACTCGCATATCGCCCGAGACCGATACGAACGGATAGCCGGCGCGGCCGACCCAAGCGCTGATGTGCGGCTCGGGGTGATGCACTCACCCGAGCCTGCGGTTCTCGACCAGTTCGCCGCCGATGGCTTCGAACTGCTGCTCGCCGGGCACACCCACGGCGGCCAGATCCAGCTGCCGGGTACCGGGCCGCTGGTGACCAACTGCGGGATTTCCAGAGAACTGGCCAGTGGCCTGCACCGCTATCCCGGTACAGGCGCCGACAGCGAGCCGTGGCTGCACGTGTCCGCCGGCCTGGGCACCTCGCCTTATGCGCCGGTCCGGCTGTGCTGCCGACCGGAGGCGACGCTTCTCACGCTGGTATCCGGGATCAGCTAGACTTCTCGGGCGGTCGGCGGGGTGTAGCGCAGCTTGGCAGCGCGCTTCGTTCGGGACGAAGAGGCCGCCGGTTCAAATCCGGCCACCCCGACCCTGGTTAGAGCCCTTTTTCTGGCATCGAATCGGGCGTTCTCGCTGTAGCGGGGGCGCCCGGTTGCACGCGGATTGCACATCTAATCCTCTGCGGCCTTCATGTTCCTGCGCTCGGTGTCTACCCCGTCCTGATCCCGGCGGTGTCTGCAGATGAGGCGGCATCAGCCGTCCGCGCGGCGGGTCATGCTGGGGCCTGACACTGACGCGGAGGCTAGCTCTTTCCCCAGGCTGGCCTCCGCTGCGTAAGACGGGGAGTCTCGCTCTCCCCTACTGAGCGACCTCGCGGCCCTGCAGGTACGTAGGGCGTGTGCACGCCGACGCGGCAGCCTCAGGTAGCGCCACGGCTCGTGTGATGTGAACCTGTGCGCCGAGCCCGGCGTCAAAACTACCGAAGCGGCCGTCGGCGCGACCCGTCCTTTTGGGTGCGAGCGGGGTGTCCTTGGGGGGCGGCGCCGGCGGCCGCTGATCGCCACCGAGTGCTGCCGTACTTGCTAGACCCAGGCCCAGGCCTCCCCGGAGGTATCGCCTGACGGCGTGTGCGTGCCATCTCCTCGCGCAGCGTCGTCCCGCCGCATGGCCAGGGCCTGGTGACAGAAGTCCACGCAATCGCGGCAGATGTTCACTCCGGGCCCGACGATAAGGTCGGCGTGCCCTGGCGGCATGCCACAGAACGAGCACCTGGCTGCTGCAGGCACGCGGTCAGGCAGTCCCAGCCATTCCCACGGGCCCATGATCATTCGACGCGGCAGTGGCCCGTCTGGTGCACAGCCGCGCGCCACTCCCACGGTGTTTTCCGGGGCGCCTAGCCCGCTCGCTTCCGGTTGTCCAATGACTCCGTTGTCCAGGCGGCCGGGTCCCGGAAGATTACGTCGCAAATCGCGAGGCAGCCAGAGCAGATCTTCACCGCAGGGCCCTCAACGATCTCCGCCGGGTCCGCCCGCATCCCGCAGAAACTGCACCTCAGCTGAACCGCACTGGATACCCACCCCCGGATCCCCATGACTCTCAGACGCGCCAGCGGCCCCGATGGTGCACAGGCGGCTCCCGCCGGGCGGGCCCCCGCCATGGCGCTCTCGAATGTGGCCTCGGTTAGCGGGGTCGCTGCGGGTGGAGAGCGCTACAGATCCTTCAGTGCCGCAGTCATCAGTGCCGCCGAGTCAGCGAGCGGCAGGGCAGCTGCCTGCAGGTCACGGAAAAGCACGTTGTACCAGTCGACCTCGGCGGTGTTCTCGATCCACAGCACGCCGGTGGGGTACCCGATCGCGACGACATCGGGATCAGCTGCGTCGGCGAAGGTCAGAATGGCGAAAGGCAGGTCAGTGACGGTCGCGCCGCCACTGAACGGGATCACCTGCAGGAAAACGCCGGGTGTCGAGCTGAGCCTGATCAGATGCTTAAGCTGCGCCCGCAGGACCCCCGGGCCGCCGGTCTCGCGGCGCAACGCTGTCTCATCCAGCACCACCCACAGTCTGGGAGATGCCACGCCCGCCTGCCGCCGGCGTTCCTGCAAGAGCGCGAGATGCTGCGCATGGCCGGCCGGCGGCTCCTCCACCCGGCCGGCGGTGAGCAGGCTCCTGGTGTAATCGTCGGTCTGCAACTGGCCAGGCAGGCGGCCGATCCGATAGATCCGGATCTCCGACGCCGCGCCCTCCATCCCCAGGTAGGTCGCCAGGTGAGGTTGCACAGTTTCGCCGTAGGCGTGCCACCAGCCCTTCTGCCGGGACTCGCGGGCCAGCTGGACCAGGCTGTCGCCCTGGTCTCCCGTGACGCCGTAGATCCGGAGCAGGTCACGGACATCCCGCGGGGACACTAACACTCGCCCCGTCTCAATCCTGCTGATCTTCGACGCCGAGCAGTCCAGCTGCGTTGCCACCTCATCGCATGTCAGATGCGCGGCCTCGCGCAGGCGCCGCAGCTCAGCAGCGAGACGCCGGCGCCGGACCATAGCAGAGTCCCCTCGTAGCCATTCACGATGCCGGCAATCGTAAGTGATCAGCCCACTCCAGCGCCTATCTACTCATGCAGGAGATTCGGTGTGACACCGGCCAAGGCCGCCGACATCGGGCTTATCACCGCACAGCAAGCGCCACGACCGGGCCGCGCCGACATGCCCGCAAACTCAGCCGATGCTCAGGTTCTCCAGCGCGTCCGCGAGCCTGTGCACCGCCGCCGCTACGGCCGTGACGGCGTGCACCTGCGCTTCTGCGAGCAGGATGCGGGCCCTCTCAGGCCTGTCGTATTCGATGTGCTCGTTCAGGATCCTGTCTGCAGTGCGGCCGACATGATAAGCCGGGTAGCCTGCCGGACGTGGCGGACGGCGATGCGGTCGATTGGCGGGGACTGAACCGGGCCAACTGGGACGACCGGGTACCGGTACACCTGGCCAGCGAGTTCTACAATCTCGACGGGTTCCGGGCAGGTGCCACCTCGCTGCGGCCATTCGAGGCGGCTGAGGCCGGCGACGTCACCAGCAAACGGCTGGTGCACCTGCAATGCCACATCGGACTTGACACCCTGTCTTGGGCCAGGAACGGCGCGCAGGTGACCGGGCTCGATTTCTCGAAACCAGCAATCGACGCCGCGCGATCGCTGGCCGCCGACCTGGACATCGACGCGTCGTTCGTGGCAGCCGAGGCGTACGACGCCGTGAGGGCCCTGGGCGGCGGACGATTCGACGTGGTCTACACCGGCACCGGCGCTCTGGTATGGCTGCCCGACATACCCCGCTGGGCCGGGGTGGTGGCCACGTTGCTGCAGCCAGGAGGGTTCTTGTACCTAGTCGAAGCACATCCGTACGCGCAGATACTGGACGATGCCCAGGGCAGCAGAATCATCCGGGATTACTTCGACGACCAGCCCAAGATCGAGGACTGCCCCTACACCTACACTGACGGCCCGGCGCTGCAGCACACCCACAGCGTCCAGCACCAGCACCAGCTCGGGAAGATAGTGACAGCCCTGGCGAGTGCCGGGCTCCAGATCGACTTCCTGAACGAGCACGACTTCGACTGCTACCCGCGCTTCCAGTCGCTCGAGCGACATGAAGGTCAGTACCGGTTCCCGGTCGGGCGCCCCCGCATCCCGATGATGTTCTCGCTCCGCGCCTCCAGCCCCGTCTAAATTCTTCGTTTCAGGCTCACGGTCGCCGCATGACCGGATGTTGCGCGGCCCTGTCGGTCGCGTCGCCCGCTCCTTTACGCCCCGCGGGGACACCTCGCGACTCATGAGGGCCCGCAACCGCCAAATGTTGCCGAATGTGGCAACCGGAATCCAATAGAGCTCCAGGTCAGGCGGCACTAGGCTTCCCGGGCGTGAACGATACGCCTGGACCGCCGCGCGTGCGCACCATCGATGAGATCTACGGCGCGGCATGGGCTGACGAGGAAGCCTTTGAGGCGAAACTCAGCGAAAGCCTGGGCTCGCGCGGATTTGACCTGATGTTCGACTTGGTCGCTGAGCTTGACCTGCCGCCCGGCTCGGCTGTCCTGGACGTCGGCGCAAGGGAGGCGTACCACTGCATCGAACTGTCGCGCCGGTTCGGGTTCATCACCCATGGCATCGAGCCGGTACGCCGCCACCTCCACAACGCCGCCGGTGTGCTGGACGCTCTGGCGGCCGCCGAACCAGAGGTCGCGGCGCGCATCCGCATGGTTGAGGGGGTGGCTGAGCGGCTGGGTGTATCAGACGCGAGTATCGACTTGATCTGGTGCCGGGACGTGCTGGAGCACGTCGAGGATCTCGATGCGGTCTTTGCCGAGTTCCGCAGGGTCTTGCGGCCCGGCGGAACAGCGCTGATCTATCAGATGACCGCTACGGACTGGCTAACGCGCGCCGAAGCGGCCCGGCTATGGCCACCCATTGGCATCCACGCGGCCAGCGTTGACCCACAGCAGTTCGAGGCCTCGATCACCGGCTCCGGGCTGTTCATCAGGGAGTGCATCCAACTGCACGGGGAATGGCGGGAGTACGCCGAGGAAGACGGAGCCGGCCTAAGCTCCCGGCAGTTGCTGTGGGTCTCACGTCTGCTGCGCGACCGCCCCGCATACGAGAGTCGGTTTGGCACCGACGCGTACGAAGCCATGCTCAGCAACAGCCTGTGGGGCGTCTACCAGATGATCGGCAAGCTCAACCCGCGCATCTACGCTCTGACTCGCTGACCGACACTGCGAGCCTGAACCAGGAAGATCCTGGACGCCTACGAAGGTCGGGACACTCAAGTCCCGAGTCGTGGGCATCTCAGCCGTCCTCTAGTGCGCAGGACCGCGAAGTTACCGGGTGCGGCCCTCATGTATCCAGGAACTGGCGTACAGCCCGCCCGGATCGCAGCACGTGGATCGCCACGTGCGTTCCGTGCAGCGAGATTATCTTCAGCTCCCTTTCGCGCTCAGAGCGGTGGACTCGCCAGATGCGCCAGACCAGCCACCATTCATCGCGAAGCTGACGAAAACGCGACTGGTCGCAGCCGCCTGGCAACTCGAAGTCAGTCGGGCGGGATCGCAGCCCGCGCACGAAGGCGCGCCGCGCGCACATCCACCACGGCGTGTCGAGGAAGACGACCGTGTCTGCTCGCTCGAGCCGAAGATCGAGCGTCGCGGTGTAGTTGCCGTCGGCGATCCAGCCGTCACCGGCGAGCAGCGCGTTCTGCTTCTCGCGCCACTCGGCCTCGGTCGGCTCTGCCCAGCCCGGCAGCCAGAAATGGAAATCGAGAACAATCACAGGGAGGCCGGTCCTCGCCGACAGCGCTCGCGAGAACGTACTCTTCCCCGCCCCGGCCAAGCCGGTTACCACGACCCGGCGCCCGACGGAGTTCACTCCCGGGATGTCGCTCATTGGGACCGGTGATCCCGCACGGAGCTTTTCGGCACAGCTCATAATGCCTGAGGCCAGGACCTCCGGGTGGACGCCACTGAGCCGTGGCCAGACGCACTCATCTCGGAAGATCCGGGCGTTGCCGTACCTCCTGTGACCATCGGGTAGTGCGCTTTCGGTCGGGGTGCGTCAGACACAGCCGCAGCGGCAAGATTGTGCCATGCTCGCCGGCCGACCCTTCCTCGGGTGCGCTGGTGGGCCATTGTCATGACCGGAATCGAAGCGTCGACCTTTCCCCCTGCCTTGCCGCGCTGGTTCGGACCCAGAGCCAGCCCAGATGATCCGGCTATCTCGGCCCTGATCGCCGGCGTCGCGGGAGGAGCCGGATGGGCAGACATCGGCGGTGAGTTCAACCTCAACGTGCGGATAGACACTGAGCCGCCAGTTGTCCTCCGGGTTCACAGGCCCTGGGTCCGCCGCGGGCGGGCAGCGGGACTGCGGCGCCTCCGGGAGCGGCTCCAGCGCACGCAAGTCCGCGTCGCCCGGCCGATTCGGATTTCCGGCAGCGACCTCCTGCGGGCCGCTGATCGCTGGGCTGAGCTGGAGGAGTTCGTCGATCACGTCCAGCCACCGGCAGGCGAGGACTCCTACGTCCGCCTATTCGAGGAGCTCGGACGTCTCCACACTGCGCTCAAAGCAGTCTGGGAGCCCAGTCCGCCCGAACCCCTCGACGACCACAGAACATTCGGGCAACTGCGTTACTCGGTCGGCTTCACGCGCCGCAGGCTCGGACCCCGCAGCGAGCCGGTCGTTCGTCGGATGCGCCAGCTGACTGGCGAGCTGTCCAAGCTCGGGAAGGAGGTCGAACTGCCATGCGCTCCGATTCACGGGGACTACAAACTGGCCAACGCGGGAGAACTGCCAGACGGCTCATGGGCCACCTTCGACTTGGATTTCGCGAGGGTCAGAGAGCGGCTCTACGACATCGCGGGCAGCCTGAACCACGTCGCGCAGAGCGGCGCACTGCTCGAACCGCGACGACTGCTCGACGCCTACGAAGGCACGGCTCCGGAACCGCTGACTCGCGACGAGCACCGTTGGCTCCCCGGGGCTCTGGCCCTTGTACCCCTGCACTGGGCTGCCACGGCGGGACTTGTGGGTGACGGCATCCGCGAGGCCGAGAGCGCAATGACCGCCGCCGAGGCCTGGTGGTCGCGCCGGGTTGAACTGTCGTCGTAGTCCGGCGGCCGCGCTCGGACCCACTGATCGATAATTGCCGGCCGGCAGCGCCATCGGCCCGTTAGCGGCCAGCCGCATGATCTAGGGCTGTTGGGCAGGGACGAGTTTCCCGTAGGCCGGCGGCGGAGGGACGTCAAGGTCGAGATACCGAACCGGGGTGGGTGATGAGTTCCAGATGCGGTGCGGCACGCCGCCCGGTATGACGATCACCGCCTGGGCGGGAACGGCGGTCGGCCGCGCTGCTATCTCCGCGGTCAGCTCGCCGTCGGTCACGACCACCAGGCGGTCGTTGTCCCGGCTCGCGGGCATGCTCGGGTCCTCGGGTCCGGTCCGCGCGACCGCTGTTACC
>JASHOE010000051.1 GCA_030041275.1 Streptosporangiaceae bacterium
TCAGGAAGCCCTCGCGTTCCTCGAGCGCGAGCACGAGCGGCGCGACGGCTGCCTGGTCGACCTCGGTGACCTGCTCGCATCGCCGGCAGATCAGGTGTACGTGCTGCGCGTGCTCGGTCAGGTGGTAGCTGGGCGCGCCGTGGTGGATGTGGCTGTGCTTGACCAGGCCAACCTGCTCGAGCAGCTCCAGGGTCCGGTAGATGGTCGAGACGTTGATGCCGTGCGCGGTCTGGCGGACCTCGGCGTGGATCTCTTCCGGGGTCGCGTGCTCAAGCCGGGCAACCGCCTCCAGCACGAGCTGACGCTGCGGCGTGACGCGGTAGCCGCCCGCCCGAAGCGTGTCGTCCCACGTCTGCGCCATGCTGCTGAGTCTAGTGACGGCGGCCAGTCGCGGCGGCCGCCTGCTGTTCGCGCAGCGTGGCTGGCGCGCTTCACTCGCCGAGAACGTAGTTGCCCAGGTAGGTAGCCGTGTCGTAGCGTAGCGCTTACGCAGGAAAGGAGGTGGTCCAACGTATGCATAGATGTCGGACTTGCGAGGTGGCTGTCAGTTAGCCGCCGCCTGCGTGAAGCGCTCACTCGCGGCTCGCCGCAGTAGGCGCATCACCAGCCGCTCCTAGGCCTGCTTCAGATCTGGCTGATCTTGCCGCTACGCGCTGCGCGGCTAGCGAGGTCCTGGCCGGGCTGTCGGCCCAGGCTGGGCGGCAGCTGGCGAATTCACGACAGACACCGGGCCCCCGGACTGACCGGCCTTGTCCAGCCGGTCCCCGCAACGGGTCTGTATTTCGCGCACCAGCGCGAGAACTGACCTAGAGCGGGAGCGGTCCGGGGGTTTCTCATGCCCTCGTTCGGGTGCTTCGGTGCCGAGCGCGGTCAGGCAGGGGTAGCAGTGATCAGCGCGGCAAGACTCGCCAGCGCCTGGGGCCTCATCCGGTAGTACGCCCACACGCCGCGCTTCTCGCGATCCAGCAGTCCGGCCTCGTGCAACACCTTCAGGTGATGGCTGATCGTGGGCTGGGAGAGGTCGAAGGCGTCGTTCAGGTCACAAACGCAGGCCTCGCCACCAGCATGGGAGGCGACCAGCGACATCAGCCGCAGGCGCACCGGGTCGGCGAGCGCCTTGAGCAGCGACGCGACCTGCTCGGCCTGGTCCTCCGACAACGGCTGAGCCGTGAGCGGCGGGCAGCACGCGACGGCCTCGGCAGAATCCAGCAGGATCAGAGACTTCGACATGCGTCTATATTGACAGACGCCTATGTGTTGTGGCAACCTCAGGAGCACGCAGACATAGACAGTCATCAATATCTGGGAGGCTCCCATGACCGGCCGCGTGCAGCTCGCCATCAACGTCGACGACCTGGAGGAGTCGATCAAGTTCTACAGCAAGCTGTTCGGCGCCGACCCGGCTAAAGTCCGGCCGGGTTACGCCAACTTCGCCATCGCCAACCCGCCGCTCAAGCTCGTCCTGATGGAGAACCCCGGCCAGGGCGGCAGTCTCAATCACCTCGGCGTCGAGGTCGCCGACACGGACGCAGTGGAGGCCGAGCAGCGGCGCCTCGCCGAGGTCGGCCTCGCCTCGATCGACGAGCGGGACACCACCTGCTGCTACGCGCGCCAGGACAAGTTCTGGGTCGAGGGAACGCCCAACGGCGAGCGGTGGGAGATCTACACGGTCCTGGCCGACAGCCCGACATTCAGCGGCGAGGCAGCCCTTGAGGTCAGCAAGTCCGCAGAGCGCATCAGTACGTGCTGCGGCGGCGCCCGCTAAGCCGTTTGCTACTCACTGATCTCCAGGGCAGGGACCGTCAGCAGACCCGCCATCCGCTCCAGCGCGGCCGGAACGAGCCGGTAGTACACCCAGGTGCCGCGGCGCTCGCTGTCGATGAGGCCGGCCTCGCGCAGCACCTTCAGGTGGTGGCTGATGGTGGGCTGAGACAAGTCGAATGCGCTGGTGAGGTCGCAGACGCAAACCTCGCCACCCTGGCGCGCGCCGATCAAGGACACCAGCCTGAGCCGGACCGGATCGCCGAGCGCCTTGAACACCTGCGCCAGCCCCGCTGCTGATGCCTCATCGATGGGCTCGCTGACCAGTGCTGGCTGCGTACAAGCATCGGGTCCGGTCACGGCGATGATCCTCAGGTGATCCTGAGCGCGCTGGATTGACATGCCTCTATGTTGACGGCGATCGATGCAACTGGCAAGCTAGCACCTGTATCGACAGCCGTCTATAAAGGACGTGAGTGTTGAGCGACGTTGCGCTGTGGCGGCGGCTGACGGCCGAGTTCCTGGGCAGCGCCTTCCTGGCCGCGCTCGTGATTGGCTCCGGGATCGCGGCCCAGCGGCTGTCTCCGGGTGATACCGGGCTGGAGCTGCTGGAGAACGCCGCCGCGACCGCAGCGGGGCTGTTTGCCATCATCCTGATGTTCGGCCCCATCTCTGGCGGCCACTTCAATCCGGTGGTGTCGTTCGTCGACGCGGCCTTCCGGGGCGTGTCGTGGCGCGATGCCCTCGCCTACCTGCCCGCCCAGGTGGCGGGCTGCGTGATCGGCGCGATAGTCGCCAACCTGATGTTCGGGCTGCCCGCGGTGAGCATCTCGGTGAAGCACCGAGCCAGCGGCAGCCATTTCCTGGCTGAGATCATCGCTACCCTCGGGCTGATGCTGGTGATCTTCGCCCTTGCTCGATCGGGCCGAAGCGTCGCAACCCCGGCTGCCGTCGGCGCCTACATCGGTGCGGCCTACTTCTTCACCTCATCAGCGAGCTTCGCCAACCCGGCCATAACCATTGGCCGGATGTTCTCCAACACTTTCGCCGGGATCGCCCCGTCGTCGGCGCCGGTTTACATCGGCGCCCAGATCGTCGGTGGCGTGCTCGCCATCGGGCTCGTCCGGATGCTCTACCCGGGCAAGACCCCAGCCGAAGCCGCGGACGTCACGGTGCCACCTGACCACGCCGCCCCGGGAGCCGATCGACTGACTGGCAACGGGACACGTGACGGGACCGCCGCTCGCGCCAGCCGGCCGAGCGGGCCTACGCACGGATGAGACGCACACGGAGCAAGCCATGCACCTAGTCATGATCGGCGGCAGCGACGCGGGGATCAGCGCTGCCTTGCGCGCCCGCGAGCTCGACGCCGGGGCCGACGTCACCGTGGTCGTCGCCGACGCCTACCCGAACTTCTCCATCTGCGGCATCCCGTACTACGTCTCTGGCGAGGTGACCCACTGGCGTAACCTCGCCCACCGGACCGCCGCCGACCTGGAGGCGACCGGGATGGTCCTGCGACTCGACACCACCGCTCGCCGCATCGACGTCACAGCCCGCAAGCTGCAAGTCACTGGTCCTAGTGGCCAGGACGAGCTGATCGCGTACGACAAGCTGATCATCGGAACCGGCGCGGTGCCGATCCGGCCGCCGGTCACCGGCCTGGCCGGACCCGACGCTCTCGGACCTGACGATGGCGTGCACATCCTGCACACGATGGGCGACACTTTCGCCGTCATGCGCACCCTCGAAGAAGCGTCACCGGCCAGCGCCGTCATCATCGGGGCCGGCTATGTCGGCCTCGAGATGGCCGACGCCCTCATCACGCGGGGGCTGGCGGTCACCCAGATCGAGCAGCTACCCGAAGTGCTCGCGACCGTCGACGCCGAATTGGGTGCGCTAGTCCGGGCCGAGCTGACCACGCGCGGCGTCGAAGTCCTGACCGACACCACCGCCAGGAAGATCAGCCGGGCTCGCCCTGGCGACTCAGGCAGGCTTCTGGTCGAAGCCCAGCCGGCATCGGGCGAAGCGATCGAGCGGCTCGCCGACCTGGTGCTGGTGGTCACCGGAGTCCGACCGGAC
>JASHOE010000347.1 GCA_030041275.1 Streptosporangiaceae bacterium
GCTCGGCCGCGGCCTTCCCGCGCCGACCGTGGTGGGCGCCGGTTGCGGCTCGCCCGTTGGGCGCTCGGCTGCGGCAGGGGCCGGGGCAGCGGCGCCGCCATCGCCAGTTCCCTGGCCGGGCGCGCCGGACGCGTCTGGCTGCGGCTGGTAATCCGCGAAGAAGCTCCACCACGCCTGGTCCACTGACCCCGGGTCGGCAAGATAGCGCTGATAAAGCTCGTCTACGAGCCACTGATTGGGCCCGAAGTCCGCACGCCGCGAGGCGCCACCATCCGGCGGGCGGCTGTCCGCCGGAGCCTTTGGGCTGGCTGAGGTATCCAGATCCGCGGACCCACGCGGAGACTCAGCAGACACGGCGTTAATCGCCCTCTTCCAGAGCTGCTTGGAGGTAATTGCGCGCATCCCAGGCTACCCGCCGGTCAGGGGTCTATCAGTGACGGCCACGCGGCGGTGGATTGCCTGCAGGGGCCGTCCCGACGTGGCCTGGCTGCCTTGCTTGCACGGCCTGGCACGGGCTGAATCGGGACGCGGCTAGCCAGGCATCCGGTCGCGGCCGTGCGGCTCCAGCCAGTTCACGTAGGGCCCCTTGGGCACGATCCCGCCCGGGTTGATCCAGCCCTGCGCCTGGTAGTAGTGCCGCTTGATCTGGAAGAAGTCGGTGGTGTCACCGAACCCCGGCCGCTGGTACAGATCGCGGGCGTATCCCCACAGGTGCCGGTAGCTGGCGAGCAGGTGCAGGTTGCACTTGTAGAGCTGGTAGTACACGGCATCGAACCTGGCCAGGGTCGGGAACAACCGCACATCGGCCTCAGTCACGCTGGCCCCCAGCAGGAACCGGCGCCGCGATAGCCGCTCTTCCATCGCGTCGAGAGTCGCGAACAGTGCGTCGAACGCCTGCTCGTAGTCGGCCTGAGATGTTGCGAAGCCGCACTTGTAGACGCCGTTGTTGACCGCGTGATAGATCAGCGCGCCGAGCGCGTCGATCTCGCGCCGCTGGTCAGCCGGGTACAAGTCGGGCGCACCGGGCCGCTGGTAGACCTTGAACTCCGTCTCCAGCTGGGTGGTGAGCTGGCAGAAGTCGTTGGTCACGATGCGCTGGGCGCGGCTGTCCCACAGCACCGGAAGAGTGGTCCGCCCGGAGTAGCCTGGGTCAGACGCCAGATAGAGCTCGGACAGGTAGTGCGCACCCGTAAGCGGATCTCGCCCGCCGGTCTGATCAGCGAATCGCCAGCCATGCTCGGTCAGCACCGGGTCGGTCAGGCTCAGGCCAATGACTCGCTCCAGACCGAGCACACGCCGGACGATCAGAGCCCGCTGGGACCACGGGCAGGCGAGGGACGCGTACAGGTGGTAGCGCAGAGGCTCGGCGGGGAATCCCGACGAGCCGTCTCGGCTGATCCGCCCGGCGATCTCGCCGGTGCCGCGGCCGCTGCTGGCCCGGCCGGTGTAGCCGGCGACCGCCGCAGCGGCGGTTCCGGCGACCGGACGGTCAAGGAACGCGGCCTGCATGCCCGATTCCCCTTTCCTGGTCCGTCTGCCCGGTACCGCATGATTTCCTACTAGATCACAAGCAGCTTCCGCAATACCCAGCTCTTCGCCACATCGCGGCGGCCGCCAGGAAGGATCACCAGGGTGAGCTCGATAGCCAGTGACGTGACCAGCCTGACGGGCTGGGTCGCGTACCTGGTGATCGCCGCGCTCGTGTTCGGCGAGACGGCGATATTCATCGGGTTCGTGCTGCCCGGCGAGATCGCCGCGGTGCTCGGCGGCGTGCTCGCCAGCCGCGGCCACCTGTCCCTTCCGCTGGTGATCGTCATTGTCGTGGCGGCGGCGGTGATCGGGCCGTTCATCGGCTATGAGATCGGCAAGCGGATGGGGGACCGGCTGTTCGGCTCCCGACCGCTCCGCCGGGTCCAGGGCGGCGTGGAGCGGACCAAGGCGGTGCTGTCCAGGCGCGGCGGGACCGCGGTGTTTCTCGGCCGGTTCGTCGCCGTCCTGCGCGCCCTGATGCCCGCGGCGGCTGGCGCGGCTCAGGTGCGGTTCCGCACCTTCACGATCTACAACGTGCTCGGCGGGCTGATCTGGGGCGTCGGCTACGTGTTGCTCGGCTACCTGGCAGGCTCGGCGTACGCGCTCGTGGAACGGGAGGTCGGGACCGGGCTGGCGATTGCGATCGGGGCGCTGGTGGTCGTGGCGATCGCAGTCTGGCTATTCCGCCGCCACCGGTCGGCAACGCGGCGCACGGAGTAGGTTTCTTCGCCCGGGTGTGAGGTTCTTGCGCCACGGGGCCGAGCGACTGTGCCCGGCCAAGGAGGGCTCGCCGCTGGTGGTGCTTAGCTGGACCGGCGGAGGTGGTGCGCGGTGCGCGAGTTCGGCCAGCTAGAGGGGGCCGTGATGGACGTGCTCTGGGCGACCGACAAGCCGGTCCTCGTCCGTGAGGTTCGTGATCGGCTCAGCTATGGTCGGCCGCTCGCCTACACGACCGTCATGACGGTACTGACGATCCTGCACGGCAAGGGTGCGCTGCTGCGGGAGAAGCACGGCCGGGCGTGGCGATACTGGCCCGCCGAGCAGCGAGAGGACCACGACGCCCGGCTGATGGCCGAGATCCTGCGCTCAGGCGGAGATCGCCGGGTGACGCTCCGCCGCTTCGTCGACCGGATGGCGGAGGAAGACCGCACTGCCATCAGGAACGCGGTTGACTGCCACCCGGCCGGTAGCCCCGTCGCTGTCGGCTCGCTCTCCCGGGCCGGCTAGTCGCTGATGTGGGCGGCCGCGGCTGGCGTCGGCGCGCCCGCGAACTGGTGCAGCCGCCGGTTGGCCAGGCACGGCAGCGCGTCCCGTACGTGCTCGGTGTACTCGGTGTCGACGTCACCGACCCCGATTCCCTCGGCCGGGCCCACGTCGACGCGGACCGCGCCCATGGGGTCGACCAGCATGCTGCGGCCGATGCCGGTCGGTGCTCTGGTCGGTGCCTCAGCGCGGTCTGGCACCTGGCCGGCCGCGGCTACCCACAGCGTGTTCTCGATGGCACGGGCGCGGACCAGGGTAACCCAGTGCTCCTCCTTGAACGTGCCCGCGGCCCACGCGGCCGGCAGCACGAGCAGCTGCGCCCCGTCGGCCGCGAGTGTCAGGGCGAGCTCGGGAAAACGGATGTCGTAGCAGGTCATGAACCCGACGCGGACGCCAGCCAGGCTGGCGATCACGACGTCGCTGCCGGGCGCCACCGTGTCGGATTCCCGATGGCCGAGCGCGTCGAAGAGGTGGATCTTCCGGTACACCGCCACCAGGCCGCCGTCGCTGTCGTAGCCGACCGTGGTGTTGTAGACGCGGCCATCGGGCGCGGGCTCGAACAGCCCGGCGACGATGGCCAGGCCGGCAGCGCGGGCGGCGGCCGCGAGCCCGCGGCAGAATTCGCCGTCGAGCGGCTCGGCGATCGACCGCAGGTCGGCCGAGAACCGCGCCTGCGTGCCCTCAGGGAACACGGCGAGCTGCGCGCCCTGCTGCGCGGCCGTGGCCGCAGCGGTAGCCACCCGGCTGACATTCACCCGGGGGTCTGAGCTGATCGGGAGCTGACCGAGGGCCACGCGCATGTCGTGCAGCCTAGCTCGCCAGCTACCTGGCGCGGCAGGTCGCGAGCGGCACCGGTAGCCGCGCCGCCGCTCGCTACCGTTGCGTCATGCTGGCGGTGTTCGCGGTGGCAGTCGCGGTGGGCCTGGACAATTTCGCCGCCGCCGTCGCCATCGGGCTCGCCGGAGTGGACGGCCGAACGCGGCTGCGAGTGGGTGTGGTCTTCGGCGTGTTCGAGGCGGGCATGCCGATCGTGGGGCTGCTGATCGGCGCGACCGCAGCCTCGTCGCTGGGGCACGCGTCGCGGTGGGTCGCGGCTGGCCTGCTCATCGCCATCGGCGGCTACTTCCTGGTGGAGGGCCTGCGTACGGACCGCTCGGCGCTGCGCCCCGGCGATGCGCCAGCCGCCGGGTCAGCGGGGCAAGCGCGCGCCAGTGACCCGCACGGCATCGATGGGCTCGGCCGGCTCGTGCTCACCGGGCTGGCGCTGAGCGTGGACAACCTGGCGGTGGGCTTTGCTCTGGGCAGCTATCACACGTCGATCCTGGTCGGCGCCGTGACGATCGGGGTGGTCAGCGTCGCCCTTGCTCTCGTCGGGCTCGAGCTGGGGAGCCGGCTCGGCGGCCGAGTCGGCGAGCGCGGCGCCGAGCTCGCGGGGGTGCTGCTCATCGCCGTCGGCGCCCTGATCGCTGCGGGTGTTTTGTCGTAATGTGCCGAATTCCGCGCCCGCTCGGGCGCGCCACGACCCGCAGATGATCATGATGGGTGCCGGATTACTATCGCTGGAGCAGTAGTAGATCGGCACCCATGACCGCCAGGCCCGGGATGGGTCGGGGCACCGGAGGCGGCTACCTCGTGAGCTTGGCGAGCTCGGGTACGAAGCTGGCGGCGTCGACGGTGCCGACGCCGGTCACGAGGTTGTAGCCCGGCCCGGCCGAGTAGCCGGGGACCGAGTACTGCCGGCCGCCCTGAGTGAAGGTCTGCGAGTTGCCGCCGGTGCGAATGTCGACGACGCCCGGCTCGTGCCTGGCTGCGATCGCGTAGAGCGCCGGGTTGATCAGGCCGAGCCCGTGCGGCTTGCCGTGGCCGGCGTACTGGTCGGCCAGGGCCACGACGCCGGCGAACAACGGCGTGGCGAGGCTCGTGCCGCAGATCGCGGCCCACCGGCCACCGGATGCGTAGAAGCTGCCGTAGATGGCGACCGGGCTCTTGCAGGAGGCATCCATCGCCACATCGGGTACCCCGCGGGCGTTGCCGGTCACTGAGCTGACGCCGTCCTGATAGGCCGGCCGGGGGAACGCGATCGAGGTGCCGCCGCCGCTGTCGTTCCAGGCGATATCGGGCGCGATCCTGGTGCCGTTGGCGCGCAGCCGCAGCTGGGTGCCGCCGACCGCGGTCACGAGCGGGTCGGTGGCGGGCCAGGACACGGCGCGGGTGGTGTACAGGTCCTTCATGTTGTACTGGTCGCTGGTCGCGCCCGTGTCGCCGGTCGCGGCGAGCACCGTGACGTGGTCGCGGGCGGCGAGCTGGTAGGCGCTGCGGAACCTGAGGATCGACGACACCGACGGAAAGGTCTGCTCGGTCGCGGCAAAGCTCTGGGTGATCACCTGACCCAGCCCGTGCCGCAGCACGTACTGCTCGGCGGCGACGATCTGCTTGAATCCGGTAATCCCCTCATTCTCCGATGTCGGGGTCTCCACCAAGACGATGCTCGCGCCGGGCGCCATCACGTGCACCCACTCCACGTCCAGGGTGGTTTCCTCAGCCCAGCCGACACGGTTGCTGTCATCGCGGTTGTACGCGGGGACCTGGCCGGTGGGCTGGATGACGCGGAACGAGGGCGGCGCGGGCAGCTTGAAGTAGCTGTCGAAGCGGGCCAGGTCGGCGGCGATCGTCGGCGATCCGAACGAGTCCACCACGATGATCGTCTGGTGAGACCCGTCGATGCCCTGAGCGGCGAGCGGCGCGACGTTGTAGGCGGTGCGGATCTGGGCGGGGGACAGCGCATTAATGGGGGCGGGGACGGCAGGAATGTGCGCCGCGGCTTCCTCCGCGGGCCGCCGCGGTGCGGTGCCCACCGCGTGGGCGATGACGACGGCCGCTACCACCAGCAGCACGACAACCAGAAGGGCTGTCAGCGAAGCGCCCCGCCGGGATCCGCGCAGCCGGAGTGCCACTACTCGGTCAGCCGCAGCGCGGCCTTCGGGCAGGACCGTACCGCGTGCCTGACGCCCTCAACCAGCCGGGCTGGCACGTCGTCGACCAGGATGTTCAGGTTGTCGTCGTCGTCGACCTCGAAGACCTCGGGCACCAGCCCGGCGCAGACCGCGTTGGCCTCGCAGGCGTCGTAGTCGGGCACCACCTTCATGGCCCGCTCCTTTCCTCGCCGGATGCTGTCGCGCAGACTGTACGGCATGCCCATGCCGGACAAGTTCAGGCTAGCGGCCGAGGCTGCGCGCGGATTCATGCCCGCGGCCGAGGGCCTCGCGCTGTACCAGACGGCGACGGACTACGCCCGCGTCGGGCCGATCGCGGAGATCGGCACCTACTGCGGCAAGTCCACGATCTATCTCGCGGCGGCCGCGAGTCAGGCCAGCCAGCTCGTGGTTACCGTCGACCACCACCGCGGCTCCGAGGAGATCCAGCCAGGCTGGGAGTATCACGACCCGGAGCTGGTGGACCCGGCTACCGGGCGGATGGACTCGCTGCCGTTCTTCCGGGCGGCCGTCGCGGCGGCGGGTCTGGAGGAGCATGTGGTGGCCGTGATCGGGATCTCGGCCGACGTGGCCAGGCTCTGGCGCACGCCGCTCGGCATGCTGTTCATCGACGGCGGGCACAGCGAGTACAACGTGGTGACCGACTACGAGGGCTGGGCGCCGTGGATCGCTACGGGCGGTGCACTGGCGTTCCACGATGTCTTCCCCGACCCGGCCGACGGTGGCCAGGCGCCCTACCTGACGTACCGGCGTGCCCTGGAGTCCGGCGCGTTCACCGAGGTCAGTGTCACGGGCTCGCTTCGCGTGCTCGAGCGGACCGGCGCCGGAATCGGCTAGCTGGCCGCACCAGAACGCCCGGCGACGCTACCTTCGGGCGCCCTCCGGAGTCACCGCGCAGCCGCAGGCCACTGGGTCGCCCGGCAGCCAGACCTCGGGCCCGGCCGCGGCGGCACGGTAGAGCCCCGTGCCGCGGGTGTGCGCGCCGGTGGCGAGGACATCCGCCGCCAGGACCACGGCCGCGGCCGTATAGCTACTGTGCTCGTGCGGGTAATACCGGGAGTTGGCGAACTGCCAGCCAGTCCAGTAGCTGCCGTCGTCAGCGCGCAGGAACTGGATCTGGGCGACGAGCTCGCGGGCCCGGTCGCTTTGCCCGATCGCGTCGAGCGCCATCGCGAGCTCGCAGGTCTCGGCGGCCGTGACCCACGGTTCGTCGCTGACGCAGCGCACGCCGAGGCCCGGCACCACGAAGGTGCTCCAGCCGGCTTCGAGCGCCTGGCGGGCCTGCGGGCCGCGGACCGCACCGCCGAGGACCGGGTAGTACCAGTCCATCGCGAACCGGCTCTTGTCCGCGAAGGCGTCGGGATGACAGGCGACGGCGTGCGCGAGCGACGTCGCCGCCAGGTCCCAGTCCGGCTGCGGATCGCCGACGTAGTCCGCCAGCGCGATGCCGCACCGCAGGCTCTGGTACATGCTCGAGCTGCCGGTCAGCAGCGCGTAGTTGTCCGGCGTTCCGTCCGCCCGCCGCCGCCAGATGATCTCGCCACGCGGCGTCTGGAGTCCTACGGCGAACCCGAGCGCCGCCTTCACCACCGGCCAGTACTCCGCGAGGAAGTCCTCGTCGTCGGTGACGAGCAGCTCATGCCACACGCCGACGGCGCAGTAAGCGGCGTGATTGGCCTCGGTGTACCACTCCTCGATCCGGCCGCTGCTGGCCCGCACGGGCCACGAACCGTCCGGCTGCTGCGCGGCGGCGAGCCATCCGTAGGCGCGCCGGGCGTTCTCGGTAAGGCCGCAGACGCTCAGCGCCATCGCGCACTCGACGTGGTTCCACGCGTCCACGTGCCCATCCGGCCAGCCGATGGAGCCGTCGGCCTGCTGCGCGGCGGCGATCGCGCGTCCGGTGGCGATGACGTCGTCTGCCGTCAGGACGCCAGGCAGCTCAGGTACGCGGCTGCCCGCCCCGAGGCGCTCAGGCAGCAGCATGCACCTTCTCCGCGTCGCCGGACCGCGACGGGCTGGAGCTGCCGGCGGGCTTGGTGGCGTAGACGACCAGGCTCTTGCCGATCAGCGGATTGAGCGCCCGGTCCGCGAGCCGGGTGACGGCGGGCTTGCGCATGATGTCCCAGACCAGCAGCTTGTGGTACGCGCTCGCCAGCGGATGATCGTCGTCGTGCACGCCGACGGCGCACTTGAGCCACCAGTACGGCGAATGGAGCGCGTGCGCGTGGTGATGGTGGCCAACGTCCAGTCCAGCCCGGCGCAGCTTGGTCTCGAGCTCCGGCCGGGTGAAGATGCGCAGGTGGCCGCCCGGCACGTTGTGGTAGTCGTCCGACAACAGCCAGCAGATGCGCTCAGGCAGCCAGGCCGGCACCGTGACCGCGACCAGGCCGCCGGGCCGCAGCACCCGGCTGACCTCATCCATCGCAAGCTGGTCTGGGCGGATGTGCTCCATCACCTCGGCGGCAATGACGATGTCGAACGCGCCGTCCGAGAATGGCATCGCGGTGGCGTCGCTCGCGACCGTGGCTATCGACGCCGTCGGCGGCAGCTCGCCGGCCTCAGCCATGGCAGCCGCGATGGCCGCAACCTGAGCCAGTTCGCCGCGGTCTGCGTCGAGCGCGACCAC
Organism: Streptosporangiaceae bacterium; assembly: GCA_030041275.1. Classification (GTDB taxonomy): domain Bacteria; phylum Actinomycetota; class Actinomycetes; order Streptosporangiales; family Streptosporangiaceae; genus JAJYUU01. The sequence goes on from JASHOE010000347.1 coordinate 8,413, forward strand.
ACGAGCTCCCCGCCTGGCGGCCTCGAACGCGTGCCGGCCGGCGCCGCACCCGAGGTCGAGGAGCCTCGTTCCGCTCTGAATGGGCAGCCGCTGGAAATCCACGGTCAGCACGGCGGGACCGCCCCGGCGGCCGCGCCAGCGTCGGCCCGGCCGCGCGCCGCGATGGCACGCCGGTACTCCGCGACGGTGGCCCTGGCCACGGCGCTCCAGGCGAATCGCTCAGCCACCCTGGCCAGGGCGGCGCGCGACAGCTCGTCCCGCAGCGCGGGTGCGTCGTGCAAGCTGCGCAGCGCGGCGCACAGCTCTTCGGCGTCACCAGGCGTGACCAGCATCGCTGCGTCCCCCGTCACCTCGGGCAGCGCGCCGGTGCGGCTTGCGACCAGCGGAGTGCCAGCGGCCATGTGCTCGACCGCGGGCAGTGAGAAGCCCTCGTACAGCGACGGCACGACCGCGATCTCCGCGCTGGCCACCAACTCGGCGAGCTGCTCGTCGCTGATTCCGCTGACGAACTGCACCCGGCCGGTCAGCGACAGCTCGCCGAGCAGCCGTTCCGTCGGGCCGTCCGGCACCAGCTTGCTCACCACGGTCAGCGTGACATCCCGCTCGGCCGCGAGCTTGGCGTAGGCGCGCAGCAGCGTCGCGACGCCCTTGACCGGCGAGTCCGCGCTCGCGACCGCGACGATCCGGCCAGCCACCCTGGGCACTCCGGGGCGCGGACGGAACAGCCGGGTGTCGACGCCCAGCGGGACCACCCGGACGTTGTCCGCAGGCACCTTGAAGTCGCGCAGGATGTCGGCTCGGGACGACTCCGAGCCCGTCATCACCGGTCCGATGCGGCGGGCGACCCTGGCCTGCATCCGGACGAAGGAGTACCACCGCCACTTGGGGATCTTGCGCAGGCCGCGCGCGGCCGCCAGCTCGATGCGCCGGTCGACGCTGATCGGGTGGTGAATGCTCGTGACGACCGGCAAGCCCAGCCGGGCGATGCCGAGGTTGCCGTAGGCAAGCACCTGGTTGTCGTGCACGACGTCAAAGTCGGCGACGCGCGAGCGTAGCGCGCGCAGGGCGCGCAGGCTGAAGGTGAGCGGCTCGGGGAAGTACGCGGTCCACATGCCGAGGACTTCGAGGACGTCGATCCAGTCCCGGTACTCGCGCAGGTGCGGGGTGCGGAACGGATCCTCGTCGCGGTAAAGATCGAGGCTCGGCAGCTCGATGAGCTTCGGGCCCGGCTCCAGCTCGGGGTAAGGCTGGCCTGAGTACACCTCGACGTGATGACCGAGGGCGGCGAGCTCGCGAGAGATGTGCCGCAGAAAGATGCCCTGGCCGCCGCAGTGCGGCTTGCTCCGGTATGACAGCAGGCACACCCGCAGCGGGCGGTCAGGCCCGCCGGAACCGTCCGTGCCGAGCGCTTGCTCGGGCCGTGGCCTCACCTGGTCGGCCGCTGCGGTGCTCACGCAGTTCGCGCCTCCTCGTTCGCCACTGGCTGCCCGACGACGGGCGACCCGCGTGAACCATCGGAGCGCACCCTACCAAGCCAGTCACTCCGATGCCTGCCAGCCCCACTTGTAAGCCGGTCTGTCCCGGCCGAGCGGCTGTCTGTAAGCTGCCCCGACGTAGGGAGAACGACGGAGGCTTCGCTGACTAGACGCGCGCTGATCACCGGCATCACCGGGCAGGACGGCTCCTACTTGGCTGAGCACCTGGTCGACCTTGGGTACGAAGTGTGGGGTCTGGTTCGCGGCCAGGCGAATCCGCCCGTGCGGCACCTGCGTGAGCTGCGCGGCGACGTGCGGCTGATCCGCGGTGATCTGCTCGACCAGGGCAGTCTCATCGCCGCGGTGGAACGCGTGCAGCCGGACGAGGTCTACAACCTCGCGGCGATCTCGTACGTGCCCATGTCCTGGCAGCAGGCCGAGCTGACCGGCGAGGTCACCGGCCTCGGCGTGCTGCGGGTGCTTGAGGCCATCCGGGTCTGCAGCGGGATCAGCGCGTCGCGTAGCCCCGGCCGCGGCCAGATCCGGTTCTACCAGGCGTCGACGTCGGAGATGTTCGGCATGGTGCGGGAGACCCCGCAGACCGAGCAGACGCCGTTCCATCCGCGCAGCCCCTATGGCGTGGCAAAGGTCTACGGCCACTTCCTCACCCAGAACTACCGCGAGTCCTACGGCATGTATGCGGTGTCAGGGATCATGTTCAACCACGAGTCGCCGCGGCGGGGCACGGAGTTCTTGCCCCGCAAGGTCTCGCTCGGCGTGGCCAAGATCAAGCTCGGCTACGAGCGCCAGCTTCGGCTTGGCAACCTGACCGCGAGCCGGGACTGGGGTTTCGCCGGCGACTACGTGCGCGCCATGCAGCTCATGCTGGCCCAGGATGAGCCGGCGGACTACGTCATCGGCACTGGCGTCACGCACACGGTCGAGACGCTGGTCGACACCGCTTTCAGTGCCGCCGGGCTGAACTGGCGCGATCACGTGGTGACCGACGCGGCGTTCATCCGGCCGGCCGAGGTGGACCGGCTCTGCGCTGACCCCAGCAAGGCGCGGGACGAGCTGGGCTGGGAGCCCAAGATCGGTTTCGAGGAGCTCGTCACCATGATGGTCGACGCCGACCTGCAGCTCCTCGCCGCCGGCCCGCATGCCAGCGAGGAGTTCGCCGACGCCTGGTGACCGCCGCTAGCCGTGGGCGACGAGTCGGCCGATGCCATAGGTGAGGCCCGCTGCAAACGCGGCGAGCACGAGCTGTCGCACCGCGCCGCGCCAGAACGGGCGTGCCGTGATCCTGGCCACCAGTCCGCCGCCCACGAACGCCGCGACGGCAGCGACGATCAGGGCGGCCGCAAGCGCGTCGAAGCCCAGCAGGTAAGGCAGCAGCGGGATCAGCGCGCCCACGCCGAACGTCACCAGGGAGGCGCCGGCCGCTGTCAGCGGTGACGGTAGCTCGTGCGGGTCAACCCCCAGTTCCTCGCGCGCGTGCACGCGCAGCTCCTCTTCCGGCCGCCGGGAGAGTTGCCTGGCCACTTCCGCCGCCAGTTCAGCGTCGACGCCGCGCGCCCGGTACATCGCTGCCAGCTCGGCTTGCTCTCCGTGCGGGTTGTGCTCGAGCTCGTAGCGCTCCTTGGCAACCTCGGAACCGATGAGCTCGTTCTGTGACGAGACGGACACAAATTCCCCGGCCGCCATCGAGAACGCACCCGCGGCGAGGCCGGCCAGGCCCGTCAGCACGATGCTGTGCTGCGACAGCCCGCCGCCACCAACGCCGGAGATCAGCGAGACGTTGGTCACGAGGCCGTCCATGGCGCCGAACACCGCAGGCCGGAGCCAGCCGCCCGACACGTCGCGGTGCTGGTGGCCGATGGCGCCGTGCTGCTCAGCGGCCGCTAGGCTCGGGCGCCCGCGCGCCGCGCGGGCGCCACCGCCCGTCTCTGGCTCGGGGTCGTTCACTGCCATCGGCTGGTCTGGTTCCGTTTCGTCGTGTCCGTATGGCTATACACCAGGGAGGGAACGCGCTGCAGCCTCGTCCGCGGACTTACGTAACCAACGGCCGCATCGACACTGCCCTGGCAGCCGAGCTGGACTTCGGCCGGGCTTAGCCCATTATCGCAGCCTGAAGGCGGGCCATGCCCGCCCGCGGCCGCCTGCCTTCGCCGCTGCCCCGACGTGCCAGAAAGGGGACTCCCTACTAAATTGATAGGTTACAGTCTGATGTCGGATCGCACAGAATGTCGAGTTGCGATTTAGGCTGGCGTTCGTTGATGCATTGTGCAAGCCTCGGGGTCCGGGTGGAAATTCCGCCCAAACCGACCACGCTGGCGCACCGGCGAGCGGTGGGAGTCTGGCCGCGCGTTCCCCACAGGAGAGGCCGAGCGCTGTTGATCACCTTCGAGAGCGTGACAAAGCGCTACCCGGATGGCACAGTCGCGGTCGACTCCCTGGACCTGGAGATCCCGGATAGCAAGATCATGGTCCTGGTCGGGCCCAGCGGCTGCGGCAAGACGACGACGCTGCGGATGATCAACCGGCTGGTCGAGCCGACCGCGGGGCGGGTGCTACTGGACGGTCGGGACGTCGCCGACTCCAATCCCTCAGCGCTGCGTCGCGGCATCGGCTACGTCATCCAGCAGACTGGCCTGTTCCCGCACCGGACGATCGAGGACAACATCGCGACGGTGCCGTTGCTGACCGGCTGGAAGAAGGCCGCGGCGAGGGCCAGGGCGCGCGAGCTCATGGACCTGGTCGGGCTTGACCCGGCCACCATGGCCGGGCGCTACCCGCACCAGCTGTCGGGCGGCCAGCAGCAGCGTGTGGGGGTCGCCAGGGCGCTCGCCGCCGACCCGCCGGTGCTGTTGATGGACGAGCCGTTCAGCGCGGTCGACCCGATTGTCAGAGCCGCGCTCCAGGATGAGCTCATCCGGCTGCAGGCCGAGCTGCACAAGACGGTCGTGCTGGTCACCCACGACGTGGAGGAAGCCATCAAGGTCGGCGATCTCGTCGCGGTCTTCCGGCCCGGCGGCCACCTCGCGCAGGTGGCTACGCCCGAGCGGCTGCTCGGCGCGCCCGCCGACGACTACGTGCGCGACTTCGTCGGCTTCGACCGCGGCATCCGCCGCCTGTCCTTCTTCGCGGCCAGCGGCCTCGAGCTGGCGGCCGACGGTGTGCTGCCGGTCGGCACGTCGCTCGCCGACGCGATCACTGTCAGTGAGCGGACCGGTGAGCCGTGGCTGCTCGTGGTCGACGCCGACCGCAGGCCGCTCGGCTGGGCCGCGGTCGCCGAGCTGGGGTCACGCGCGCCGGGTGCGACGCTGGCCGGTGCCCACCTCGTGCCGGTCGGGCACACCGTGCGGCCAGACACCGACTCGCTGCGCGCGGCCCTTGACGCCACGATCCTGTCCCGTACCGAGCGGGCCGTGGGCGTCGACGGTACCGGGCGTGTCATCGGGACGACCAGCTACGAGCAGCTGCGCGACGCCATCAGGGCCGCCGAGGACGCCGCCGACTCCGGCGCGGTCGCGGTGCGACAGACCGTCAGCGAGGCGAGCTGACGTGCAGTGGTCCTGGATTCCGCAGAACTGGTCGATCATCTGGCCCTACACGCTGGACAACTTGCTGCTCGGCATCGTGCCGCCGCTGATCGGGCTCGTGATTGCCGTGCCGGTCGGCATCGCCTGCGTGGCTAAGCGCTGGCTGTACGCGCCGGTGCTGTCGGTTTCCAGCGCCCTGTACGCGCTACCGTCGCTCGCGCTGTTCGTCGTGCTCATCGCCTATACCGGCCTCGGGAACCTCACCGTCATCATCCCGCTGACGCTGTTCTCGCTCTGCATCCTGATACCGAACGTGGTCGACGGCCTGCGCAGCGTGTCCGAGCCGGTGCGCCAGGCGGCGACCGCGATGGGCTTTACCCAGCTGCGCAGGCTCGTGCAGGTCGAGCTGCCGCTCGCGGTGCCGGTGATCATCGCCGGCCTCCGGATTGCCGTCGTGTCGAGCATCAGCCTGGCCAGTCTTGGCCAGCTCATCGGGGTGAGCAGCCTCGGCTACTTCTTCATCGACGGGCTGCAGCGCGACTTCCCGACTGAGATCTACGTCGGCCTCGGACTGACGATCATCCTCGCGCTGCTGTGCGACCTCATTCTCGTGATCACCCGCGCGCTGCTGACCCCGTGGGCCCGCGGCCGCCGCATCGGCCCCAGCCCGCGCACGGCCTGGCTGATCCCCTCTGGGGGCGTCTAGTGAGCTTCCTGACCTTCGCCTGGGACTGGCTGAAAGCGCCGCAGCAGTGGCACGGGCATGACGGCATCCCGATCCGGGTGCTCGAGCACCTGGGTTATTCCGGTCTGGCGCTGCTGATCGCCACGCTGATCGCGGTGCCGCTTGGCCTGCTCATCGGTCACCACGGTCGCGGCGGGTTCGTCGTGGTCAACGTCGCGAACATCTGGCGGGCTATTCCCACGCTCGGGCTGCTGATCCTCGTGGTCGTGCTGCTAGGCCTCGGCGTGCTCGCGTGGCTCATCCCGCTCGTCGCGCTGGCGGTGCCGCCGATCCTGGTCAATACCTACGAAGGCGTCGCCGGGGTAGACCCGGAACTCAAGGACGCCGCGCGCGGCATGGGGATGACGGGCTGGCAGATGCTCTGGAAGGTCGAGGCGCCAGTCGCGATGCCGCTCATCATGCTGGGCCTGCGCACGTCTGCGATCTTCGTCGTCGCGACGGCGACCATCGCCGCCGAGATCGGCGTTGGCGGCCTCGGCCGCTTTATCATCGACGGCCTGGCCGCCAACAACTACGGCGAGGTCGCTGGCGGCGCCGCCGTGATCGTCGTGCTTGCACTGGTCGTCCAGGGCGTGTTCACCGGCCTGCGACGGCTGGTGGTACCGAGGGGCCTGCGCCTGCAGGCTCGCAGTTCCCGATAGGAATGCCTGTTCCGCTCGGATGGAAGGAATCCCCCACATGTTGAGACCCAGGCCGACGCTGCGCAGCGGCGCTATCGTCGCAATCGCCGCTACGGCGTCCCTCGTGCTGGCCGCCTGCGGCAGCTCTTCGAACCCCCTGTCTGGCAGCTCCGCCAAGGGCAGCGTCGTGATCGGGTCGGCGAACTTCCCGGAGAACGAGTTGCTGGCGGAGATCTATTCGATCGCGCTCAAGGCCGAGGGCGTCAAGGTCACCGACAAGTTCAACATCGGTGACCGCGAGGTCTACTACCCGGAAGTCAAGAAGGGCGCTGTCTCCATCATTCCGGAGTACAACGGCACCTTGCTGACGGTCATCGTCGATCCCACTAGCACCGCGGCCACCACGGCGCAGGTGAATGCCGCGCTGAAGCAGGGCCTGCCATCGAGCCTGGAGATCCTGAACTCGTCGGCGGCGCTTGACAGTGACTCGGTGACGGTCAGCCAGTCGTTCGCCACCGCCCACCACCTGACTAGCTCGTCCTCGATCGCTGCACTCGCGCCGTATGCGAGCACGATGGTCTTCGGCGGGCCGCCTGAGTTCGCGACCCGGTCGGACGGAATCGCCGGGCTGAGGAAGAACTATGGCCTGACGTTCAAGAGCTTCGACCCGCTGGACGAGTCCGGTCCGATCACGATCAAGGCGCTGCAGGACGGCACCGTGCAGGCGGCGGACGTGTTCACGACGACGCCGCAGATCGTCACGGACCACTTCGTGACGCTGACCGACCCGAAGTTCAACTTCGCGGCCCAGAACGTCACGCCGCTGGTCTACAAGAAGGCCATGACGCCGACCATCGTCAGCACGCTCAACGCGATCTCGGCCAAGCTGACCACAGCCGATCTGCTGCAGATCGACACCGCGGTCATCGTGAACCACGACAGCTACCAGTCGGTCGCGATGGGCTGGCTCAAGGCTCAGGGCCTGCCGAACTAACGGCGGACCGGGTTGCCACTGCACCGGTGCTGCCAGAGCTAGCGGCAGCACCGGTGCGGTCGCGCCGCTGACGGCGGCTGCCCCGTCCACCCTGACCGGTGCGGCCAGCCGTCGTTGCATCCTGACCGGGCATCGGGAGGTGAACCCGTGGACACCGGGTGCCGCGTGCTCTTCGTGTGCACCGGCAATACCTGCCGCTCGGTGATCGCGGCCCACGTGCTGCGTCACGAGCTCGCAGAGGCGGGGCTGGCTGGCGAGGTGGCGAGCGCCGGCCTGCGGGTGCGGGCCGAGGGCGCCGCCGCCGACCCGCGTGCGCAGGATCTGCTGCGCCGGCACGGCTACCCCGCCGAGCACGAGACCCGGCAGTTCGACCCGGCCATGCTGGCGGACTTCGACCTGGTGATCGGCCTCGACAGCATGCACGTGTGGGTGCTGCGCCAGGCGGCGGCCGACGAGGCGTCCACCGCCCGGATCAGGCTGCTCGGCAGCTTCGACGAGACCGGTCAGGCAGGCTGGGACGTGCCTGACCCGGTAACCGGCGGACCGGACGACTACGAGCGCGTGCTCGCGCTGGTGCAGACGGCGATGCCGGGCCTGGTCGCCGCCGTCCGCGCGGGCGCGGTCGCCGGCTAGTGTCACCGGTCAGCCGCGGCTCGCATCCTCGAGTATGCCCAGCAGGGCGAGCCGCTCGACCGCAGTCGCGCGCGACGGGCTTGCGTCGACGCCGGCCGCCCAGTCCGACCAGACCGGCCAGCGGTCGCGGTCATAGTCCTCGTGGTCGAACTCCACGTCGTCGGCAACCATCGCGGCCACCGCTGCCAGCTCATCGGGCCGGGCGAGGCCGGGCCAGGGAAAGTAGCTGATAGTCCACGACAGTCGCGGGGTCGCGCCGGCAGCGCACTGCCGCAGATGCTCGTGCATGACGACGACATCACCGGGCGAGGTCTCGACCACGACGTGCGGCCACTCCCAGGACTCGAATCCCGATGTGGCTGGCTCGGCGCCGCAGTACTCGCTGAGCCGCTGCTCGAACTCGGGCAGGTGCGAGCCAGGGATGACGCGCAGGGCGCCGGTCTGCGCCGTGCGCGGCTCCAGGTCGGCCCAGAACGTCACCCCGCCGACGTCCGGGCCCTGCCGGGTGTGCCAGGTCGAGTCGCCGAGGAATCGGGTGGCAACCCCGATCGACGGTACGGTGGGGACGCCGAGCAGCTCTGCCGACACACCGAAGGTGCGCCGGTCGTCGGCGATCAAGGACAGCGTGAATGGGGCGCGCTCGGAGGCGAGCGGCAGGTAGTCGCCGCTGATGCCGCCGCGGCCGCGCGGTTCGGCCCGGACGGGGCCGAAGGCATCGGCCAGCGCGCCCGTCACCTCCGCGCGCAGCGTGGCTGCCTCTTCGGGGGCGAACAGGGCGGGCAGGGTCAGATAACCGAACGTGCGGAACTGCAGGATCTGCTGGTGCGTCAGCATGAAGACTCCCTCTCGGCTCGGCTGGTCAGTCGCAGGCGAGCCGAGAGGGAGGTGCTCGGGGACGTCACGTATGTCGGCGCATACCGTGATGCTACGCCGCCGCCCGGCGCGATCCTGGCGCTCTGCACCCGGCGTCGCCATCGGCCGGTGCCGCAGTACATGATGAGAGCCATGACAACGCAGTCGGGGATGGTCGGTGCGAGGCCAGTCCGCGCGCCGCGCGGCACGACGCTGAGCTGCCAGGGGTGGCCGCAGGAAGCGGCGATGCGGATGCTCATGAACAATCTCGATCCCGAGGTTGCCGAGCATCCCGATCAGCTCATTGTGTACGGAGGCTCTGGCCGGGCCGCCCGCAGCTGGCAGGCGTTCGATGCCATCGTCGCCTCGCTGCAGGACCTGGCGGGCGACGAGACGCTCCTGGTCCAGTCGGGCAAGCCGGTCGGCATCTTCCGCACCCACGAGTGGGCGCCGCGGGTGCTGATCGCGAATTCGAACCTGGTGCCGCAGTGGGCGACGTGGGAGGAGTTCCGGCGGCTCGAGGCCGCGGGGCTCACCATGTACGGCCAGATGACCGCCGGATCGTGGATCTACATCGGCACGCAGGGCATTCTGCAGGGCACTTATGAGACCTTCGCCGCGGTGGCCGCCAAGCGGTTCGGCGGCTCCCTGGCCGGCACGATTACGCTGACAGCCGGCCTAGGCGGGATGGGTGGCGCCCAGCCGCTGGCGGTGACGATGAACGGCGGCGTGGTCATCTGCATCGACTGCGATCCGTCCCGGATCGCTCGCCGGATCGAGCACGGTTACCTGGACGTGCAGGCGAGCGACGTCGACGACGCGGTCCGGCGAGCCGTTGCTGCTGCGCAGGACAGCACCCCGCTTTCCATCGGGCTGCTCGGCAACGCGGCTGATCTCGTGCCACAGCTGCTGCGGATGTCCGCGCCGATCAGCGTGGTCACCGATCAGACCTCGGCGCACGACCCGCTGACCTACCTGCCCAAGGGCGTCGCGTTCGAGGACATGCAGGCACTGCGGGCCGAAGATCCGACCGGATTCACCACCAGGGCACGTGAGTCGATGGCTGAGCACGTCGCGGCGATGGTCGGCTTTCAGGACGCGGGTGCCGAGGTGTTCGACTACGGCAACTCGATCCGCGGTGAGGCGGAGCTGGCGGGCTACCAGCGTGCCTTTGCTTTCCCTGGGTTTGTGCCCGCCTACATCCGGCCGCTGTTCTGCGAGGGGAAGGGCCCGTTCCGGTGGGCGGCGCTGTCCGGCGATCCACGCGACATCGTTGCCACCGACGCCGCGATCCTCGACCTTTTCCCCGGCAACGACTCACTCGCCCGGTGGATCCGGATGGCGAGGGAGAAGGTCCACTTCCAGGGTCTGCCCGCGCGGATCTGCTGGCTGGGCTACGGCGAGCGGCACCTGGCCGGGCTGCGGTTCAACGAGCTGGTGCGGCGCGGCGATGTCGCCGCGCCGATCGTGCTCGGCCGGGACCACCTCGACTGCGGATCGGTCGCCTCGCCCTACCGCGAGACCGAGGCCATGGCCGACGGCAGTGATGCCATCGCTGACTGGCCGTTGCTGAACGCCCTCCTCAACACCTCGTCGGGCGCGTCCTGGGTGAGCATCCACCACGGCGGCGGTGTGGGCATCGGGAGATCCATCCACGCCGGGCAGGTGTGCGTCGCGGACGGTACCGATCTGGCCGGGCAGAAGCTCGAGCGAGTGCTGACCAACGATCCCGGTACGGGAGTCATGCGGCACGTCGACGCCGGCTACCCGCGGGCACGTGAGGTCGCCGCGGAGCGCGGCGTCCGGGTCCCGATGCGCCCTTCCTGACCCGTGCGTGTCATGAGCTTCGCTGAGCTGTGGGCGGAGTTGCTGCCGCTCGGCCGCGACGAGCGGACCGGCGGGTATCGCCGCTACTCGTGGACCGACGCCGACGCCGCGTGCCGTGCCTGGTTCGCGAGGACCGCGACCGGGCTCGGCCTGCGCACCGACTGCGATCGCAACGGGAACCTGTGGGCGTGGTGGGGGTGGCCAGGCGAGCACGCAGCGATCATGACTGGCAGTCACCTCGACTCGGTGCCCGATGGCGGCGCTTACGACGGCCCGCTCGGCGTAGTGTCGGCGTTTGCCGCGATAGGCCGGCTGCGTGACGACGGGTTCCGGCCCGCCCGGCCGATCGCCGTGGCGGCCTTCACCGAGGAGGAGGGCGCCAGGTTCGGCGTCGCGTGCCTCGGCAGCAGGCTGCTGACCGGAGCCGTCGACCCGGCGACCGCGCGGCAGCTGCGTGACCGCGACGAGGTCAGCCTGGCCGCAGCGATGCGAGGCGCTGGCCGCGATCCCGGGCTGCTTGGTCGCGACGATGACCTGTTGGCCAACCTCGGCGCCTGCGTAGAGCTGCACATCGAGCAGGGCAGCATGCTGGCTGACCTGGACGCAGCGGTCGGCGTAGCCGACGGCATCTGGCCGCACGGCCGGTGGCGGCTCGACTTCACGGGTCGGCCAGACCACGCTGGCACCACGAGGCTGCCCGACCGGCGCGACCCGATGCTTCCGTTCGCGGCCACGGTCCTGGCCGCCCGCGCCGCGGCGGAAGAGCGCGGGGCGCTCGCGACGGTGGGGAAGGTTGCAGCTGAGCCTGGCGCCGCCAACGCGATCAGCGCGACGGTGCACGCCTGGCTCGACGCGCGGGCGCCTGACGATGCGACCCTGGCTGGCGTCGTCGGCGACGTGTGGACGACCGCTCAGCAGCAGGCTGCCCGTCACGGTGTCCAGGTGGCCCGGACCCAGGAGTCGGTCACCCCTGCGGTGACATTCGACTCCAGGCTGCGAGACCGGGTCGTCGCCGTGCTCGGCGCGGCTGGGCGGCCGGCGCCCGTGCTCGCGACCGGAGCAGGCCACGACGCGGGCGTGCTCGCGGGCCGGATCCCGGCCACGATGCTGTTCGTCCGCAATCCGACTGGCGTGTCACACGCGCCGGCCGAGCACGCCGAACCCGCGGACTGCGAGGCCGGCGTGGCCGCGCTCGCGACGGTGCTCGCAGACCTGGCGGGCCAGTGATCGGCGGACCGGCCCGCGCCTGGCTAGCCGAGCTAGCCTGGTCCCCCGCGCTCGGGCTGCGTGCCGACGTGCTCATCGAGACGTCGGGAGACCGAATCACCCGAGTGACGCCCGACATTCCGTCGTCCGAGCTCAGGGTGACCCGGCTGCCGGGCCTCACCATGCCTGGCCTCGCCAACGCGCACTCGCACGCGTTTCACCGCACAATGCGCGGCGTCACCGAGACCGCGCGCGGCACATTCTGGACCTGGCGCGAGCACATGTATGAGGTCGCCGACCGGCTCGATCCGGACAGCTACCTCGCCCTGGCTACCGCCGTCTACGCCGAGATGGCCCTCGCCGGAGTCAGCTGCGTTGGCGAGTTCCACTATCTCCATCATGGCCAGGGCGGGACGCCCTACACGGATCCGAACGAGATGGGCCGGGCCCTGATTGAGGCGGCTCGCCTGGCCGGGATCCGGATCACCCTGCTCGACACGTGCTACCTATCCGGCGGCCTGGCCGCTGATGGCCGGCAGCAGCCACTCGAGGGCACCCAGCTTCGCTTCGGTGACGCCGACGCGGCGGCCTGGGCGGCCAGGGTGGAGGCGCTCGGCCCGGACTCGGTCGGCAGCCTTGGCCCGCACGCGCGGCTCGGCGCGGCGATCCATTCGGTCCGCGCGGTGTCGCCCGCGCAGATGCCGGAGGTCGCGATCTGGTCACACCGGTATGGCGCTCCGCTGCACGCGCACGTATCCGAGCAGGTCGCGGAAAATCGGGCGTGCCTGGCTGCGTACCGGGCGACTCCGGCCGAGGTGCTGGCTGAAGCGGGCGCGCTCGGTCCGCGCAGCACGGCCGTGCATGCGACGCACCTGACCGACAGCGACATCGAGCTGCTCGCTGGCAGCCGGTGCCATGCGTGCATGTGCCCGACGACCGAGGCGAACCTCGCCGACGGCATCGGGCCCGCCAGGGCGCTCGCCGACGAGGGCAGCCCCCTGACCCTGGGTAGCGACAGCCACGCGGTAATCGACCTGCTGGAGGAGGCCCGTCGGGTCGAGCTCGGCGAGCGGCTGGCGAGCCAGGAACGCGGCCACTTCACCGCGGCCGAGCTGGCGGCCGCGGCCTCGACGGTCGGACACGCGAGTCTGGGCTGGCCGGATGCGGGCGAGCTGGCCGCGGGCGGGCTGGCCGACTTCGTCACCATCGCGCTCGACTCGCCGCGCACCGCGGGAGCACCTAGGGCAGCGGCGCTGGAGTCGGTCATCTTTGCTGCGTCGGCGGCCGACGTGCGGAACCTGGTGGTGGGCGGCCGGGAGGTCGTGAGCGGCGGTCGCCATGTGCTGGTCGACGACGTCGCACGCGCGCTCGGTGCGGGGATCGGCCGGCTGCTGGGCTGAGCCGGGAACCGCGCGGCGCGGCAGGCCGGTCAGGGGGTGTAGGCCGGCGGCAGCCCGGAGCAGATGTTCGCGCCGGCGTTCCTGCTCTCCACGGCTGCCGTGCTGGAGCTCGGAGCAGGGGCGGCGGCGGGCTTGTTCTTGGTGCTGGTGCCCTTCGTCCCGCTGGCCGCGGGCTGGGCAACCGCCGGCTGCGCCACGCCCGCGAAGTCTGCGCCCAGCGTCAGCGTCACCGTTCCCGGGCTGCCCTCCTGCGGCTCGGTCTCGGGCAGCGTGTTCTGTCCGGCCGGGAACGACTTGAGGGCCGTCATCAGCGTGTACGCGGCGTCCGACTGGGCGAGGCCCGAGTAGCTGACCGTCGTTGTCGACGTATACGGCGCGTCGCCGGTGCCCACGACGTCAAAGCCGAGCAGCTTGAGTTGCTGAGCCGTCTGCGCCGCGAGGCCGGCCTGCCCGGTGCCGTTGAGCACCTGGACCTGCACCGATCCGTAGGACTCGATGGGCAGGCTGCCCGTCCACGGCATGCCGGTCCTGATCATCTGGAACAGCACGTCGTCCTGCGGCTGGACCGGCATCAGGTGCTGGTCGTACGCCGGGTAGTCGAAGGTATCCGTCGTGGTCGGCATCGTGATCAGCGACACGTTCTTCGACTGCAGGTGCGCCAGCGACTCCGCAAGCCGCATGATGCTTGACACCGAGCCGAGTCCGTCATCGACCGTCAGCGCATGGGTCGCCGTGTTGGCGATGCCGAGCAGCTTCGGAATGTTCGTGAGCAGGCCGTTGGAGTTGACCTCCTGCACGACCGAGGAGATGAACGCCTGCTGCACCTCGATCCTGGGCAGGTCGCCGCCGGCGTCAGGCCCGCCGAGGTCGTGGCGTTGCCTGACATACGCAAGCGCCTGGCTCCAGTCGACCCAGTGCAGCCCCGGGCTGAGGTTCAGGTTCGCGGCTGTGTCGTGATAGCCCGGCCCGGGCGGCACGCACACCTGGACACCCCCGAGCTGGCCCACCATGGTGCGGAAGGAGTTGAAGTTGAACTCCACGAAGTGGTCGAGCTGGATATCGGTCAAGGCCTCGACGGTCTGCACCGCGCACGTCGGGCCGCCGATGTTCAGGGCGCCGTCGATGATCGCGCCCGGCGGGTACTGCTGCGCTGGCCAGGTGCTGTTACCGATGTAGGCGCGCTCCTGGCAGGCTGGCTCGTACACGAATGTGTCGCGCGGGATGGACAGCACGATCGCATGGGTGTGCGTCGGATCCAGATGGATCAGGAGCAGGTTGTCGGAGTTGCTCACGCCAGGGGTCGCGTCATAGCCGAAGTAGCCGCGCTGCCCCAGCCGGGTCTGCGACCCGAGGACGAGGATATTCAGCGATCCGTACACGGTCTTGCCGGACAGGCCGCCCACCTGGACCTTGGTGATGTTGGCGTCGAGATGCCGGTAGATCGCAAAGACGCCGACCCCCAGGGTCACGGCGACGACGGCTACGAAGGTCGAGAAGATGTAGCCGAACTTGACCCAGCCGGAGTGTCTACGCCACCGTGCCCGCAGCGTCGGCCGACGGCGAACCGGCGGCCGCTGCGGGGGCCAGTCAGCTGAGGGACGTACCCGAGTCCGGCCCCCGGCTGAACCGCCGCGCTGCATCTGCCCTCCGTCCGGCCGTTCCGCCCGCACTGCTAGGGATGCATGCTAGCCGCCGAGCGCCGGTGCTTCGGCGCTCTTTGCACCGACCATAAGATCTGCCGGTCTGCAGGCCTGTTTTGCCTGGTAGCTGCCGTTGAACGGTCAGTGAAGTGGCTGTCACACTCTGCAGTGAGTGCCCATCTAGTGGAAATGACGGCGACGTGCGAGGGCGGCCCCAGTGGGCGGCAGCAGCGGCGGCGAACCGTCCCGTGGCCGGTGCGCGGCCGCGGCGATCTCGGCCAGATGGACCACCAGAGCTTCGTCAGCCGCGGTGGCGAACTCGACCGTGAGCCAGTCTGAGGAGCTGGTGCGCAGCCTGACGCGCGGGTCAGCCCGCAAGGCGCTGCGCCTGGAACTGATTTCGGCCCTGGTCAGCCGCAGATCGATGGCGTTCGCGTCCTCGAAGTGCGCGATCTCCTTGCCGTTGACCCAGAATCCGGATCCGTCCTTGAACGCTGAGCCGCCTTCGACGACTCCGTCAATCCGGCACAACGCGGCCGCCACCGAGTCAGCCATGCTGGCAAGCCTCGCAGCTCACCATGTGCTCGACAAGGGACAGGCAGCTACCGCCCGGCGGCCCGGAACCCGGCCCAGAAGCGGCCCCCTGACCGGTCAAGCACGTCGGTTGCGAGCGTGATCAGCTGACGGCGGTCGCCGATGGCGGCCACCAGCCGGGTTGCGAGATCCGGGTCGGTGGCGCGCAACTCTCGCAGTAGCCACTTGCCCGACCCGAGCCAGGCTCCAGCCTGGATCAGCGCCAGCTCCGCCGTCGCAGCCCAGACGTTCCAGCCGATGACGGCGAGCTCGCCTGGGTCGGAGCTGCCTGCGAGGTCGTCGAGCGCGTCAGTCAGTCCGTACCGGAGCGCATCGAGCTCGGCCTCGGTAGCGGGCGGGGGGCCGGCCGCGAGAACGGCCCGCGCGCGCTCCCTGATCGCCGCCGCGACGCCGCCAGCGTCGCTGAGCACGACGCCGTCTGCGCACATCCGCGCCAGCGACGGACGCCTGCGCGCCGTGTCCTTGGCGAAGAAGGACTCCAGCGAATCGCGATCGTGCACGAACGTCTCGGCCGGCCAGCCACGCCACTGGTGGCACTCGCGGTAGGGGGCCGGCGGTCCAGTCAGCACGACCACGATGTCGAGGTCAGAAGTCGTGGTCCGCCGAGACGACAGCGCGCCGTCACCGAGGAAGGCCGCCAGCGCGGCGGGGAATCGGTCACTGATCAGGGCGCGGGCGTCCGCAACGGGATCCATTCGCCCATCCTGGTACGGACCGCTGCACGTCGCGAGCGTCAGTCCTGGCGGCCGGTCGGTTCAGCTGCACTCACCGTGGCGCGCCGTTTCTTCAGCGCGGCGACAAACGCAACCCTGAAGACCCTGCGTCGTTGCCAGGTCAGCTTCCGGGCGTCATGTCGGCGGTCTCGAGGATTCGGGTCTGCGGGGAGCCCGCAAGGGCCGGGGCACGGGCGGCGGAGCCCCATACGTTCGCCTGGAGAAACGCCAGGAACTCGCGGGCCGCCTGGGCGCTGCGGAAGTCCAGATCGACGACCACGTAGCGCGCGTCGTCGATCGGACGCATGACGCGGTGCCCGCAGACGCCCGAGGAGCCTCGGACGTCTGCGAACCGGTCGAACGCAGCCTTCCAGGTGTTGAAGTCCGTGACCGGGTGCTCTATCTGCAGTGTGGCCATGACATGCCTCCTGACCGTCCGCGCGACAGGATCGCGGCGATCCGCTTCGTCGGGTGTGTCACCAGTCGAGTAGGGGGCTGTGAGTGCGCCGTGTGGTCCTGATGAAAGGCAGGTGCAGTTGCGGCCCTGCACGTCGACGCCAGAGAGTCAGCGCCGCCGTGGACGCTAGCCTGGAGCTTCACATCGCGCCAGAGCGCGACCTGCCGATCGAAGGGTGCGGGGGCACCCGGAGCTGGCGGGGCGGGGGGACAGTGGTTTCTGTTGCTGGCTGGGCAGCGACGATAGCGCTGGTTCTCGTCCTGCTCGGCGTGGATCTGACGGTGGCGATTCTGCGTCCGCACGCGGTCGGCTATCGGGAGGCAGCGGCCTGGTCGGTCGGCTACATTGCCGTGGCGATTGTGTTTGGACTGGTGTTTGGCAGTCTGGCGGGCTGGCGGTACGGAGGTCAGTACTTCGCCGGGTACCTGGTCGAGAAGAGCCTGTCGGTCGACAACCTCTTCGTCTTCGTGATCATCTTGACGACGTTCGCGGTGCCGCGCCCCTACCTGCAGCGGGTGCTGATCATCGGGATCATCGGTGCGCTCGCATTCCGGGCGGTATTCATCGCCATCGGGGCGGCGCTGCTGTCCCAGCTCTCGTTCCTGTTCCTGGTCTTCGGACTGGTCCTGATCTGGACGGCGGTGCGACTGTACCGGCACCGTAACGATGACCCTGATATCACCGGCAGCCCGCTGGTCCGTGCGGCGCGGCGGCTGCTGCCGGTCAGTGACGCCTACTCCGACGGCAGACTGACTGCCCGGATCGGCGGGCGGCGAGTCGCTACCCCGCTGCTCATCGTGTGCGTGGCGATCAGCGGGACGGACGTCCTCTTCGCGCTCGACTCGATTCCGGCGATCTTCGGCATCACCAGCCAGGCATACATCGTCTTTGCCGCTAACGCCTTCGCCCTGCTAGGTCTCCGGGCGCTGTTCTTCCTGGTGACCGGCCTCCTCGATCGGCTCGTGTACCTGTCGCCCGGGCTCGCGCTGATTCTGGCGTTCATTGGCGTGAAGCTCATCTTGCACTGGGTCCACGGTCTGAACCCGACCGTCCCGGAGATCAGCACGTCGCTGTCGCTGGCCGTCATAGCGGCCGTGCTCGCTGTTACCACGGTCGCCAGCCTGATCAGATCGCGCCGCGACCCAGCGGCCAGGGCCCACGCGGGCGCCGTCCTCGGTATGCCCGGGCACGGGGCCACGTCCAGCACGACCCAAAGGGACTGACCCGGTGTCTTTCGCCGGCTGCCCGACTCCCGGCCACTCGCTGGCCAGCAGAGCCTGGGCGAGCTGGATGGCAATCGAGCCCTCACCCACCGCGGACGCGACCCGCTTGACCGAAGAGTGCCGCACATCGCCCGCGGCGATCACGCCCGGCATGCTCGTCTCCAGCGGGTAAGGTCGGCGCTCGATCGGCCAGTCGCAGCCGTCCCGGAACTCATCTCCGGTGAGCAGGAACCCTCGGGCCGTTCTCGCGATTTCCGGCGGCAGCCAGTCGGTGTGCGGGTGGGCGCCGATCAACACGAAGAGCGCGTCCGCTGCGACGACGTCCTCCTGACCCGTCTCGCAACCCCGCAGCGTCAGGTGCTGCAAACGCCCCTCGCCGCCACCGCCGACCACTGCAGTCCCGGTGCGCACCTCGATGTTGGCGCTGGCCTCGATTCCCCGAATGAGATAGCTCGACATCCCGGCGCCGAGCGCTGGCCCTCGCGTGAGAAGGACGACCCGCCTGGCATATCGCGCGAGGTGCAGGGCAGCCTGGCCGGCCGAGTTTCCCCCACCGACGACGTAGGCTTCCTTGCCGCTGGTAACCGGGGCCTCGGAAACCGGACCGCCATAGTAGACACCCGCGCCGACCAAGGCCTCTAGCCGGGGGATACCCAGGCGACGATACGCCGCGCCGGTGGCGAGGATCACCGTTCTGGCGGTGATCCGCTGGTCGCTGTCGAGCGTGACAGTCAGCACCTGACCGGTGCGAGCCAGCGTGGTCGCTCGATGCATGAAGACGAAGCTCGCGCCGAATACCGATGCCTGCTCGTACGCCTGCTCGGCAAGTCGGCTGCCGCTCACGCCCCGCGGGAAGCCCAGGTAATTGCGAATGAGTGAGCTGGACCTGGCTTGTCCGCCGATCCCGCCTTCGTCCACGAGCAGGACGCGCAGCCCTTCGGCGCCACCATAGACGGCTGCCGACAGGCCAGCAGGGCCCGCGCCGACGATGACCACGTCGTAGCTGCCCCGGGTAAAGTCCGGCGGCGCCCCGGCAGCCGCCGCGATCTCGGCATTGGAGGGATCGCTCAGAACCCGGCCGTCGGGCAGGATCATGAGCGGGAGCTTCACGTCAGGGCCCGCCTTGGCAAGCAGTTCGCGTCCCTTGTCCGAGTCCGCCAGGCTGAAGCTGTGCGAGGCGGCACAGCGCTCGAACACCGTCCTGAGCTCGTAGGCCCGGCCCGACCAGTCTTCCCCGACGATGTGGACGGTGCGCGGCACGGTGCGCCGCTCGGTCGCCCACTCTAGGAGAAAGCTCGAAATGGCCTCGTGGAAAACCTCATCCGGCGGGCCCGCGGGCTGGAGCACGTAGTAATCGAGTCCGCCGAAGGCAATGGCGGCACGTATCGAGTTTGCGATCGGCTCATCTGCCCAGACATTCGAAGGAACGAGGAGCGCGCGCTTGGCGTGCGGGTGCAGTTCCCTGGTGCGCTCGAGCAGCCCGCCACGGTCAAGAGCCGACCGCGGCATGCCCGCGAGTACGAGCGCCACTTCCGCGTCCGCGCGCGCTAGCTCTGCGAGCTTCGCCAGGGCAGCGCCGGCGTCACTCAGACAGATGACGCGGTAGTCGTGCGCGTACCGCTGCGTCAGCTGAGACTCGACGACACCGAGGGCCTCGTGGTCCTCCTCGATGGCGAGTACTACCGGACGGGACATCGTTCCGGCGTGATCGGGCCCATCCCGCTACGGTTGCGCGTGCCCGTGGAGCCGGGGCAGGCTTCGTGTGCAGATCCGGTGCAGAACCGTCCGGCCAGTCCTAACCCATCGGGCATTGCGAGGCTTGCGGGTGAGCCTGCTCATCACCAACATCGGCGAACTGGTCACGAACGCTCCTCGGGAGGCTGTCAGTGTCGCCTCGCCGGGCCCGTTCGAGGCGCTGACGGACGCTGCCCTGGTGCTGGATGGCGGTCTGGTGGGCTGGGCTGGCCAGGCGGCGCGAGCGCCCGCCGCCGACGAGGTGGTCGACGCGGCCGGGCGCGCCGTGCTGCCGGGCTTCGTCGACTCGCACGCGCACCTGGTATTCGCCGGAGAGCGCGGCGCGGAGTTCGCGGCCAGGATGGCCGGGCGGCCCTACAGCGCTGGCGGGATCGCCAGCACGGTCACAGCGACCCGGGCTGCGAGCGACGAGGCGCTGCGGGCGAATCTGGCGCGGCTGGCCCGCGAGATGCTCAGTCAGGGGACGACCACGTTCGAGTGCAAGTCGGGGTACGGGCTGACGGTCGCCGACGAAGCACGCAGCCTGGCCCTCGCCGCTGAGGTCACGCCCGAGCTGACCTACCTGGGCGCGCACGTGGTGCCGGCTGAGTTCGCCTCGGATACGGCGGGTTACGTGGATCTGGTCTGCGGCGACATGCTGACCGCGTGCGCGCCGCTGGCGCGGTGGGTCGACGTGTTCTGCGAGCGCGGCGCGTTCGGCGCGGACGAGGCGCGCGCCGTGCTGACCGCGGGGGCGGCGGCGGGCCTGCAGGCGCGAGTGCACGCGAACCAGCTGGGACCGGGGCCGGGTGTCCAGGTGGCCGTCGCCGCTGAAGCAGCGTCGGCTGATCACTGCACGTTCCTCTCCGACGCGGATGTGGACGCGCTGGCGTCGTCGGGCGGGACGGTCGCGACGTTGCTCCCCGGCGTGGAGTTCTCGACCCGGCAGCCCTACCCGGACGCGCCGCGACTGCTGGCGGCGGGGGTGACGGTCGCCATCGCGACGGACTGCAATCCCGGCTCGTGCTTTACCTCGAGCATGCCGCTGTGTGTGGCACTCGCGGTCCGGGAGATGCGGATGACCACGGCAGAGGCGGTGTGGGCGGCGACGGCGGGCGGCGCGCGCGCCCTGCGGCGGACCGACGTCGGCCACCTGGGTGTGGGAGCCCGGGCGGACCTGGTGCTGCTGGACGCGCCGTCGCACGCCTACCTTGCCTACCGCCCCGGCGTGCCGCTCATCGCCGGGGTCTGGCGGGGCGGCGAGCGAGTGACGTAGGCCTAGCCCTACCAGGGATGTGGATGCAGGCCCATCGCCACGCGCGACCGGCCGGGCCATGCTGGTAGCACTGCTGCCGACGCGGGGAGGCAATCGCGGTCATGGGTGTTAACGGTCAGCTGGTTCTGCTCGCAACGGCGGCGCTGACGGCGGGCCTGGGGGTGGTCTGGCTCAGAAGCGGCGGCGACCGGGACGCGAAGGCAGCGCGGGGGCGCCTTCACTGGTTCGGCTGGCCACTGGCAGTCGCGCTGTTGGCCCTGTGCGTGGTGACCGTGCTGTCGAGCGCCTTCCAGCAGCGCGGCGCACGGCAGTGGCCGCTGCTCTTCGTCGCGATCGTGGTCGCGCTGGTGCTCGCGCTCTCGCCTCGGCTCGCCTCGCGCCTGGTGCCGCCAGGACTCATCCTGCTCGGCATCGCGGGGTTCGTGCTCGCTCGGGACTACTTCCCGACGTGGGCCTGGCTGATTGGCGCCAGTTCTGCGCCTGCACACAAGGCCGCGGCCATCGCTGCCCTCCCGCAGCCCGCTCCCGGTATTGGCGGTGGCCCGAGCCCGACGGTCGCGTTTCCGTCCGCGGTGACCGACGTGGGGCTGCCGCTCGGGTATCTGTTCCTGATGCTGGGCGGGTGGCTGACCTGGCGGTCGACCGATCCCGTGATCGCCCGCTGGCGAGGTTGGTTCGGTCGGCTGACGACGTTGCCACCGCGCGCTCAGCTGCGGGCGCTGCTCGTGGTTCCCGTCGCGATCCTCACGATTGAGCTTTTCGTCCCCGACAACGGTGCCGGGACCGAGCCAGCCGCGGCGTTCTTCGCCATTGCGCTGCCGGTTGCCGCTTCCCTCGTCGTGCTGCGGCGCTGGCCGGAGGCAGCCGCACGGGTCGCGTCGGCCGGGTTCTTCTGCCTGGGGGTGGCTGGCATGTTCCTGGCAATAACCTGGGTCGATTTCCCGACGCGCATCTACGGCGTCGTCACGCTGGTCGGCCGGAATGCCCATCCGCTCATGGAGCTTCCAGGCAACGCAGGGCCGGTCGTGCTGACCCAGGCGCTGCTGATGCTGGCAGCCGGTGTCTGGCTGGCGCCGCGCGCGTTCCCGACGGTCGGCCGGCTGCTGGGCCTGGCGCCAGACGCGGAGCTGACCAGGCAGGTGCAGCAGCTGACCGCCAGCCGGGCGGTCGTGGTGGACACCGCCGCCAGCGACCTGCGCCGGCTGGAGCGCGACCTGCACGACGGCGCACAGGCTCGGCTGGTCGCGCTCGGCATGAGCCTGCGCGCCGCGGAGCGGCTCATCCCGGTGAACCCGGACGCGGCGCTGGCGCTCGTGGCCGAGGCCAGGGACACGTCGGCGCGGGCGCTCACCGAGCTGCGCGAGCTGGTCCGCGGCGTCCATCCGCCGGTGCTGGCCGACCGGGGCCTGGGCGACGCGGTGCGCGCGCTGGCGCTTGACTGTCCGCTCGCGGTGCAGACCGGCATCGACCTGCCTGGCAGGCTGCCCGCGCCGGTCGAGACGGCGTGCTATTTCGCGGTCGCTGAGCTGCTGACGAACGTGGCCAAGCACTCCGGGGCGCGCGAGGCGCGGGTAGACGTCCGCCACGCCGCCGGCCACCTGCGGATCGAGGTCACCGACTTCGGTCTCGGCGGGGCCGACGCCACAGCGGGCAGCGGCCTCGCCGGGGTGGAGAAGCGGCTGGCGGCGTTCGACGGCATCATGGCGGTCAGCAGCCCGACTGGCGGGCCGACCATCGTGGTGCTGGAGGTACCGTGCGCGTTGTCGTCGCCGAAGACCTCTTCCTGCTGAGGAATGGCCTGGTTCGGCTGCTCGAGGCCCACGGTTTCGAGCTAGCCGCGGCGGTGGGCGATGCCCCGGCGCTGCTGCAAGCCCTGCTGCACGATCGGCCGGACGTGGCCATTGTGGACGTCCGGCTGCCGCCGACATTCACCGACGACGGGCTGCGGGCGGCGATTGAGGCGCGGCGAGCGGTGCCGGGACTCCCGGTACTGGTGCTGTCCCAGTACGTCGAGCAGCTCTACGCCCGCGAGCTGCTGGCCGACAAGGGCGGCGGGGTCGGCTACCTGCTCAAAGACCGCGTGTTCAACGACGACCAGTTCGTGGAAGCGATCAGGACCGTCGCGACCGGGGGGACCGTGATGGATTCCGAGGTCGTGACGAAGCTGCTCGGACGGGCTGCGCGGCAAGAGCCGCTGGCGCGGTTGTCGGCCAGGGAGCGCGAAGTCCTCGAGCTCATGGCGGAGGGCCGTTCCAACAGCGCCATCGCACAGCGGCTGTTCGTGACCGAGAAGGCCGTCAGCAAGCACAGCACCAGCATCTTCGCCAAGCTGGACCTGGCGCCGTCGGATGACGACAACCGGCGGGTGCTCGCGGTGCTCGCCTACCTCAACGGCTGACCGGCTGATCAGCGGAGGTAGCCGCTGCGGAACCGGATCAGCGGGTCGCCGGACTCGGCCGCGTACGGCACGGCCGTGACGCTCCCCACGACCAGCAGGTGATCGCCCGCCGGGATCCGCTCGGTGACCTCGCACTCGAGGGAGGCCAGGCCACCCTCGGGAATCAAGGCGCCAGACCGCTCGCCGCGCCGGTGCGGCACGCCGGCCAGCAGCAGCCGGGCACTCGGCCGGCCCGCGGCGGCGAACCGGCCGGCGAGCACCCGCTGATCGGCGGCGAGCAGTGTGACCGCGAACGGATTTGCCCGTTCGAGCACCTCGGCCACGTACGAGGAAGCGATGAGGGACACGAGCACCAGGGGCGGGTCCGCCGACACGGGGCAGAACGCGCTCACCGTCGCGCCGATGTCATCCCGGCCGTCGGCGAGGGTGAGCAGCGTGACGCCGGCCGCCCAGCCCGTCAGCGCGTCCAGGAAGCCGGCCGGAACCGGGGTGTCCGGGTGCCCTGTGCCGACCGGGCCAGGGGGCCCTGGTACGGGGGTACCCGCCGGCACATCTGTGCGGGCCGGCACCGGGCCACGCGCCGGCGTCGCGCCCCGCGACGGTACGACGACGCCGGCTGGTGGCACCTGGCCGCCGCGCGGCACCTCCGCGCTGCGCGGGGGGACCGGGCTCCCGCGCGGCACCGGGTTGCGGGGCGGGACCGGACTGGCGGGCGGAACCGTCTGGCCCGGCGGCACCCGGCGACCCGGCGGCACCGGGTTGCGCGGCGGCATGGACTCGTCTGGTGGCACTCCGTGAGCCGGCATGGTCACCCCACGCGGCGGGGTATCCGCGGGTGGCCGCGAGCCAGCTTCATGGGCGTTTCCTTAATCAAAGATCCAGGTGCCCGGCAGCATCAATGGCCCATACGGCGACAGCCCGGCGCGCGCCGCGAGCTGCCACGCCGGGCCCCAGCCGTCGGCGAGCAGGCTCGCGTGTGCGGCGCGGCTCTCACTGGATGCTGGCGGCCGCAGCCGGTCGATGGGGCGGACCCGCGGGAAGATGCGCAGCGGCGCGCTGTCCGGCAGCCCGGCCCGGCGTCGGGCGATGGCTGCCGCGCGGTCCAGTCCGCCGAGCTCGTCCACCAGCCCGTGCGCGAGCGCGTCCGCGCCGGACCACACGCGGCCCCTGGCCACCTCGTCCACTTGCTCGACCGTCATGCCACGGCCGGAGGCGACCTTGCCAGTGAAGTCCGCGTAGATGTGATCAAGATGCTCGTTGACCAGCGTCCACTCGTCCGCCGAGAACGGCCGGAGCTGCGAGAACATGGCCGCGTGCGCACCATGGGTGATCAGGTCGCTGCTGACCCCGGCCCGCCCGATCGCCTCGCCGAGCACAGGCTTGCCGGTGATCACGCCGATGGAGCCGGTGATCGTGCCCGGCTGCGCGACGATCTCGTCGGCGGCCATGGAGATGTAGTAACCGCCGGACGCAGCCACGTCGCCCATCGAGACCACGACCGGCTTGCCCGCGGCCCTGGCCCGGACGACCTCACGCCAGATCGTGTCCGACGCGACGTATGAGCCGCCAGGGCTGTTGACGCGCAGCAGAATCGCGCGGACATTCGCGTCCTTGACGGCGGACCTGATGGCGGCCGCGATCGTGTCCGATCCCATAGCGCCGCCGGTGAGCGGCCCGCGGCCGCTACGGCCACGCCTGATCGGCCCGGTCGCGTAGATCAGCGCCACGCCAGGCTCCGGCGCCGCGGACGCTTGGGTGACCGCGGCGCGAGCCCGTTCGGCCAGGACCTTGCCACGCTGGTAGCGGGCGAGGTACAAGACCGCGGCGTCCGGGCCGGCCTGCTTGCGCGCGTGCGCATACACCTCGTCGCGATAGCCGAGCTCGTCGACCAGGCCCTCGGCCTGAGCACGGACGGCCAGGAACGGCCCGGCGTCGATCAGCTCACTCACCTTGGCCCGGGGCAGCCCGCGCCGGTCCGCGACCGCCTGCACGATCTGCTCGGTCACCGAGGCGGTCAGCCTTTCGGTCTCCTGCCTGGCCGGCTCGGAGAACCCCGTCTCGGTCAGTTGCTCGGCGGCGCTCTTGAATTCGTGCCGCTTGGCCACCTGGAAATCGGCGCCCACGCGGTCCAGCACGCCGCGCAGGAAGATGCGCTCGACCGCGATGCCGGTCAGGCCAAGGTCGCCCGACGGCTGCAGCCAGATCTGCTCGAACGCCGTCGCCAGGTAGTACTGCACGTTGCTGGCAGAGAACTCGCCGAACGACTCGGCCCACGCGATCGTGGTCTTGCCGGCGGCGGCGAAGTCGGCGACGGCGGCGCGCAGCTCCTGAACCGCGGCGAGGCCGATGGCCCGCCCGCCGAGACGAACGACCAGAGTCGTCACCCTGGCGTCGCCGCGGGCCCGGCGCAGGCCGTCGAGTACGTCGGGCAGCACCGCCCGATTGCGACTGGCGATCGCCGTCAGGGGGTCGGTCGGCCTGGTCTCGGCCAGGCCGTCGGTGA
The DNA here is from genome assembly GCA_030041275.1 of Streptosporangiaceae bacterium. Classification (GTDB taxonomy): domain Bacteria; phylum Actinomycetota; class Actinomycetes; order Streptosporangiales; family Streptosporangiaceae; genus JAJYUU01. Next base: position 34,245 of record JASHOE010000347.1, read on the forward strand.
GGTCAAGCTCGAGGATGATCGGCGCCGTGCGCAGCTGGCGCAGCTTGGTCAGCTGGGCGGATATGGGCGAAGAAGGCATACCCCACAGCCTAAGCTCGTCGGTCGGCGGCTGCGTGGCCCGCTACCTTCCGAGCTGGCCGATAGCATGTCGAAGTGGAGGCTCCTCCGGTGTTGCACGCACACGATGGCTAGCCGGGACGGGAACGGCTGGGTTCGCTGCGCACTGGGGCACCGGCACTGGGGCAGGTTCGGCGCGGCTGGGCTGCTCGCCTACGTGACCGGAGGTCCCGTGCTGCTGCAGCAGCGGACCTGGTGGAGTCACCACGGCGGCACCTGGGGGCTGCCAGGCGGGGCGCGCGACAGCCACGAGTCCGCGCTGGCCGCGGCGCTGCGCGAGGCGCACGAGGAGTGTGGCGTACCGCCGGACGCGGTCCGGCAGCGGGCGGTGTTCACCGACGATCACGGCGGCTGGTCCTACACGTCCGTCCTCGCCGAGGCGGATCAGCCGTTCGCCGTTCAGTCCGACGATGAAGAGAGCGACGAGGTCGCCTGGGTGCCGGCCGGCGAGGTCGCGACCCTCGAGCTGCACCCAGGCCTAGCCGCACACTGGGCGGAGCTGGCGGCCGAGTTGTCCCCGGTGACGCTGATCGTGGACAGCGCGAACGTGGTCGGGTCACGACCCGACGGCTGGTGGCGCGACCGGGTCGGCGCGACCGTGCGGCTTGCCGAGCAGCTCGCTTCGCTGGTAACGGAGGGACTCACCGAGCTTCCGGCTGGTATCGCCCCGGCCGCACCGCCGGCCGGTGCCCTGCTCGACAGCGGTACCGGCGAACTCGCCCGGATGGCCGACGGCCTGACGCACCTTCGGTGGCTGCCGGATGTCGTGCTCGTCGTCGAGGGCTCGGCGCGGCCCGCCGTCACGGCGGTGACCGGACCGGTCCGGGTGCTGGCCGCGGCCGGCTCCGGCGACGACACGATCGCCGTGCTGGCCGGGCACACGCCGGGCCGGCGCATCGTGATCACCGCAGACCGCGAGCTGCGGGAGCGCTGCATCGCGGCCGGCGCCGCCGTCGCCGGCCCCGGCTGGCTTCTCGGTCTGCAGTAAGCCGGTCGTCGCGGGTAACCGGGGTGAGCTCATCGTCCTGATCGGATGAGATCGATTGCCGAACGGGCCCGCGATGTCACGAAGCCGGACATCATGGCTGCTGTTGCCCTCATATCGTGAGGAGATGGTGACGTGGCGGAGGCAGATTTAGTGCAGCCCCTGCGCCGGTGGGACCCGGAGCAGGTGGGCGGCTTCACGCTGCTCGGCCGGCTCGGTGCGGGGGCGATGGGCCAGGTGTATCTCGGCCGCTCGGCTGCGGGCAGGCTCGTCGCGGTCAAGACCATCAAGGCTGAGCTGGCCGAAGAACCCGACTTCCGGACCCGGTTCGGCCAGGAGGTCGCGGCGGCCCGCCGAGTCAGCGGTGCCTTCACGGCCGCGGTCGTCGCGGCCGACTCCGAGGCGGACATCCCGTGGCTGGCCACCGTCTACGTGCCGGCTCCGGCGCTCAGCCAGCTGGTGCGGACCTGCGGCCCAATCCCGCCGCAGGCGGTCCGGTGGCTGGCGGCCGGGTGCGCCGAGGCGCTGGAGTCCATTCACGGCGTCGGCCTCGTGCACCGCGACCTCAAGCCGTCGAACGTCCTAGTCTCGCCGGACGGCCCTCGGGTGATCGACTTTGGCGTCGCGCGGGCGGCGGAGCGGATCCAGCTGACGGTGACCCGCAGCAGCGTCGGCACCCCCGCATACATGGCGCCGGAACAGGCCAGAGACACGAGACAGGCGACGTCCGCCAGCGACGTCTACGCGCTGGGCGCGACCATGCTGTTCGCTGCGACGGGCCACCCGCCGTACCAGGGCGAGACGGTGATGGATGTGCTGGTACGCCTCGCCAGCGACCCTCCGGACCTGGCCGGGCTGCCCGCCGGGCTATCGGACGTCGTCACCGCGTGCCTCGAGCGCGATCCCCGGCACCGGCCGACGGCCGGAACGCTGCTCGCCCGGCTCGCGCCGGACCTCGCGGCGAGCGGCGAACTTGACGCCACCCCGCTCCCGCCCGCCGCCCTCGACCTGATCGAGGAGTTCCGCACGCTGCCGCCGGCCGCGGCCTCGAGGCTCCCGGTGCCGGGCGGCGCGTCCGCTGACGACGCGACCATCGGTTCGCAGGCTGCGCGGCTTGACGGCGGCGCCGGCCGCGACGCCGCCGGAGGTGATCGCGCCCGGCCGGGCTGGGCTCGAC
>JASHOE010000348.1 GCA_030041275.1 Streptosporangiaceae bacterium
CAGCCCGCCGGCGGTCAGCAGGACCGCCCGCCGGGACGGCCTGTCAGGCGCGTGACCAGAGCGCGTCAACCGGCCAGCCCCTGGCTCAGCGGCTCGCCCGACGGCCGCAAGAGAAACCAGACCCCGCCGTTAAGGTCGATGCCCTGGCCGGTGTCCTGGCCGGGCTGAATATCACCGGTGTAGGTATAGAGCGGCCAGCCGTTGTAGGTGACAACTCGTCCGCCGGACGGATCGGGGTCAGAACCCAGCAGGTCGGCGCGCACGCCAGGCCCGGCGACGAGCCGCGCGCCGGCCGAGATCTTCACGGGCGGCCAGGTCGCGGCGCACAGTCCCGTGCAGGTGACCTGGCGCTGAGCGTCCGGCTCGAACATGTACAGAGCGTAGCCGCGGCTATTCACCAGCACGGTGCCAGTGCCGGCCAGGCTGCGGGTGAGGATCGTGACGGCCGACCCCCCGGATGCCGACGGCCGGGCTACCGGCGCCGACGAGCCGCCGCAGCCCGCGACGCAGAGCGCCGCGGCGAGCCCGGTCGCCGCTAGCAACGTTCTCGGCGCGTGGTAGCCCGGTAGCATGCCCATGATGATACTTTCGTCACTTTCGCTGTCGGACGGCCCGCAGCCTGTGCCGGCGGCCGCACCAGCGGTTAGCCTTGCCGTGCGACCTGCGGCTAAGAGCCCACTTCCAGCCGACTACAGTTCGTAGTGCCCTTGCAAGCTAGCAGATTGGCGAGACTGCGGCCCCCGGCACCTTTGACCGTATTGAAGCCGTGAAGGACGGCGATCATGCCCGGAATGAATAGCGGCCTGGACGTTGATGATCCCACGGTCGTCTCGGCGTTCAAGCTCGCGCTCCTGCACCAGGGGATCGCAGCGGTACTGCTGTTCGCCGTTCTCGCCCTTGCCTGGGTAGGCGTGCGCGAGTTCCGGCCGAGGAGCGCACCGGCCGGACAGCGGGCTCAACCGGTGCTGCCCGAGGCACCAGCCCGACAGGTGCTCCGCATCGGCTTCGGTCTCTTGTGGATCCTCGACGGCATTCTCCAGGCTCAGCCGGGCATGGCCGTCGGCCTCCCATCGCAGGTGATCGAGCCGACTGCACAGAGCTCGCCGACCTGGGTGCAGCACCTGGTCAACTGGGCCGGGACGACATGGTCGTATCACCCCATCCAGGCCGCCGCCGCAGCCGTCTGGATTCAGGTGGGTATCGGCGTGTGGCTGCTGCTGGCACGGAACGGCCGCTTGTCCCAGCTCGGGGCGTCCGCGGCCGTCGGCTGGGGGCTTGTCGTCTGGGTGTTCGGGGAGTCCTTCGGCGGGATCTTCGCGCCGGGCCTGAGCTGGCTGACCGGCGCGCCCGGAGCCGCGCTGTGTTACTCCGTGGCCGCCGCGCTGCTGCTGCTTCCTGACCGGTACTGGCGCACTATGCAGACCGGCCGCGTGCTGCTCGGCTGCTTCGGCGCCTTCCTGATCGCAATGGCCGTCCTCCAGGCCTGGCCCGGACGTGGCTTCTGGCAAGGCAACCTGCACGGGCAACCCGGCCCGCTGACCGCGATGGTGCAGTCGATGGCGGCGCAGTCACAGCCCAGCGGACTCGCCGACGTCGTGTCCTGGTTTGCCAATGTCGTCCGCGCGCACGGCTTCGCCATCAACCTGATCGCCGTCGTCGCCCTTCTCGGCATCGGCCTGGTCTTCGTAGCGGGGCGGCGGAAGGCCGCCCACGTCGCCCTCATCGTGCTGGCGGTGCTCGGCCTGGCCGCCTGGGTCCTCGTGCAGGATCTGGGTTTCCTCGGCGGGCTTGGCACCGATCCGAACAGCATGATCCCGATGCTGCTCCTGGCTACCTCTGGCTACCTCGCACTGACACCGCAGCCAGGGGCAGCAGCAGCAGTCGCGCCCGCCTCAGCCCAGCCGTTGCCAGCCGAGCCGTCGCCGGCCGGGCAGTCGCCACGCCCGCTACCGGTCGTCGAGTCGGCTGAACAGCCCGCGGCTTCGGCGGACAGGCCCGCGCCAGCCCCCGCGGCGCCAGGGCCGGCCGGGTTGCAGCACAGGCCCTGGAGCCGGCGGTTGCGGCCGGTGAATCTCATCGCCACACTCGCGTCCGCACGCCTCGGGACCGTCATGTCGGCAGGAGCGGTCGGCGTCGTTCTGCTCGGCGCGGTTCCGATGGCGGCCGCGCAGGCAAGCAGCGCCGCGGCACCGATTCTCGCGCAGGCACTGGACGGGTCAAGCGCCCCGCTGAACTCGCCGGCTCCTGGTTTCACTCTCACCGACCAGTCCGGGAAGCGCGTTTCGCTGGCCAGTCTGCGCGGTAAGGCGGTGCTTCTGACGTTTCTTGACCCTGTCTGCGTCACCGACTGCCCGCTCATCGCGCAGGAATTCCGGGAGGCCGGCCTGTTGCTCGCCGGCCAGCAAAGCCGGGTCGAACTGGTCGCGGTGAACCTCAACCCGCTGTACAGCCGGGTCAGCTACCTGCAGGCGTTCGATCGGGAGGAGGGGCTCGCCGGCATTACGGACTGGCGGTACCTCACCGGGTCGCAAGCCCAGCTCCAGCTCGTCTGGAAGAACTACGGCGTCGCCTCCGAGACGCTGCCAGCTGGCGCGATGCTCGGGCACAGCGATGCCGCGTTCGTCATCGGACCCGACGGTCGCATGCTCGAAGAACTCGACTTCACCCCCGGTCCGGGTAGCGCCGCAACGGTGTCGTCGTTCGCGACCGAGCTGGCGAATGCCGCCAGCCAGGCTCTCAGCCAGTCATGAGACTGTTGCCGCCCGCCAGACTTCTCGCCGGCCTGGTCGCGCTGGGCGCGGTCGTGTCGTGCGCGGCGTGCGGCAACTCGGGACGGCCTGCGGCGACTTCGGCCGCGGCAGCTCGAACCGCGGCACCGGCCGCTGCGGAACCGGCGTACTCAGAGGCAACGAGCCAGGCGACCTGGGCCGTACTGCCGATGGGGGCGGCGTCCGGGCCGAACGAATTCTGGCAGCTATTTCTCCTCTCCGCCGGGCGGCAGCAGTGGGCGCTCGACACCCCGCCTGACATTGCCACGAACGGCGCCCTGGAGCTCGCCGGCTTGTCGGGCACGTCCATCGTTGCCGGGGTCCGGCCCAGCCTGTATCTCGAGTTCTCGCCCGTCAGCCTCACCGCCGACGCCGGCGAGCAATGGTCCGCCGGGCCCCCGGCGCAGCGCCTCGCCAACGTCCCAGACGCGCTCGCGGCGACACCCGGCGGCGGCCACCTGCTTGCACTCGACGAAGCTGGAGCGACGAGCAGCACGACCTCAGCGGGTAACACCTGGACGCCGCTGGTGACCGAGCACGCGCTAACCGGTACTGCGGCCGGACGCGCCTGTGGTCTCACGCAGTTGACCGCCGTCGCCTACTCCGCCGCCGGAACCCAGCTACTCGCTGGTGACTGCGGCCAGCCAGGGGTCGCGGGCATCTTCACCGTCTCGGCGGGAGGTTGGCGCGCTGCGGGGCCGGTGCTTCCGGCTGCACTGGCGAACAGCCGGATCCAGGTGCTCCGGCTCGTCACGACGTCCGGACAGACCACGGCACTGTTGCTGGCGGCGTCCGGGTCGCACGATGACCTGCTGTCGGCGTGGCTTGATGCGAACGGCACGTGGACCACATCTGCTCCGGTCAGCATCGGCACCGCCAGCGTCCGCACGACGGCGTTCGGTGCGTCCGGTTCTGTCGCTGCGGTGACGTCGAGTGGCCGCGCGGAGGTCCTGACCGGCCAGGGTGCAAAGTGGCAGCAGACCCCGCCGGTCCCGGCCGGCCGCGCTGTCACCATCGCGCTGCCCGCTGACGGTCAGGTTGATGCGCTCGCTGCCGCAGGCGGCGTCCTCACGGTCTGGCAGCTCGGCGATGCAGCGGACCAGTGGGTGAAGGCTCAGATAGTCAAGGTGCCCATACAGTATGGCTCGTCGAGCTAACCCGCCCCGAGAGCGCGGGAAATCGGCAGACTTCGCGCTAGCCGACGAGCTGGTACCCGGCCTCTTCCACCGCGGCCCGAATCTCGGCGCGGTCGGGCTGGTCGTCCGCCGCGACGGTCACCAGTCCAGCATCGACGTCGACGGTCACCTCGCGCACGCTCGGAATTCGTGTTATCTCCGAGCGCACCGCGTTCGCGCAGTGGCTGCACGTCATCCCGCTAACCGAGTAGACATTCTCCTGCATGTCGGCATGGTAGCGCCGGCTGGGACGGCCGATGCGCGGCCGGGTGCCGCGACAGTGCCAGAACCGTCGCGCAGCCGATCGGACCGAACGGGCGCGGCGCTATGAGCGAGACCCTGGCTGCGGCGTCGGCGCTGCACGCGCCGCCGCCGACGGCGGGCGACGCCACTCCGTCAGCCGCGGCAGAAATCGAACTAACCATTGGCGGGATGACCTGTGCGGCGTGCGCGGCCAGGGTAGAGAAGAAGCTCAACGCGCTCGCCGGTGTCAGCGCAACCGTGAACCTTGCAACCGAGCGTGCCAGCGTGCTCGCCCCGCCCGGGGTCGCGGTCAACGACCTCATTGCCGTTGTGCAACGATCCGGGTACCAGGCGTCGGAGGTCCGGCCCTCGGCGGCTGCGGCACTCTCCGGCTCCGCGAGCGACGAGGACTACGAGAGCCGGGCCAGCGACCAGCAGGCCTACCTGAAACGGCGGCTGCTGGTCGCCGCGATCTTCTTCATCCCGGTGTCGGACCTCTCTGGTGCGTTGTCGCTGTTCCCCGCGGTGCGATTCCCAGGCTGGCAATGGGTGCTCGTTGCCCTCGCCGCGCCCGTGGTGGGCTGGGCCGCATGGCCGTTCCACCGTGCGGCGATCAGGAACCTGCGCCATGGCGTGCTCACCATGGACACCCTGGTCTCGCTGGGGGTCACGGCCGCCACAGCATGGTCGGTGTACGCGATGTTCGGCCCGGATGCCCGGCACACGAGCCGGGGCGCGCGGTACGAGCTTGTACACGCCTCCGGCGGCGGCATTTACCTGGAAGTGGCCGCCGCGGTGACAACCTTCCTGCTGGCCGGACGTTACTTCGAAGCGCGCGGTCGGCGGACCGCTACCGAGGCTATGCGCGAGCTGGCGGGATCTGGCGCCCAGGAGGTGTGTCTGGTGGCGCCGGACGGCAGCACCAGCCAGGTGCCTGTGTCCGAACTGCGGGTCGGCGCGACGTTCATGGTCAGGCCCGGCGAAGCCATCGCAGCCGACGGCGAGGTGGTCTTCGGCCACTCCGAGATCGACCGCAGCATGATGACGGGGGAGTCCGTGCCGACCGAGGTAACGGTCGGCGACACCGTCGCGGCCGGCACAGTTGCAGTGGCCGGACGGCTCATGGTCCGCGCAATCAAGGTAGGCCGCGATACCCAGCTGGCTCAGCTTGTCCGGCTCGTGGCGCAGGCCCAGGGGCAGAAGGCGGCGGTTCAGCGAGTCGCGGATCGTATCTCGGGAGTCTTCGTTCCCGCCGTGCTCGTCTTGGCCGTCGCCACCCTGGGTGGCTGGCTACTCGCCGGAAGCTCGGCCGAGCGTGCATTCAGCGCGGGACTCGCTGTGCTGATCATCGCGTGCCCCTGCGCACTGGGACTGGCCACACCGGCGGCACTCGCCGTCGCCTCCGGGCGCGGCGCGACTCTTGGCATCTTCATCAAGGGCTACCCGGCGCTGGAGTCGTCCCGGCGCATCGACACGGTGGTTTTGGACAAGACCGGCACCGTCACTACCGGGACTATGTCGGTGGCCAGCCTTGTCCTCGCCGCAGGCACTAGTGCGGCGGAGTTCCTCAGCCTGGCCGGATCCGTCGAGCAGGCCTCGGAGCACTCGGTGGCCGAGGCCATTGCCGCTGCCGCGCGCGCCGAGGAGGTCACTCTCGTTCAGGCGCAGCAGTTCACCGCCCACCCAGGGCTCGGTGCTACCGGGCGCGTTGGTGCTGTCGACGTCGTCGTCGGCCGGGCAAAGTTGCTCCGCGACCAGGGCATTACGATCCCGGCGGTGCTGCGAGAACAGGCGCGGGCGTGGGAAGGCAACGGCCTGACGGTGGTTCTCGCAGGATGGAATGGTCGCGCTCGCGGCGTCGTGGCCGTCGCCGACACCATCAAGCCGTCCGCACCGTCCGCCGTCGCCGAGCTTCGCAACCTGGGGCTGCGGACAATCCTGCTCACCGGCGACAATCAGGCGACCGCGGAAGCCATCGCGGCGCAGGCGCGGGTGGACGAGGTGCACGCCGGCGCACTGCCGGCCGACAAGGCCGCGTTCATCAGGGACTTGCAGGCGTCAGGTAGGCAAGTAGCCGTGGTCGGTGACGGCATCAACGACGGGCCGGCCCTCACGGCCGCGGATCTCGCGCTGGCTTTCGGGTCGGGGACCGACGTCGCCATGAGCGCCGCGGACATGATCGTGCTTCGTGACGACCTTGCGGCCGTGCCGGAAGCGGTCCGGCTCGCGCGAGCCACCTACCGGGTCATCAGGCGGAACCTCGTGTGGGCCTTCTGCTACAACGTGGCGGCAATTCCCGTCGCAGCCGCGGGCTTCCTTAATCCGCTCGTCGCAGCGGCGGCCATGACGCTGTCGTCGACCTTCGTGGTCGCGGGCAGTCTGCGACTCCGAAACGCGGGCCGCCGTCCGGCGTGTCCACCCAGTGACGTAAGTCAGCCTGGGGTGCTGCCATGATGAGCCCGGCGGGGCGTCGGCAAGCGTTCGGAAGGGCGACGCTACCAGCCAGATAACGGCCGTGGTACGAGTGCCGAGAGCCGCGCCGAGCGCCCGCCCGCGAGTGCTCCGAGCGGGAAGACACCCCAAATGACGAACCTCATCGAGGCAATGACGCGGCCCAGCAGGTGATCGGGGCAAACGCTCTGACGTAGCTGACCTGGTTGATGCTGAAGACGATCACTCCCAGGCCGAATAGGGAGGAGCCTGCCGCGAAGGTGATGACCAGGCCCTGGCCGGCCGCCGCCCGCAGGAGGCTGCCGATCACGCAGAGCGAGGCCCGCGATGGTTTCGCGGGCCAGGCCGAGCCACGCGGTGGCTCGGGACGGTGTTACGGCTGCGAGGACCCCGCACGCGCCGACCCGCGGCTGACAGCAGGCCGCTTCCGTGGTGCGGATAGCGCTCAGCGCCGTCAGCGAGACCAGAAAGACCAGAAAGCTGGCGGCATCCGCCGTAATGGCGTAAGCGCCGCCGAATGCTTGCACCAGCCACCCGGCCAGGCCTGGCGCGACGATGGACGCGAGCTGAGAGCTGCCAGTGAGTTTCGAGTTCCCTTCGGTGAGGTGCTCTCGCCCCGATGAACGTAGGCAGGTAGGGCTGGTAGGCGACAGTGAAGAACACCGTGAGCACGCCGGCCAGAAATGTAACTGCGTGCAGCTGGCCGAGGCTGAGGATTCCGGTTGCCGCTGCGAGCGGTATGGAGCCGAGCGCCAGGGAGCTGGCTGGCGTCCATGATCATCATGATGCACCGCCGCCGCGTCCTGTCGACGAGCGCACCGGCAGGCAGGCTTACCAGTAGATAGGCGGAGCTGCCAGCCGCGCTGAGGGCGGCGACCTCGAAGGTGTCGGTGTGCAGCGCGCGGATGGCAACCATCGGGATCGCCAGCACGCTCACGCCCCTGCCAAGGTCGCTGACTGCCTCAGCGGCCCACAGCAGGCGGAAATCTCGATGCCGCAGCAACTCCCCGCCAAGCGGGCGCATCCGGTCCCTCCCGGAGCGATTTGCGAGCTTAGTCATCGCGTCCTGCCTCAGACTTCGCGGAAGTCCACCCGAGCTAGGCGGGCAGTCCTTCCTGAATCAGGTGCGCGAGTGGCCCCCCGGCCTCGATCAGCTCGCTGTACCCGCCGGACTCGACGACTTGGCCGCTACTGAGGACGACGAGTCGGTCGGCGGCACGGATGGTGCTTGGGCGGTGGGCGATGATCAGGGTTGTCTTGTGCTGCATAACTGCTCCGAGTGCGCGCTGCATGGCCTGTTCGGATTCGGCGTCGAGGCTTGAGGCGGCCTCGTCGAGCACGATGACCGGGGCGTCTTTGAGCAGTGCTCTGGCGATCGCGATTCGCTGGCGCTCGCCACCGGAGAGGCGCTGGCCGCGTTCTCCGAGCACGGTGTCCCATGCTTGCGGCAGGGCCTGGATGAAGTCGGTGCACTGAGCTAGCTCGGCGGCGCGGCGGATGTCGGGTTGCGACGCGTCTGGCCGGGCGAGCCGGACGTTCTCGGCCACGCTGATGTTGAACAGGTAGACGTCTTGCGGCACGTAGGCGATCATGCGGCGCAGGTCGTCCTGCGGGAAGTCGCGCAGGTCATGACCGCCGAGGGTGATGCTGCCGCTGCGCGGATCCCACAGCCGCAGCAGCAGGCTGGCGCAGGTCGA
>JASHOE010000349.1 GCA_030041275.1 Streptosporangiaceae bacterium
AGCGGAGTCAAGAACGCTGAGGGCGAGGTTCTGCACTCGCTCTATGGCCAGGACACCGACATCACGGTCACCAAGACGCCGACCGCTGGCAGCGGTGGTGCTCCGGCATTCGGGTTCCGCGGCTCCTTCGGCACCGCCCAGCGCCCCGCCGCCGGTACCACGATCGACATCGACACACTGCGCAGCGCCGGCCTCGGGTCGCTGACGACCGCCCAGCTCGCGTCCGTGTCCAAACTGGACAACGTCGCTGCGGCTGCCGGCGGGCTGACGCTGACCGACACCAAGATCACCGGCAAGATCCCGGCGATCAACAGCAGCGGCGGCGGTGGCGGTGGCTTCGGCGGTGGCGGTGGCGGTGGCGGTGGCGGCTTTTTCAATGGCTCAATAACGCCGACCTCGTTCAGCGTCGACGGCGTCGACCTCGCCAAGAATGCCCAAGCCCTCGGCCCGCTCAGCCTGGGCACGCTCACCAAGGGGCGCACGCTGAACGGCGCCGACGCCAAGTCCGACGTCGCGCTCGTCGACGCGAACTACGCCAAGTCGAACAAGATCGCGCTCGACTCCACGGTCACCATCGCCAAGACCAGCTTCAAGGTCGTCGGCATCGTCAGTGTCCCGGCCAGCGCCAGCTCGTACGACTACTACATCCCGCTCGCCAGGGCCCAGGCGCTCTCGAGCATGAAGAACGATGTCAACACGATCTACGTGGCCGCCAACAGCGCCACGAACATCAGCAGCGTGTCCAAGGAAATCTCCAGCACCGTGCACGGTGCCAGCGTCCAGAACTCGCAGAGCCTGGCTAGCGAGATCACCGGGTCGGTGTCGAGCGCGTCGAGCCTGGCGAACAGCCTCGGGCGGTGGCTCGCCATCGCCGTCCTCGCGGTCGCGTTCCTGCTGGCGTGCCTGCTGACCACGGCGGCGGTATCCCGCCGGGTCAGAGAGTTCGGCACGCTTAAGGCGCTCGGCTGGACCAGCCGCCGGATCGTCCGGCAGGTGGTGGGCGAGGCTCTCGCCATCGGCGTGATCGGCGGCATCGTGGGCGTTGGCCTGGGCTACCTCGGATCGGCTGTGGCCGGTCACTACTATCACACGGTTACTGCATCGCTCGGCTCGACCACGGGCAGCGCCACCCCTGGCGGGGCCAGGTTCTTCGGCGGCGGCGCTCCAGGTGGCGGTGGAGGTGGCGGCTTCCCCGGCGGTGGCGGCGGTGGCTTCGCCGGCCGGTCCGGAACCGGGAGCGGTGCGGCCAACAGGTTCCGTGATCTGGCCTCGGCAGGCACGCACACCGCGACCGTGCACCTGACCCCCCAGGTCACCGCCAGTGTCATCGTGGTGGCGGTGCTGCTGGCCATCGCCGGCGGCCTGCTGGCGGGCGCATTCGGCGGCTGGCGGGCGGCGCAGCTTCGTCCCGCCGCGGCCCTGGCGAGGGTTGAATGAGCGCGCGGACCAGCACCCACCGATCGACAGCTACCGGATCTGCGGCCAGTCAGGGAGAGTCGTGATGTACAAGCTCAGTGGTGTCACGAAGGACTACCAGAAGGGCCGCGGCGTGGTGCACGCGCTGCGCGGCGTCGACGTGGCAATCGAGGACGGGGAGTTTCTCGCCATCCAGGGTCCGACCGGGCATGGCAAGTCGACCTTGCTGCAGATGCTGGGCGGGCTCGATCAGCCCACCGCGGGCAGCATCGTGTTCGGTGAGGGCGTGGGCGCTGGCAGCAACGGAACCGTCGGTGAAGACCTGGCCCAGCTTCGCGAGAGCCAGGTGACCAAGGTGCGCGCCGAGTCGATCGGGTTCATCTTCCAGACGTTCAACCTGGTGCCGACGCTCACGGCCCAGGAAAACGTCGAGACCGCGCTCGTGCCGTTGCACATCCCGGCGGCGCAGCGGCGCGCTCGCGCCGCTGCGGCGCTGGCCAGCGTCGGTCTGGCCGACCGGGCCAAGCACCTGCCGTCTGAGCTGTCCGGCGGCCAGCAGCAGCGAGTCGCCATCGCCAGGGCGCTCGTCAAGCAGCCCAAGGTGCTGCTCGCCGACGAGCCGACCGGCAACCTGGACGAGGACACCAGGGACGAGATCATCGGCCTGCTGGAGAAGCTCTGGCGCGACGAGCATCTGACCCTGGTGCTGGTCACGCACGACAGCGCTATCGCTCGCCGGGCGCAGCGGCTCGGTGTGATGCGGCAAGGCAAGCTGGCCATCAAGCAGGACTCCAGGGGACCAGCGGCCGGCGCGCCTCCGGCGGGCATGCAGCCCGCGCCGAGCGCCTGACGAGCCGAACTGCCGACGAGCGAGCGCCTGCCGCCGCCAGCGTGGCAGGCGCTCGCTCACGCCGTGGCGGGCAGTCACGCCGTGGCGGGTGGTCGCGCCGTGGCGGGTGGTCGCGCCCTGGCGGGCGGTCGTCAGTCCGCGGGCAAGGGCAACTCGCACCACACGACCTTGCCGGAGGCGGCGCGGCGCGCGCCCCACCGCTGGGCGAGCTGACTCACGACCTGCAGGCCTCGCCCGCGCTCGTCGGAGTCATCGGGGTGGCGAAGCCTGGGCAGCGCGGCCGAGTCATCGAGAACCTCGCAGAACAGCGCGTGCGCCTCATCCTCGCGGACCAGGCGCAGCCCGATCCTGCCCTGCGCGTACCTGACGGCGTTGGTGACGAGCTCGGACACCAGGAGCTCGGCAGTAGGCAGCAGGTCGCCCTGGCCCCAGCGGCGCAATGGCCGCCTGATGAGGGACCGGGCGCGGCTGGCCGAGGTGAGCTCCGACGGCAGCGTCCAGGTCACGATGCGGTCGGCCGGGAGCCTGCGCAGCCGGGCCATGAGCACCGCGATGTCGTCGCGGTGCTCGTCCGCATAGACCCCGGCCAGCGTGGCCTTGCATAGTTCTTCGAGCGGCTCGTCGGCCGAGCCGGGTCCGAAGATCTCCCGCAGCCGGCCGATCCCCTCGTCGATGTCCCTGCTGCGCTTCTCGACCAGGCCGTCGGTGTACAGCACGAGCAGGCTGCCGTCCTCGATGCGCAGCGTCCGGCTCTGAATCAGCCCGCTGCCGACGCCGAGCGGCGGCGCAAGCGGCACGTCCAGCAACTCGTTGCTGCCATCGGGCCGGACCAGCAGCGGCGGCAGGTGGCCGGCCGAGGCCACCTCGCACGTTCCGGTAACGGCGTCGAAGATCGCGTAGACACAGGTGGCGAAGTGCGGCTCGCGCACGCCCAGCTCCTGCATCAGCTCGTTCAGCTGCTGCAGCGTTTCGGCGGGCGGGAGCTCCAGCATCGCCAGCGTCTGGATGGCGGTGCGGAGCCGTCCCATCGTGACCGCGGCCCGGACACCGTGACCAGCGACATCGCCGACCACCAGTGCGACACGCCCGCCGGGCAGCGCAATCGATTCGTACCAGTCGCCGCCCACCTCGATCAGCTTGCTGCCGGGCAGGTAGCGGTGCCGGACTTCGACCGATGACGGCGCGGACAGAGCCGTCAGCGTCGGCAGCATGCTGCGCTGGAGCGTGAGCGCGGTGGTGCGCTCCCGGCTGTAGCGCTGCGCGTTGTCCATGAAGATCGCGGCTCGGGCGGCGAATTCCATGCCGATCTCGACATCGTACGGATCAAACCGGCGGTAGCCCTTGCGCCGGACGCAGACGATGAAGCCAAGCATCACATCCCGGGCGATGAGCGGCAGTAGCAGCATGGACACGCCCGACAGCAGCCCGGCGACGGGGCGGCGTATCCATTCCCCGGCGATCGCCTCGGCGCTTTCCTGACTGACGAGCTCGCACACCGGCTTGCCGGTGTCCATGCACCGGGTGTACGGGTTGCTGCCGACGTACCGCAGAATTTCCCCGGTCGGGAACGCGGCGTCCCAGGCGGTGTCGCCGTCGTCGTGGGCCACCGCGAGGCGGCGTACGAGCTGCGTCGCGTCCATCGGCTCGGAGGGAAACTCGTCCTCGGCGACGATGCTTTCCAGTACCACCAGCTCGGCCGCGTTGCAGAAGTGCGGCACGACGGTGCTCATCAGCTCGGGTGCCATCTGGTCGATGTCGAGCGCGCCGCCCGCTCGGCGAACCGCCCCATCGATCATGACCTGGCGCATCACGGCCGGGTCGAGGAAGCGCTCCTGCACCGGCGGGGCAATCCTCATGATCACCTGAGCGGCGAGCTCCGGGTCGGCGGAGCGGATCGGCTGCACAGTGACGACGGCGTCGGCGTCGGCGTCGTTGGCCGTGCGAAAGGACAGCACGGTGGTACCCTCGCGATTCGAGCAGGCGGCGTCGATCATCGACTGCAGCACACCCGCGGCCGGGCCGTCGGGTGCCGCCAGCAGCGACGCGAGCTCGGTGCCGATCAGCGCGCTCGGCTCACCTGCAAGCACGCCGCCCGCGAGCACGTCGCCTGCGCCGCGGTCGTGCTGGCGAATGCGGCCGGCCTTGTCGATTCCGAGGATGAGCGTCCGCGTCGATGTATTGGCCAGCACCGCCGATGCGGAAACCTCGGCCGCGACTGCGGATGCCACGAATACTCCTTAGAGCAGGCCGGACGACGCGATTCACTCATTATGGAACAGCTTCATCTGCATGGGGAGAGAACAACGTCCTCGGCCGCGGTCGCCGCAGCGCGGCCGAGTTCCGCGTGAGCTGCACATTTAACCTCGAAATGGCGGGGTGACGATGGTTCGATAACGCCAATCCGCTGCCAGCCCCCAGCCTTTTTCTCGGCCCCGGACGGGCAAGCGGTGTATGGGTGGCGCCGGGAACGGCGAGGTTAGGCGTGACAGAGAGCGAGGCACCAGGCGCCGCGGCTCGAGCGGGCCGATGCGTCGTTCGAGGAGTTTGTCGACGGTTCGGCTGACCGCCTGTTCGCCATGGCCATGCTCCCGGAAACGTCACCGTGTACTACGGCGGCTTCCTGTCCCCGGCCTGGTCAGCTGTCCCCGGCCTGGTCAGCTGTCCCCGGCCTGATCAGTTGTCCCTGGCTGGCTCGCCGTGCCCGGCGTTGGCGCGGCCCAGACCCCAGTATGCCTTCGGCGACATCTGCTCCTCCGTCAGCCCGCGCCTGGCCAGCACCTCGCGCATCGCGAGCACGACCCTGGCCTCACCGAGCAGATAGGCGTGGCCGTCGCCGGGCGGTAGCTCCACCTCGGCCGCCTCGGCTGCCAGTGCGGACGCGTCGCCGGCGGACCTGCCGAGCCGGTGCAGCCAGCTCACCCTGGTTCGCGCTGCGGCCAGCACGTCCTGCTCATCGGCTTCGTCCGGGACCTCAAGCACGAGCGTGGCGTCTGCGTCGCCGGGCAGCGCCTCCGTCATGGCCTGCATCGCGGGCAGCGCGGACTCATCACCCATGAACAGGTGCCAGTCCGCGGCCGGGTCGGGGAAGACCTTGCCGCGCGGGCCGATGCCCTCGATGCGATCGCCAGGCTGCGCCGACCGCACCCAGCGTTCGCCCGGCCCGTCGCCGTGCAGCACGACGTCGATGGTCAGCACGCGGGCGGCTGGGTCCAGCTGCCGGATGGTGTAACGCCGCCGTACTGGCTTCCGGTCGTCCGCCGCCACGAGGACCATCACGTCCTGACCTGGCCGGTAGCTGAAGCCTTCGAGCTCGGCGGCTGTCAGCTGCAGCCGCTGCATGTGCGGCGTGAGCAGCGCGGTGCTCACCACCTCAAAATGCAGCTTCCTGGTGTCGGCCAGCGGACCGGTCAGCTGGGCGAACGGGTCGTCCAGCGCAGCTACGACGGCCTGCGGCACGGCGTCGGTCATCGCGTTTTTCCGCCTTTCTGCGCGGCTCAGCCCGCCATCTCGGACCCGCCCATGATGCGGCGGAAGTGCGGGAGACCCAGCGTATGCGAGTGTGCTGGCTCGGTTTGAGGCTGGTGCCGGGTCCCGATTGAGGTCACAATGGGGGGCGATCAACGGCGATCGGCGGTCTGGTGGCGTGATGAGCGAGTGGGTGGCAGACGACCTTGGTCTGCCCGTGCAGGTACCTGCGTCGGTCAACCGGGTCGTCTCGCTGGTGCCGTCGCTGAGCGAAACTCTGGCGGCCTGCGCCCCCGGCCTGCTGGTCGGCGCCACGAAGTGGTGTTCGCACCCGGCCGACATGGCGGTGACCAGAGTCGGCGGCACGAAGAATCCGGACGTCGAGGCGATCGTGGCGTTGCGCCCCGATGTTGTCCTGGCCAACGAGGAGGAGAACAGGCAGCCCGACCTTGACGCGCTCCGCGCCGCGGGCCTGGCGGTCTGGGTGACCAGGGTCCGTGACCTGCCTGAGGCTCTGACGTCGCTGCGCCGCATGATCACGATCGCCTGCCGGCAGCCGCGCCCGGCCTGGCTGGAGGCCGCCGAGTCGGCCTGGCGTCAGCTCGACTGCAGCGCGGCGGCACCGGGCGGCCTGGCCGCGGTGGTCCCGGTGTGGCGCCGGCCATGGATGGTGCTCGGCCATAGCACCTTTGCCGGCGATCTGCTCGCTCGGCTCGGGGTCCGCAACGTGTATGGCGGGCACGCGGAGCGATACCCGCGGGTCGACCTCGCCGAACTGCTCGAGACGGGTGCCGACCTGGTCGTGCTGCCCGATGAGCCGTATCGGTTCACGGCGTCCGATGGCCCCGAGGCCTTTCCCGGCAGCCGCACCGCACTGGTCAGCGGACGGCATCTGACCTGGTACGGACCCTCACTCACCGAGGCCCCGGCGGTGCTCAGCCGTCAGCTGGCCGCCGCCCGGGTCCGCTGATCATGCTGGCCGGAGGGACCGGGCAGCCGCTCCGGCCCGGGCATGACGACGCCCCCGGAGCTATTGCTCTCGAGGGCGTGCCTATGCCGGTGCGAGGTCGCCTCTCGGCGAGTGGCGCATCGCGGCTCCAGCCGGACGGTAATCCGCGACGGCAGTGGTTGCGGCCCGGGGGACACAGCGCACCGACGTGACCTATAACGGTGCCCTGGCGCCCGCCTATTCCGACCAGTCGCGGCGGACGGGACCGGCAGCGATTATTAGGGAGGGAACGGCGTCGCCCGGTGCCGATCCCGCTCGCCAGGTCGCTGTTGCTGGAAGGACGGCCTCGCCGTGTCGCGTGAC
This sequence comes from Streptosporangiaceae bacterium, assembly GCA_030041275.1. Taxonomy (GTDB): domain Bacteria; phylum Actinomycetota; class Actinomycetes; order Streptosporangiales; family Streptosporangiaceae; genus JAJYUU01. Next base: position 7,044 of record JASHOE010000349.1, read on the forward strand.
GAATCGCTCATCGGCTGCATCGGCAAGATCGTCGTCGCGACGCGCGGTCCGGCCGGTCCCGGTGAGGTCGTGGTCAGCGTCCGGGGTGGCCGGGAGGCGCTCATCGCGTGGTCGGCCGAGCCGCTGCCGAAGGGCAGCACGGTGCTGGTCATCGAGTCGCGGGGACACCAAGCCGTCGACGTGAGCCCGTGGACAGACCCGCTGGAAGATTTCGCTGAACCCCCTGCCAGTTGACCGGCGATCAGGAACATAATTGGACAAGCCGGCAGAGCAGCCGGTACGGGGTCAAAGCTGGAGATGACATCAATGTTCGGTTACCGGGTACCCGCGCCAGACCAGGCCATGCTCATTTCCGGCGGCCGGTACGGCCAGAAGGGTGCGCCGTTCAAGGTAGTCACCGGCCACGGCGCATTCGTCCTCCCGTTCGTTCGCAAGACCAGGTACCTGACGCTCGCGATGTGTGAGTCCGAGGTGGCCGAGCAGTGCGTCACCAAGCAGGGCATCACGCTCAACGTGCGCGCGGTCATCGCGTTCAAGGTCGGCAACGACACCGAGAGCATCATCAACGCCGGGCAGCGGTTCCTCTCCGACCAGGACCAGATGTCCACCCTGACCGGCCGCATCTTCGCCGGTCACTTGCGCTCGATCATCGGGTCCATGACCGTCGAGGAGATCGTCACCGAACGGCAGAAGCTCGCGACCGAGGTGCTGGACGGCTCAAAGGTCGAGATGGCCAGGATCGGCCTGACCGTTGACTCACTCCAGATCCAGTCGATCGACGACATGAACAGCGGCTATATCGACGCGATGGCCGCTCCGCACAACGCGGCCATCCAGCGCCAGGCGCAGATCGCCCAGGCGCAGGCTAACCAGGCGTCCGCCGAGGCGCAGCAGGAGTCGCAGCGCAAACAGGCCGAGTACCAGCGGCAGACCATGGTCGTGCAGGCGCAGTACAAGGCCGAGGTTGACAAGGCGCAAGCCGAGGCAGCGCAGGCCGGCCCGCTGGCGCAAGCGCAGGCGCAGCTGAACGTGCTCCACGCGCAGACGGACCTGGCCAACAGCCAGGCCGAGCTGCGCCAGCGCCAGCTCCTCTCGGAGGTCATCAAGCCGGCCGAGGCAGAGGCGGAGAAGGTCAGGGTGCTGGCCGAGGCTGACGCCGCTCGGACCAAGCTGCAGGCCGAGGCGGCCGCGTCGCACGACCGGGTGGCGCTGGACCGGATGCTCATCGAGCAGCTGCCGATGATCGTGAAGGAAGCTGCGGCCGGCCTAGCCGCCGCCAACGTCAGCGTGCTCAACGGCGCAGACGGGCTGAGCGAGATCGCGGCGGGTCTGGTGGGCCAGGGGCTGACCATCCTCGAGTCGGTGAAGAAGAGCCTGGGCACTTCGGTGGGCCCAGAGGTCAAGCTGTTCGACAACGGAGCCGCCCCTACCACGGCCGCGCTGCCTGACGCCGCGGACGGCCAGACCCGGTAGCTGGCGGCGCACGCCAGCCGACGACTGCGGGACGCTGCGCCGGTTGGCAGGTAGCAGTCTGGCCTGAGTTGTCCGGGCCGACGCGCGCGATGCCGTGGTGGTGTCGGCCACGCTGATGCTCGCTCTGCGATAAGCAGACGTTGGGTTTGCGGGCGCTGCGTCAGTGCGGTGTAACCATTGCCCGCCGTACCGCGCCCCGTGCGTCTCGGGCCAGACCACGCTCGCCTGGCAGCTGAGGCACGTGTGGCTTCAATCCACTCACGCGACGACTGGTGCCTGTCGGGCGTGCCGCGACGATGACGGCGGAATATGCTCTCCGCTGACCGTTGCCCCGTCATGAATGGGAAGGCGCATGGGTGCCAGAGTGCTCCGGCCGGAGGGCAAGGGCTTCCTGTTCCTGGACTCACACCCGACAGGCTGCGCCCGGACCGTGGACCAGATGATCCGCGAGATCGGCGTGGTCGTTGCTAACCCCGTTCCAGCTAGGCCGCGGGTACTCCTGATCGGCTGCAGCGCCGGATACGGGCTGGCCACGGCGGTCGCCGGGCTGTTCGGACACGGTACCCGGCTGGTTGGCGTGTGCTACGAGCGGCCCGCTACCGCGCGCCGGTCAGCGTCGGCCGGCTGGTACCGCATCGCGGCGCTCGCTGATCGCGCGGCCGACGCGGGGCTGCAGTTCACCGCGATCAACGGCGACTGCTTCGACCCGGCCGTCCGGGCCGCTGTCCTTGACCGGGTCGCTCGGCTGCTCGGCGGGATCGACGTGCTGATCTACAGCGTGGCCGCGCCGCGTCGCACCGATCCGGTCACCGGCGCCGTGCACCACTCGGTGGTCAAGCCGGTGGGCGGCGCGTACCGGGCCAGGAATGTTGCCTTCGCCGACGGGATAGTGCTGCGCGAGGTGACGGTCGAGCCCGCCACCGAGGCGGAGATCGAGTCGACCGTCGCGGTGATGGGCGGAGCGGACTGGTCTGACTGGGTTACCGACCTCGCGGCGCGTGGCATGCTCGGAGCCGGTTTCCAGACCGTCGCGCTCAGCTACGTGGGATCGGAGCTCACCGCTCCGATCTACCGGCAGGGCACCGTCGGACGAGCCAAGGATGACCTGGAACAGACCGCCAGGCGGCTCACCGCCAGTGTCCTGGCGACGGCCGGCGGCACCGCCCTGACGTCGGTGAACTGCGCCGCGGTCACCATGTCCTCGCTGGCGATCCCTGGCATCTCGGTGTATCTCAGCCTGCTCCGCGCCGCCGCTGGTGACCGCGCGCAGTCGCCGATCCGGCAGGCCGCGCGGCTCTGGGATCATCTCACCGGCGGCGTCCAGGCCCCGGCGGACAGCTACGGCCGGCTGCGGCTCGACGACTGGGAACTCGCGGCCGACCTGCAGCGCGACATCGCGGCCCGCTGGTCAGAGCCGACCGAGCGGCTGATAGCCGGGCTCGCCGACCTGGACTGGTTCCGCCGCGAGTTCCGGCAGCTGTACGGCTTCGATGTGGCCGGCGTGAACTACGGCCTGCCCGTTGAGGTCGACGTGCCCTGGCCGGAGTTGCCCGAGCATGCCGAGTGGTGACGCACAGTCTCAGCTTCGACCAGGACCGGCAGGTCGTCGTCAAGCGATACCTGGGCAGCACTCGCGGCGAGGCGGCGAGGGAGTGGCGCGCGCTGCGCCTGCTCGCTGATCACGCGCCGCGGCTCGCTCCGGAGCCGGTCAGCGCCGACCTGACGGCCGACCCGCCCGCGGTGGTCATGTCGCTGCTGCCGGGCGAACCACTCGGTGGTCAGTCGCTGACGCTGCCTCAGGAGCACGCGCTCGCGACTGCGGTCGGCCAGCTCTGGCAGTCGGTACCCGTCGGCCTCGTTACTTCCGTGTCCGGAGAGGTCGACACCCGCGCGCATCTGGTGCAAGAAGTCCAGGCCTGGATGGCCAGTGCCGAACCCGCGCCTGGCAGCACGGTCGCGGGTGCGCTTGCCGCTGGCGCGGCCTGGCTTGCTGGCGCGGCTTGGCTAGCTGGCGCGGCTTGGCTAGCTGGCGC
>JASHOE010000350.1 GCA_030041275.1 Streptosporangiaceae bacterium
GAGGCGCTCGCCGCGGCGGCGTGCCGGGCGACGGTGCCTGAGCGGCTGCGCCCGCCGGACGTGGGCGGCCGGCCCGCGGCGGTCCTCATCCTGTTCGGCACCGGCCCGTCCGGGCCTGACCTGCTGCTGATCGAGCGGGCCGCCGAGCTGCGCAATCACGCGGGCCAGCCGGCTTTTCCCGGCGGGGCGATTGACGAGGCAGACGGCGGGCCGGTGCCAGCGGCACTGCGGGAGGCGGCCGAGGAGACCGGCCTGGAGCCAGTCGGCGTGCGCGTCCTTGCCGTGCTGCCGGAGTTGTACATCTGGCGCAGCAACTTCCGCGTCACGCCGGTGCTGGGCTGGTGGCGCTCGCCGGTGCCGGTAGCGCCGGGAGACCCAGCGGAAATCGCCGCGGTCGTCCGGGTGCCGGTAGCCGACCTTGCCAATCCGGCGAACCGCATCGTGATCAGGTACCCCGGCGGTCAGGCCGGCCCGGCCTTCCGGGTGGCCGGCCTCGTCGTCTGGGGCTTCACCGCCGCTGTGCTCGACCAGCTGCTCGCGCTCGGCGGGTGGGACGTGCCGTGGGACGCGAGCCGCGTGACGACCCTGGAGCCGGGCGAGCAGCCGGCCGGCTGGCCGGCGCTCGGATCGTGACGTCACGGCCCGGTCAACAGTGGCAGTAACGCTGTTGGCGGCCCGATAAGTTGTTCAGGTGCCCGGTGACTTCCTCGACCTGATCCTGATCGCGGTGATCGCCGCATTCGCCGTAGCGGGCTACCGGCAGGGCTTCATCATCGGCGTGCTGAGCCTGGTCGGCTTCCTGGCCGGCGTCGCCGCGGGCGCCTACATCGCGCCGGGCATCTCCAGGGCCCTGGCGAAGAGCGCCACCTGGCAGGCCTTCCTGGCGATCCTCGTGGTGTTCGCCGTGGCCGTCATCGGCATGATGATCGCTTCCGGGATCGGCGTCGCGCTCAGGTCACACCTCATCGGGCGGCCCGCGACGGTCATCGACTCACTGGGCGGCGCTACCGTGAACGTCGTCGCCGTGGTGGTCGTGGCGTGGCTGATCGGCTCCTTCGTCCTCAACTCCGCCGCGTTCCCAGCGGTCGCCAAGCAGGTCAACGACTCAGCGGTGCTGCGCGCTGTCGACCACGTGATGCCAAAGAACGTGCTGTACCTGCCGTTCTTCCCGCAGCTGCGCAGCATGCTTTCCAACGGCGTGTACTCCCAGGTGTTCGGCGGCTTCGGGGCTGAGTCCAGCATCGCGCTGCCTGCTCCCAATCCGACGGTGACCCAGTCACCGGCGCTGACCAGAGCCGAGCCGAGCATCGTCAAGGTGCTCGGCGTGGCGACCTCGTGCTCGCAGACTATCGAGGGCTCCGGCTTCGTCATCTCGCCTCATCACGTGCTCACCAACGCGCACGTCGTCGCCGGTGTCAATGAGGATCTGTCGGTGACGGTCGATGGCAGCCAGACGTACACCCGCGTTCGGGTGGTGTTCTACGATCCCCGGACTGACCTGGCCGTGCTGTACGTCCCCGGCCTGAACGCGGCACCCCTGCAGATCGCGGGCGCGGCGCCCTACGGGACGTCCGCGGCCGTTGCGGGCTACCCGGAGAACGCGTCGCTCACCGTGGTGCCGGCGAATATCGGCCACGCCTTCAGCGCGACCGGCCCGGACATCTACCAGACCGGGTCGGTGAATCGGCAGATGTACGCGATCCGCGCACAGATCGAGCCGGGCAACTCCGGCGGTCCGTTGCTGTCGGCCAGCGGAGAGGTATACGGGGTGGTGTTCGCCAAGTCGACCATTTACCCGGAGACCGGCTACGCGCTCACCGACAGCGAGATCGCCGGCGACGTGCGCGCCGGCGAGCACGACACCAGCCCGGTGTCGACACAGGGCTGCCAGGACGGCTAGCGCCCATCAGGGTCCGGCAGGCAGAGCACGACGCGCAGCGTCGCTGCGTCGAGATCGGCAAGCCCTGCTGCGTCGATCTGATCGGCTAGGTCGCCGCTCCGCGCGCGCAGGCCGGCCACGTCGATCCGGTAGGGGCCGACATCGGGATACTCGGCCAGCCGCTTCATGCCCCGCCGGAGGAGTGCAGCGGCGCCGGTGGCGTTTCCGCGCTTCGCGTGCGTCAGTCCCACCGCGAGCTGGGCGAGGCCCTGCCAGAGATCTCGCTCGGCGCCCGGCGCGGCCTTCCACGCTGCCTCCAGGACCTCATGCGCGTCGAACGGCCGTCCCGCATCGAGCAGCCGCTGCGCCGTCGCGAGGGCGCGGGCGGGCGGCAGTGCCGCGTCCGTCGCCAGCGACGGCGTTCCGGCCGCGCCCCTGGGCAGCGGCCGTCCGAGCGCGTCGCGTGGGCGGGCGTTCCTGGCCCGGCCCGCCGCATCCCGGTCCCGCATTCCGCCTAGGTCAGAAACGGACATATCGCCAGGCTAACGCTCCGGCTCGGGATCGGCGAGCCAGTTGCGCAGCTCCAGGTCGAACCGATCGGGCGCCTCCTCGTGCGGGAAGTGGCCGACCCCCTCGAGCAGCCGCCATCGGTACGGCGCCTCCACGTAGCTGCCCGAGCCGCGCGCGGCGCTCGGCAGAATGCACGGGTCCAGCGCTCCGTGCAGGTGCAGCGTCGGCACCTGGATCGGGCTCCGCATCATCCGGGAGTATCGGATGCCGTCAGGGCGAAGCCGGGACCGCAGGTACCACCGGTGGTACTCAAGCGCGGAGTGCGCGACGGACTGCACGCACATCGCGTCCTCATACCGACGCTCGGTCTCCAGGTCCGGCCAGCCAGGGCCGGACCACGAGGTCAGTAGCCGACCGACCCGCTGTGCGCCATCGGCCAGCAGCTGCCGCTCCGGCAGCAGCGGCAGCTGAAAGCCGAGCGCGTATCCCATGCTCTTGGCGTGCGCGAACGGTGTCGACAGCAAGGCCGGCCGGAGTCGCAGCGGATGGGGCATGGACACGACCCCGAGCCGCCTGACCACCTTCGGGAAATACGTCGCCATGGTCCAGGCGATCAGACCGCCCCAGTCGTGCCCGACGACGACGGCGTTCGCCTCGCCCAGCGAGCGCACCAGGCCGGCCGCGTCGGAGGCCGCGGTCACGAGATCGTATCCGCGCGGCGGCTTGTCGCTCGCGCCGTAGCCGCGCAGGTCCGGCGCCGCGACCCGGAACCCGGCCTGGCTCAGCGAGCTGAGCTGCTGGCGCCAGGCCCACCAGAACTCGGGGAACCCGTGCAGGAGGAGGACCAGCGGGCCATCGCCGCTCTCCGCGACGTGAAATCTGGTGCCGTTCGCGCTAACCGACCGGTGCGACCAGGGCCCGGTGACGTAGATCGACGCCCCGCCGCGAGCCATGCCTAGCGGACCTTGGTCGACGCCTTGGCCGCAGACTTGGCGTGACGCAGCAGCGACGTGTCATCAGCGAGCGTCCGCCTGGTCTTTTTCATCTTGGTCAGCCTGCGCACGATCAGCAGGGCGATCAGCCCGGCGACAAGGATGAGAAGGAAACACGCCAGTGCCACCCACAGGAAGGCGCCCCAGAGCCCACCTGGCGCGCCGATGGCGCTGAGACCGAACGCAAAGGCGAAACAGAGCAGCATGAGCAGCAGGCAGACGGCGAACACCGCGACCGCGACGAGGGCCGCGCTGATGCCGGCCCGCTTGACGTCGGACTTGAGCTCGAGTTTCGCGAGATCCAGCTCGTACCTGACCAGCTGCGAGATGTCTCGAGCCGCGACGGAGACGAGATCGCCGATGGACTGGTCGGTGGCGCTGGACGACACGCGGGTGACCGCGGGTCCGGCCATGGGTACCTCCCTCTCTTCACGCTGTCAACTCAAAGTCTTGCTTATGCCCAATGGCAACAGGAGCCGGCATCCGTTATTTAGCGTGACGCTAATCACTAGGCGGGGGTTGTGCTAGCACATTTTGCGATGTATCGCAGATCCATGTCCGAAGGTGCGATGTTTGCGAATAATGACGACGCAATGACGGCGCAAATTCGCCGCCCGCATACGCGTCGCATACGCACAGCGAACGGCGCCCCGGTTGCGGGGCGCCGTCGCGATTGACACGTCTCGCCCGGTTACCAAGCGTGCACCTTCACTGCCGTGGTAGGCGGACTATGGTCAGCGCTCTAGGCGGCGCTCCTTCGGCCACTATTCGCCTGCCACGGCACGCCTCCCGCGGCTGGTCGCGCGTGGGTACCTGGCTGCCGTGTACGGACCAGCGGTCCGTGCTTCCTTTCTACTGGCCCTGGCCGGCTTTGGAAACCCCTCGCTCGTGATCGATTCGTTATCCGAATCGATCGGCACCCTCCCATGCCGCGGAGGACCGAGCTGCCGTCGTGACAGACAGTCACCACCTGTGACGATAAGCTCGTTCTGGTAAGAACCGGTCTCTGTGGCTGAAATCCTGTTCACAACGGCACAACCACGCGAGCCGCGGTCCGCAAAGAAAGCTCACGGAGTTCGCGTCTCGCTCTCGACGGATGTCCCTGCGATCCGGCAGCATAGGGGGTGACTTCGCGGTTCTGTTGACTGACTGGTAGCTTGCCCGAAATGCAACTAAGCTTTCCTGAGTAACGGAACCGGCTCTGCCCCCCCGGAGCCGGTCCGTAAGGCGACCCCCGTTCTCCCCCCCGACGGGGGTCGCCGCATTTTCAGACTCAGGCACAGCTCAGCGGCGACGTCAGGCGTCTGCGACGGGGCTGGCGGCAAGTGCGCTCCCTGCATCCGGAGCATCGGTGAGCAGCGCGCGCAGCAGCGCCACAGCGCCGTCCTTGGCGAGCGGGTGGTTGCCGTTGCCGCACTTGGGCGACTGAACACACGATGGGCAGCCCGCCGCGCACTCGCAGTCGGCGATGGCAGCTGCCGTTGCGCTTAGCCAGGTGCTTGCCGCCGCAAAGCCGCGCTCGGCGAACCCAGCTCCGCCCGCGTGACCGTCGTAGACAAATACGGTGAGCCGGCCGGTCGCCGGGTGCAGGTCAGCGGACACCCCGCCGACGTCCCACCGATCGCAGGCTGCCACCAGCGGAAGCAGCCCGATCGCGGCGTGCTCGGCAGCGTGTGCGGCACCCGCCAGGTCCACACCGGCGGCAGCGAGGGCGGCACGCTGCCTGGCGGACACCGTCCACCAGACCGCCTTCGTCGTGAGTCGTCGTTCCGGTAGATCGAGCACGTCCTCGCCGATAACCAGACCGGTCTCTCCGCTGCGGCGGGCGTAGGAGACCACCTGCCTGGTGACGTGCACGTCGCCGAAGCACACCGTCGCCGGTCCCCACTTCGCGCGGGTGAGCTCCGCGGCGACCTCGATGCTGGTGACCTCCCTGGCGATCGTGGTGTAGCCGGGGTCGCCGCCTTCGACCAGCGCGATGCGATCCTCCAGGTCGAGGCTGCTTACTGTGTACAACTCACCTTGATGGCTGTAAACAGCGCCGTCATGCGCCAGGAAATGCGCCGACGGCTCGTCTACCGTGCCCACCAGCCTGCCGGTGCTGCGCTCGACGATGCGGACTGGCCAGTCCCCGGTGCCGCGCAGACCCGTCCGCACCAAGAGGCCCTGGCGGGTGCAGAACCACCGGCCGCCACGTGCGCGCAACAGGCCAGCCGCGGTCATCCGCTCGGCTAGCGGTCTTGCCGAGGTCATGCCGAAACTGTCCAGGTCGCGAGTCGTGAGCGGTAGCTCTGCCGCCGCGGCGGTCAGGTGCGGGGTCAGCACGTACTCGTTATCGGGGTCAAGCACGGTCGCCTCGACGGGTGCCCCGAGCAACGCCGACGGATGATGGACCAGGTAGGTGTCCAGCGGGTCATCCCGCGCTATCAGCACGGCGACGGCATCCCGGCCGGACCGGCCTGCGCGGCCCGCCTGCTGCCAGAGCGCCGCTCTGGTGCCCGGCCACCCGGCCATGAGCACCGCATCCAGTCCGGTCACGTTGACGCCGAGCTCGAGTGCGGTGGTCGCAGCCAGGCCGGTGATCTCGCCCGAACGCAGCGCCTCCTCCAGCGCGCGGCGTTCCTCCGGCAGGTATCCCGACCGGTAAGCGGCCACTCGATCGGCCAGCTCGTCGGCTCCGGCGTCGGCCAGCAGCCTGCGGGCGGTTTGTGCCACCGCCTCGGCACCCCGTCGCGACCGCACGAACGCCAGCGCCGGGACGCCCTCGCGGACCAGGCTGGCGAGCAGTTCTGCGGCTTCGGTCGTGGCGGCCCGCCGAAGCGGCGCGCCGGCCTCGCCTCGCCCGCCTGTCAGCGGCGGCTCCCAGAGCGCGAAGGACATGGCCGGCCGCGGTGCACCCGCCCCGCCGACGGCCCGGACGGTGCGGCCGGTCAGCAGCTCAGCGCAGCGGGCAGGCTCGCTCACGGTGGCCGACGCCAGCACGAACACCGGCTCGGCAGCGCTGTGGTGGTAGGCCACCCGCCGCAGTCTGCGCAGCACGTGGGCCACGTGCGAGCCGAACACGCCCCGATAGGTGTGGCACTCGTCCACGACGACATAGCGAAGTCGGCGGAAAAAGCCGTTCCACCGCGCGTGTGTCGGCAGCAGCGAGTGATGCAGCATGTCTGGCGTCGTCAGCAGGTAGTTGGCGTGCGCTCGGGCGCGGCTGCGCTCGGTCCACGGTGTGTCGCCATCCACGACGGCCGCCCGTACCCGGCTGAGCCCGAGGGAGCGCACCAGCTTGACCTGGTCTGCTGCCAGCGCCCTGGTCGGCGCGATGTACAGGACCGTGCCGCCGGCCAGCACGGCCGTAAGCGCGGGCAGCAGGTAGCCCAGCGACTTCCCGGAGGCCGTCCCGGTTGACAAGATGACGCTCTGGCCGCCTGCAGCAAGCTCAGCTGCCTCGGCCTGATGCTGCCAGGGGGCCGCTATTCCGGTCGCCGCCAGCGCCGCGAGGAGCTCGGCGGGCACCCATTCAGGCCAGCTGGCCGGCTGGCCAGGGCTTCCTGGCAGCCGGGTGAGGTAGGTAATCCGGCCGGACCGAGTCCCAGCCTGAAGGATGCTCGCCGCCGCAGCACGCTCGGCTGCCGGCCGTGGATTCTGCGCCGGGATGGCGGCACCCCCGGTGCCAGCCGAGCCGACACCGGATCCGGCGGTGGCCCCCGTGCCAGCCGTGCCGCGTGCGGACACGGCGACCGGCGGGCCGGCTCGGGCCATGGGGGCTCGGCCAGCGTCGTCGGTCGGCCAGGATCGGGGTGGCTCGCCCGTGGCTGGCGGCGGCATTCGGGACATCGGTTCTCAGTGTGTCGCATGCCCGAGGATGCCAGCGAGGGCGATCTGGTATAGGAATGACCTCAGGGCGTAACTGGACGCGCACTGGAATGTCACGTCGGCTGCCGGAGTGCGAACTGCAGTTGGGATCAGGTGCATCCGGCAGGTCTTGCGCGTGGAGCTCACAGCGCGCAGGGCACAATGGGCCGTGCGGACCGCGGGCGCGGCTGGCACGGACAATGATCGCCGTATGGCGCTGGAGGCTTTGTGGATCTGAAGCTTGACCACCACAGCAAGGACGGCATCGAGATCGTCGACGTTGAGGGCGAGATCGACGTGTACACCGCTCCACGGCTGCGCGAGCTGCTGATCGAGCTGGTGAACAACCGCTTCTACCAGCTCGTGGTCAATATGGAGAAGGTTGAGTTCCTCGACTCGACCGGTCTTGGTGTGCTCGTCGGCGGGCTGAAGCGCGTCCGGGCACACGATGGCTCGCTCGACCTGGTCTGCACTCAGGAACGGATCCTGAAGATCTTCCGGATCACGGGCCTGACCAAGGTGTTCGGCATTCACGACAGCGTGGACGAAGCCATCGCGGCGCGTCGCGCGGAGAAGTAGGCCCACCGGCCAGCCCGAGATGGCGACAGTAGAACTGAGCTTCACCGCACTGCCCGCGCACGTGCGGACGGCCAGGCTGGTCGCGACGGCGGTGGCCAGGCGGAGCGGCGTGGATGAGTCGCTGCTAGACGAGGTCAGGCTCGCCGTCGGCGAAGCGTGCTCGCGGGCCGTCGAAGGCCATCAGCTGTGCTGCCCAGCCGAGCCAGTCCGGCTCGCGCTGACCGACCAGGCGGGCCGGTTCGAGGTGGAGGTCACCGACACTTCAGTGCGCAGCACCGTCGGCGCGGACGCCCTGGCGAGCGAAGGCGACCCGCACGACAGCCTCGACGGGGAAGGCCTTCCAGCCGGGCTCGGGATCGCCGTCATCCAGAGCCTGGCAGATGAGGTGCAGATCACCGCGACACCGGCCGGTACCAGCATCAGGATGAGCTGGCCATCGGTGCGGCCGGCGCGGTGACCGGGTGCCATCAACAGCCCCTGGCCGGCTACCGGCCGTGGCCATGGCGTGGGGCACGCGTGGGGTAATATTTCGTTACAAACTAGTCGCGAACACGCAAGTAATCGCACCCGGGTTACGATCCGCTCACCAGGATGCGTAGACTCCGGCCCATCGCGGGTCGGGCTAGGGCTGCCTTCTGTTGCGGCCGTGGCCCGACCTGGTGCTCAGCCACCGAGGATTGTGCACAGCGCATCGGCTCGGTACTAACGTGTGATCCCCTGTCAAGGAGGACGGATGTTGCACAGCCTCGCCCTGGGGGGAGGTCAGCCCACGGTTTCCGGCGGGAACCTGGTCTGGGTAGCCGTGGTGGCAGTCATCGCGCTGCTGGCTCTCGCGGTCGCGTTCGGGCTTGTGCGCGAGGTCCTGGCGGCGAGCCCAGGCTCGCAGAAGATGCAGGAAATCGCCAAGGCGGTCCAAGAGGGCGCGGCAGCGTATCTTCGCCGTCAGTTCCGGACACTCGGCGTGTTTGTCGTCGTGATCTTTTTTGTGCTGCTCGTGCTGCCGGCCGATACTGGCGGAGTCCGCTGGGGCAGGTCGGTGTTCTTCCTCGTCGGAGCCCTGTTCTCGGCTCTTACCGGCTTTAACGGCATGTCCCTGACGGTGCGAGGGAACGTCAGGGTGGCGGCTGCCGCCAAGGAGTCCGGCGAGCGCTCGGCCATGCGGATCGCCTTCCGGACCGGCGGCGTGGCGGGCATGTTCACCGTGGGCCTCGGACTCTTCGGCGCCGCACTGGTCGTCCTCATCTACAAGGGCAACGCACCCGACGTGCTCGAGGGCTTTGGCTTTGGCGCGGCCCTGCTGGCCATGTTCATGCGGGTCGGCGGCGGGATCTACACCAAGGCTGCCGACGTCGGCGCCGACCTGGTCGGCAAGGTGGAAAAGGGCATCCCCGAGGATGACCCCCGCAACGCCGCCACCATCGCCGACAACGTCGGCGACAACGTCGGCGACTGCGCAGGCATGGCCGCCGACCTGTTCGAGTCCTACTCCGTGATGCTCGTCGCGTCGCTCATCCTCGGCAAGGTGGCGTTCGGCAACGCGGGCCTTGTCTTCCCGCTGATCGTCCCGATGATCGGCGTGATCACCGCCGTCATCGGAATCTTCGCCGTCCGGCCGCGGCAGGGCGACCGGAGCGGCATGTCCGCGATCAACCGAGGCTTCTTTATCTCCGCGATCGTTTCGATGGTCCTGGTGATCGCGGCCTCATTCATCTATCTGCCGGGCAAGTTCAGCGATCTGAAGGGCGTGAGCGGCTCGATCTTGAGCCACAGCGGCGACCCGCGCGTGCTGGCGATCCTCTCGGTGCTGATCGGCCTCGTGCTGGCCAGCGCCATCCAGCTGCTGACCGGCTACTTCACCGAGACCAATCGCAAGCCGGTGCGAGAGATCGGCGAGAGTTCTGAGACCGGAGCGGCCACGGTCATCCTCTCGGGCGTGGCGACTGGCATGGAGTCCGCTGTCTACTCGGCTCTGCTCATCGGCGGCGCGGTGTACCTGGCGTTCCTCCTCGGCACCGGCAACGCGACCATCGCGCTGTTCGCGGTCGCGCTGGCCGGCACTGGGCTGCTGACCACGGTGGGTGTCATCGTGTCGATGGACTCCTTCGGCCCGGTGACCGACAACGCTCAGGGCATCGCCGAGATGTCTGGCGAGGTTGAGGGCGAAGCCGCGCAGGTGCTCACGCACCTCGACGCCGTCGGCAATACCACCAAGGCGATCACCAAGGGCATCGCGATCGCGACCGCTGTGCTGGCGGCCACGGCGCTGTTCGGCGCGTTCCGTACCCAGGTGGAGAACGCGCTCGGGAAGGCCGCGGGTACGTTCACCCTCTCCATTGACAAACCGAACGACCTCGTCGGCCTCATCATCGGCGCCGCGGTGGTCTTCCTGTTCGCGAGCCTCCTCATCAGAGCCGTCGGACGGGCGGCCGGGCGGGTCGTGATGGAGGTGCGCGACCAGTTCCGCAACCACCCGGGCATCATGGACTACACCGAGAAGCCCGAGTACGGCCGCGTCGTGGACATCTGCACGAAGGATTCGCTGCGCGAGCTGGCGACTCCCGGCTTGCTCGCCGTGCTCACGCCCATCGCTGTTGGCTTTGCGTTCGGCTACGGTCCGCTCGGCTCGTATCTGGCGGGTGCGATCGCGGCCGGCGTGCTGATGGCGGTGTTCCTCGCCAACTCTGGCGGTGCCTGGGACAACGCCAAGAAATTGGTCGAGGACGGCTTCCACGGCGGCAAGGGATCCGAGGCACACGCTGCCACGGTGATCGGCGACACGGTCGGTGACCCGTTCAAGGACACCGCTGGTCCGGCGATCAACCCGCTCATCAAAGTCATGAACCTGGTCTCGCTGCTGATTGCCACCAGCGTGGTGCAGCACACGCACAACATGGGGTTGCGGGCCGGGGTGGCCATCGTGGCAGTGGCCATCGTGGTCGCCGCGATAGTCGTGTCAAAGCGGCGGTCCACGAGTCTCAAGGCTGGCGGTACCACCGAGAACGCACCGGCGGACAAGGTGACCGCCTGAGAGTAGGCGATCGGCTGGGCGGGCGGCAGCGCTAGCCGCCCGCCCGCACTTGCGTGGCAGGCGGTGGCGCACGATGGAGCCATGGGCAAAGGCCACACTCTGATCGTGATGCGGCATGCCAAGGCCGGTGAGCTGCCCGGCGGGCCGGACTTCGAGCGGGCACTGCGGCCGCGAGGCGAGCGCGACAGCGCCGCGGCAGGCCGCTGGCTGGCCAGCCGAGGGCTGTCACCCGACCTCGTGCTTTGCTCGGCAGCCCGGCGGACCCAGCAGACCTGGCGCTGGCTGTCAGCGGCGCTCGACGGCGCGCCGCAGTTCTCTGCTGAGCGAACCCTCTACCAGGCCGGCAGTAACGACGTGGCCGAGCTGGTCCGGCAGACCGGCGAGCAGTTCGGCACGCTGCTCTACATCGGCCACAACCCGGCGGCGGCCGGGCTCGTCGAGCTGCTGACCGGGACAGAGCCCGAATTCCCCACCGCCGCAATCGCGGTCATCGCGTTCACCGGCACGTGGGCTGCCGCGGCGCGGGGTAGCGGGCAGCTCGTCGAGTCGTGGGCACCCGGGCTAGCGCCATAAGCCATGAGTCGGGCGCCTTCGCTCAGCGGTTCGCGCCGCGAGCGGCTGCGCCGCCAGGAACGAGCAGCGGGTCCTCGGCATCGGCCGCCTCCACATCCTCGCGGTTGATCCCGAGCAGGTACAAGATCGCGTCCAGATGCGGCACACTCAGCGAGGTGTCGGCCTTGTCCCGGACGGCAGGCTTGGCGTTGAACGCGATGCCGAGCCCGGCGGCCGAGATCATGTCCAGGTCGTTGGCGCCGTCGCCGACCGCGACCGTCTGGCTCAGCGGGACACCGGCGGCGGCGGCGAACCGGCGCAGTGCTTGCTCCTTGCCCGGCCGGTCGACGAGCTGTCCGATCACCCGCCCTGTTAGCTTCCCGCCGGAGATCTCGAGGGTGTTCGCCTCGGCATAATCGAGGCCGAGCTCGAGCGTCAGCCAGTCGGTGATCTGCGTGAAACCGCCGCTCACCACGCCGCATCGATAGCCGAGCCGCTGCAGCGTGCGGATCAGGGTGCGGGCACCCGGCGCCAGCCGCGCGCCCGCGAGGACCTCATCGATGACGGCCGCGTCCAGGCCGGCCAGCAGCGCCACGCGCCGGTGCAGCGACTCGGCAAAGTCGAGCTCGCCGCGCATAGCGGCGGCGGTCACCGCGCTGACCTCCGCCTCGCAGCCCGCGCGCGCCGCCAGCAACTCGATCGCCTCGTCGCGCAGCACGGTCGAGTCGACATCCATCACGACTAGCCGCATGGCGCGGCGGTGCAGGCCGCCACGCTGCACCGCGACGTCGACGCCCAGCTCAGCCGACTCCCTGGCGAGCTGCGTGCGCAGGCCTACCGGGTCGGCACCGGAGACGTCGAACTCGAGACAGGTCACGGGGCGGTCGGCAAGTCGGCCGATCCGGTCGATGTTCGCGCCGCTCGCCGCGATCTTGCCGGCGATGGCCGCGATGGCCGACGGCTGCAGTGGCCGCCCCAGCACGGTGACGTGTAGCCGGCCGCCCGGCCGCCGGGTCGGCTCGCGCGATCCCATGGTTATCTCGGCTTCCATGCCCATGTCAGCCGCTAGGCCAGTGATCTGCTGGTGGATGGCAGTCAGGTCGGGTGCTCGCTCAGCACACAGCAGGACGCCGAGCACGAGACGGCCGCGGATCACCACCTGCTCGACGTCCGCCACCGTCAGGCTGTGCCTGGCCAGGGCGGTGAACAATCGGGACGTGACGCCGGGCCGGTCGCGGCCGGTCAGGGTCACCAGCACGGTGATCTGCGGATCGGACATAGCGCCTCAACGCTATCGGTACCGAGCCTGTGCGTAGCCCGTCAGGGTGTGCCATCGGGGCACGTCAGGGCAGCAGTAGGTGGACGTCGCCGAACTCGTGCCAGCGGTACCCGCGATTGGCCGCATCCTGATAGCACCGGCTCAGCAACGAGGCGTCGGCGAACGCGGCCAGCATCCACAGGTGCGTGGACCTCGGCTCGTGCAAGCCGGTCAGCAGGCCGTCCACCACGGCGACGCCCGTCTGCCTGGTGACCACATGGGACGTCCAGCCCGCAGCAGGGCCGACCGGGCCGTCCGCGACGCGGCCGGCGGCACCTGCGATCGGGACCGCGCCTGCCAACGCCGCGCTCTCCAGCGCGCGGACCACCGTCGTGCCCGCAGCGATGACCCGGCCGCCAGCCTGTCTGGTCAGGTTCACCAGCCGAGCCGTCGTGGCCGACACGTCATAGAACTCCGGGTAGGGGTCCTCACCGCCCTCGAGCGAAGAGACGCCCGTGTGCAGCGTGATGGGAGCGGTGGTGATCCCGCGGCTGACCAGCCTGGTCACGATCTCTGGCGTAAACGGCCGCGCCGCGCTCGGCATCTCCGCGCTGCCCGGCCACGTGGCGAACACGGTCTGGTAAGCCTCGATCGGCCACGGCCGGCGAACGTAGGAATATCTGATCGGCTGCCCGAATCGCAGCAGGTAGGGAACCACAGCGGTGGACAGCCTGGCGTGCCAGAGCCGCTGACTGAACCGGCGGAGCAGTGTCAGCACCGCGCCGGCCGGCAGGCCGACGGTGAGCCCGGCAGCCCCGCCGCCGAACGGACTCGTGACCGGACTGCGGCCTGATCGCAGCTCAACCAGCCAGCTGCCGTCCGGCATCGACGTGGCGAAGTGCACTATCAGCGGGCCGGCCCCGGTGAGCGGGCGGGGCATCACCGGCACCGGAACGGCGGCCGGCAGGGTGGCAGAGTTGTTCACCACGAGCAGGTCGCCGGGCAGGAGCAGGTCGGGCACTGCGCTGAAGGCGTGGTGGCTGACCTCCCCGGCTGCCGTCCTTGAGACCATGAGCCGGACATCGGCACGGCTCGCGCCGCGCGCTTCCGGTGGCTCGTGCGCCTCAAGCTCCGGCCGCAGCGGTACGTCCAGGCGTTCGGGCTCGGCTGGCTGGCCGGCCGCGCGGGCCAGCGCGACCGCGGCGCTCATCGCGACGCTCCCGCGCCTGCAGCCTCGCCCGCGGGCGACGCCGCAGGC
>JASHOE010000351.1 GCA_030041275.1 Streptosporangiaceae bacterium
CTCGCCGGGATGCCGCTCATCATGATGACGGCAAGCGGCCCCGGTCACGTGGCCGTCAGCGCTGATGCCCCCGGCGAGACATTCGCGGTGCCGCTGCCCGACAATCACGCTATCGACGTCGTGGAGCACCGGTTCCTGGTCGGTACCAGCAACGTCGGCTACCAGTGGGAGAACTCCGGCATCTGGTTTGTCACCAGAAACGGCGACGACCAGGAGTACCACTACCCGCTCGGCCGCACCATGGACCGGTTCTTCGCTCGCGGCGGCCCGGGCCTGCTGTTGCTGCACGCGCCGGGAAACACTTTCATCCGCGATTTGCAGCAGGGCGAGCGGATCCTGGTGCAGCCGGGCGGGCTGATCTGGAAAGACCGCACCGTCCGGATGTACCTGCACTTTGAGTATCCACGCGGCCAGTACTGGTTCAGCTCGGCTCGCTGGCAGGCAAAGTCCACCTGGCTGGTTCTGCAAGGTCCGGGCCGGGTCGCTCTTCAGTCGGTGTTCGAGCCGCCCGAGATGGCCGGCGGGGTCGTCAACAGCTCGGGCGCCACCACCCAGTACTGGTAGCCCTCCAGCCCAGCACCGGTAGCCCACTGAGATCTGAGCCGAGCCGGACGGCGGAGTATCGTCGCAGCGTGTCGCCGTCGACGCGGGTGCTGGTTCGTGGCCCGCAGTATCTGGAGCTCGCGACCGTGCTGCTGCAGCGTGTCCGGCTGGCAGCTGCGACCGCCGGGATCTGGGAGGCGGCCGATATCCAGTGGTGGTCGCGGCGCGCGAGCTTCACCGACCGGCACGATCAGGTGTTCTGGCTGGACCAGCACGGCGCACCGACGGCCGCGGCGTTGCGCACCGACTTCGCGAGCTCAGTGCAGCTGGACGTGGTATCGCTGCCCGGCCGCCGGTTTGACGACGCCACGGCCGCCTGGCAGGAGGCGGTGCAGCAGGCCGGCGCGATGAGTGGTGTCACACTTCCGGTTCGCGCTGACGATGCCGTGGGCATCGAAGCACTCACCTCGGCGGGCTACGAGCCGACGACCGAGGCGACTATCGTGTCGAGCTGGCTCGATCCCGCGCAATCGTCGACGATTCCGGCGCTTCCGCACGGCTTCAGGCTCATGTCCCGCGCGGACGCGCCGGCTGGACCGCACCCGCTCTCCCGGCGGAACGGCCGCGACGTGGAGGAACGACTGCGGCGTTGTTCGCTCTACGTGCCCGAACTGGACCTCAGAGTGCATGCGCCGGACGGCCAGCTGGCCGGCTACGGATTGTTCTGGGCGGATCCTGTCACGCACGTCGGGCTCGTGGAGCCGATGCGGACGGAGCGGCAATTCCAGGGCCAGGGCATCGCGCGTCACGTGCTCGCGGCCGGGCTGGACCGACTCGCGCGACGCGGGTGCAAGCGCGCCAAGGTGAGCAGTGACATCATGCTCTACCTGCAGGCAGGCTTCCGGCCGCTGCCCGCCGCGACGGCGGAGATCTACGCCCAGTCAGCAGACTGGATCGGGTAGGAACGACCCGTGGACTTCAGTGAGGACAGCGAGCAGCAGGCGATCCGCTCGGCGATCCGCTCGATCTGCACGCGGTTTCCGGACGAGTACTGGGCCGAGGCGGACGCATCGCACACCTTCCCCTGGGCGTTCTACCAGGCGATGGCCCAGGGCGGCTGGCTCGGCGTCGCCATCCCGGCCGAGTACGGCGGCAGCGGAGGCGGTATCACCGCAGCCTCGGTCGTGCTGGAAGAGGTGGCCGCGTCGGGCGCCTGCATGAACGGCGCAAGCGCCATCCACATGTCGATATTCGGTATGCAGCCGGTAGTCCTCCACGGCGATGCCGAACTCAAGGCCCGGTACCTGCCGAAAGTGGCGACGGGAGACCTGCACGTGGCGTTCGGCGTCACCGAGCCAGACGCTGGCCTGGACACCACTGCGATCAGTACCCGCGCGGTGCGGGACGGCGCTGGCTACCGGGTGACCGGCCGCAAGGTCTGGACATCAAAGGCGCTGGAGTCCGCGCGCGTGCTGCTGCTCGCGCGGACCACACCGCTGTCCGAGTGCGAACGCCGGACCGATGGCCTGACCCTGCTGCTTGCCGACCTGAAGGACCCGGCGGTTGCGATCCGGCCCATCGCCAAGGTCGGCCGTAACGCGGTCGCTTCGTGCGAGGTGAGTTACGACGGCCTGTACGTCCCCGAGTCCGATCGGGTCGGGCAGGAGGGCAGCGGATTCCGCTATCTGCTGGACGGCCTGAACGCGGAGCGCGTGCTGATCGCGGCGGAGGCGGTCGGCATTGGCCGGGCGGCGCTGCGCCGGGCTGCCACCTATGCTGGAAGCAGGGTCGTGTTCGGCCGACCCATCGGCGCCAACCAGGCCGTTTCGTTCCCGCTCGCTGAAGCACACGCTCGGCTCATGGCTGCCGACCTCGTTGTTCGGCAGGCAGCCTGGCTGATCGACCGCCAGCTGCCGAGCGGCGAGCAGGCGAACACGGCCAAGTTCCTGGCCGCGGAGGCGGGATTCGCCGCTGCCGACGCCGCGGTACAGGTGCACGGCGGTTTTGGCTACGCGAGCGAGTACCACGTGGAGCGGTACTGGCGCGAAGCCCGTCTGCTGCGGATCGCGCCGATCCCGCAAGAGATGGTTCTGAACTACCTGGCCGAACACGCACTCGGGCTGCCTCGCGCTTACTGACTCACCCGGGACGTGCTAACGCGGCTAGTAAGGTCGGCACATGAGCCGACTTCCCGACTTGCGCCGCGACCACCTCACTGCGGCTGGCCAGGGCGTCTTCGACCTGATCGTGCGCACCCGCGGCGATCACGTCGTGACCGACGCCGGCAGCCTGACCGGGCCATTCAATGCATTCGTGCACGCTCCGGAGGCCGGCGGCCCGCTGGCCTCGCTCGGTGCCGCGCTGCGATTCGGCAGCTCAATCCAGCCACGACTCACCGAGCTGGCCATCATCACGATCGCCGGTCACTGGCGGGCCGAGTTCGAGTGGCTGGCTCACGCGCGGCTCGCCCGCGAGGCCGGCGTGCCCGACTCCGTGGTGGACGCCATCGGCCGCGGCGACGAGCCCTCACTCGATGCCGCGGACGAGCGGATCATCTACACCGTTGCGCGCGAACTGGTGACCACGGGCAGGCTGACCGAGGCCAGCTACGCCGCGGCGCAGGACCTGCTCGGGGACACCGGGATGGTGGAGCTCGTCGCCCTGTGCGGCTACTACACCCTTGTCTCCTTCGTGCTGAACGCGTTCGCGGTGCCGCTGCCGCCGGGCGCTCAGCCGAGGTGGCCGGACCACTCCTGACTCCAGCCCGGGCACGGCTCTGAAGCAGTGTTTTGACGGCCAAGAACATAAGTCGCTAATATAAGCTCGTTATGGACTTGCCTGCACTTGCGCGCCCCCAGGCAGCCGAGGTGGCGGCGGGCCTCGAGCGGCTACTGGTGCTGATCCGGTGGCTGAGCCCGGCTGGCCTCTCGCTCACCGCGGCCGCCACGCTCAGCACACTTGAGCGATCCGGCCCGTGCCGGCTGACCGCCCTCGCCGCCCACGAGGGCGTGACTCAGCCGGCGATGACCCAGCTCGTGGGCCGGCTCGAAGACCAGGGCCTGGTCGAGCGGTCCGCCGACCCCGAGGATGGCCGCGTCGTGCAGGTGCAGCTGGCGCCAGCCGGGCGCGATCTCGTCGCCCGTCGCCGCGCAGCCAGAGCTGACCGCCTGGCCGGCCTTCTCAGCCAGCTAAGCCCGGCGGACTCCGCCGCCCTGGCGGCCGCACTGCCGGCCATCAACGCGCTGGCCAGCGTGCGTCGGGACACCCTTTCAGCGTGGCCGGACCGCTCATGACCAGCAGCGCGACCAGCCCCTTCCGGCAGCCCAAGGCGGTCTTCGCGGTTGCTTTCGCCTGCGTGGTGTCCTTCATGGGGATAGGGCTGGTCGATCCCATCCTGCCAGCCATCTCGCACGAGCTGCATGCCTCGCCCAGCGAGGTCACCCTGCTGTTCACCAGCTACCTGGTCGTCACCGCCGTCGCCATGCTGATCACCAACTGGGTATCGAGCCGGATCGGCGCCAAGCGCACGCTCATCGCCGGGCTCGTGCTCATTGTCGTGTTCAGCGCCCTTGCAGGCGCATCCCCGTCCATCGGCGGCATCATCGGCTTCCGGGCGGGCTGGGGCGTCGGCAACGCACTCTTCATAGCAACCTCGCTGGCCGTCATCGTCGCGTCCGCGAGTGGCGGGTTTGCCGGCGCCATCGGGCTCTACGAGACCGCCCTCGGCCTCGGGATCGCGGTGGGTCCACTGCTCGGCGGCGTCCTCGGCGAGCTGAGCTGGCGCGGGCCGTTCTTTGGCGTAGCGGTGCTCATGGCAATAGCGCTGCTCGCCACCGTTACGCTGGTGCAGCCGACCCCGCTACCCGCCATGAAGACAGGCCTGTCCGCGCCGCTGCGGGCGCTCCGGCACCGCGGCCTGCTGACCATGTCGCTGACGGCACTGTGCTACAACTGGGGCTTCTTCACCGTCCTCGGCTACGCGCCGTTCCCCATGGACCTCAGTCCGATCAAGCTCGGCCTGGTCTTCACCGCCTGGGGCATGCTCGTCGCCGTATTCGCGGTATTCGGCGCGCCGCGGCTGCAGGCGCGCTTTGGCATCGCTCGCACCATGTACGCGAACCTGTTCCTGTTTGCCGTGGTGATTCTCGTGATCGCGCTATGGACCACCGACCGGTCGG
The DNA here is from genome assembly GCA_030041275.1 of Streptosporangiaceae bacterium. Taxonomy (GTDB): domain Bacteria; phylum Actinomycetota; class Actinomycetes; order Streptosporangiales; family Streptosporangiaceae; genus JAJYUU01. The sequence continues at coordinate 4,722 of JASHOE010000351.1, forward strand.
TGCTGATCCCCGCGGTCATCGCATCCGGCGTCTTCATCGGCGTCAACAACACCATCACCACACAGGCGGTGATGACGATCGCGCCGGTGGAACGACCGGTCGCGTCCGCTGCTTACAGCTTCGTCCGGTTTATCGGTGGCGGCCTCGCGCCCTATGCGGCCGGCCGGCTGGTCATCGCACTCAACATTCACGTACCGTTCTTCATCGCCGCGGGCGCAGTCGCGGCCGGAATACTGATTCTTAGGTCCGTGCACAGCATGCTCGCGGACGCAGAGCGCACGCAGGCAGCGGAGGTCGCTGCGGCGCCGCAACCGGCAGCCGAGATGACACCGGCGGCACCGTCCAGCTAGGCCTCGCAGTGTGAGCTGCGGTGAAGCGAGCTTCCTGCCGGTGACCCGAACGTGCATAGTGGACCGTGACGTGACTGTGGCTGGCTCGCCGGCGCGGGGTCTAGCCGAAGGGCGAAGCGGATGGCACCGAACATTGACCTCGTTGATCCCGACGTCTACCAGCGAGGCGGCCCGCCGCACGAGCTGTTCAGCTGGCTGCGGGAGCACGATCCGGTGCACTGGCACCCGCACGGCGGCGCACCGGGCTGGCCCGGATTCTGGGCCGTGACGACGCACGAGGACGTCGCGCACGTCTCGCGGCATCCAGAGATCTTCTCGTCCGCTCGCCGGCTGTCGCTGTTCGGCGAGGTCCCCGAAGATCACATCGTGCTGCAGCGCTTGATGATGCTCAACATGGACCCGCCCCAGCACACCCGGCAGCGCGGATTCGTGAACCGCGGGTTCACGCCGCGGATGATCAGCAGGCTCGAGCAGCACATCAGCGAGATCTGCCACTCGCTGCTCGACGCCGTAGCCCGGCGCGGCGCCGTCGACTTTGTCACCGAGATCGCGGCACCGCTGCCGCTATGGGTGATCTGCGAGCTGGTGGGTGCGCCCGTCGAGGACCGCGGCCGCATCTTCGAGCTCTCGAACATTCTGATCGGATCGGCGGACCCAGAATTCCAGGCCGCGCCTGGCGCGCAACAGAAGGCGGCTGCAGAGGTGTACGCCTATGGGGCCGCGCTCGCAGAGCGCCGCCGGGCGGAACCGGCCGACGACATCGTCACCCGGCTGCTGCAGCCCGACGACAACGGTGAGGCCCTGACGAGCGACGAGTTCGACATGTTCTTCTTGCTCCTGACCGTGGCCGGAAACGAGACCACCAGGAACGCCGCGGCTGGCGGCATGCTGACGCTGTGTCAGCATCCGGATCAGTGGCGGCGGCTGGTGGACGACCCGTCTCTCATCCCGACCGCCGCCGACGAGATCGTTCGCTGGGTAAGCCCGGTGAACATGTTCCGCCGCACCGCCGTCTGCGACACCGAGCTGCATAACCGGCCGGTGGCGGCTGGCGACAAGGTAGTCGTCTTCTACGCGTCGGCCAACCGGGACGCCAGCGCGTTCGCAGCACCAGCAGAGTTCGACGTCGGACGGGACCCGAACCCGCACGTCGGCTTCGGCGGTGGCGGGCCGCACTTCTGCCTAGGCAGGCATCTCGCCGCCCTAGAACTACGCGTGCTCCTGCAGGCGCTGGTCGAGCGGATGCCCGACATCCGGCTCGACGGCGAGCCGAGCCGCCTGCGGTCCAACTTCATCAACGGCATCAAGCACATGCCGGTGCGTTTCTAGGGCCTCGGCTACGCCTCGTGATCCGCGGCGGGGAACTCGACGAGTGAGACAATCCTGCTCGCCATGAATCGGGCCGTCCGCACGGGCGTGCCGGTGCGCGTTACCTCCGACACTTCGACCAGGCCGCGCCGGTTGGTGATCTCCACCCGGCGGCCGGCTCGCGTCGCCGTCACCTCGTACGCGCGGGTGCCGTCGCCGATATCGACGACGATCTCGACCCGGTCACCCTTCATGCCCTCACCCCGCTGGTCGAACATCAATTCGATACCCACCCGGAGCGGGTCGAAACGTAGCAGCAGATAGGCTTACGGATAGCGGTGGCAGCAGTAGGAGGCCCGGATGCCACGCACTCTCCGCTATTGGCTGGCGCTAGCCGCTGCTGTGGCTGCGCTGGTTGTGGCTGGCTGGCCCGGTCCCGCCGCTGATCCCGCCACGCTCATCAGCCGGGTATCCGTCGTCGGCGTCTCGGTGATGCTCGCGGGCCTGCCGTGGCTCCTCCGCCGCCGCTTCGGCCCGCTCGCTCGCGGCTGGGCGCCACCCCTGGTCCGGGCGGTCGGCTGCGCCATCGTCGTCGTGCTGCTCGCCGTCAAGGCGAGGGTTGAGCACCTCGAGTTCGCTACCGCTGCACATCGCCCGTCTCTGGCCGGCCTGTGGGTTGGCGAGGTGGTCTTCCTCTGCGTGATCGCCGGGTATGCCGCGGGGCTGCTTGCCGTCACGGCACGGAGCACGCCCGCCCGGCGCAGCACGCTGGTGATAGGCGGCGGCGCAGGAGGCGTGATCGGAGTCGCGGTGTACGGCCTCCGTCCGCTTGCCGACAAGCTGCACATCGGCAATCCAGCCCTCGCCGTGCTGTACGAGGTGGGCAAGGTGCTCGCGATTCCGATGGTGCTCGCCGCAGCAGTCGCCGCGTCGATGGCCGCCGCGCGGCGGGTGTCGAGTCGCGCCGGCGGCCTGTCGGTGCGTGACCTGCGCGCCAGGCAGGGCCTCGCCGCGGGGGCATGCGTCGGCCTCGCTGCGGCCGTCGTTGTTTCCGTCCTCGGCATCGCAACCATCGCGGTGCTGCCGCACGCCGCTACCGGGCTGCAGTGGACGCTGCCTGGTCAGCACGCGCTGCCCGGCTCTGTCTACGACTTCGAGGTGGGGATGACCGAAGCCGGTGCCGGCTTTCTGCTCGTCCTCATCATCTTCCCGGTCGTCGGCGCCGGGCTCGGCGCATGGGCCGGGATGTTCGCCGGCGACAACGGGCTGCGCCCCGACGGCGGCGGTGGCGGTGGTGGACGACACGGCCCGGACCCGAAGCCGTCGCGCCCAGACGGCGGTCGACGGGTGGCACCGCCACGCGACCTGGCGCCCGCAGACCTGGCGCGGCTCCTCGGGCAGCCGGACTGGCGGATCATCGCCGGTCCCGCGCAGCCTGCGCCAGAGCACATGCCTGAGCCCGAGCGAGTTCCCGTAGGCGTTCCCTGATGGAGCTGGTCATGGCCTTCGAGCACATCCTGGTGGAGCGGTCCGGAGAGTTCGCCACCATCACCATGAACAGGCCGGAGCGGCGTAACGCCCTTTCTGCCGCGCACATGCGCGAGCTGATCACCGCGTTCACCGACGTGGGCGGCAGCGACGCGCTCGGCATCGTGCTGGCCGGCAACGGCCCGGTATTCTGCGCCGGGCACGACTTCGCGGACGTCGTCGACGCGGACCTCGCGGGCGTACGCTCCCTGCTCGCCACGTGCACCGAACTCATGACGCTGATGCAGCAGGTTCCACAGCCCGTCGTCGCGCGCGTGCATGGCCTGGCCACGGCCGCAGGCTGTCAGCTAGTCGCCACTGCGGACCTGGCGGTTGCCAGCGAGGACGCCGGCTTCGCCGCGCCGGGCGGCAAGGGCGGCTGGTTCTGCCATACGCCGATGGTGGCCATCGCCCGCAACGTCGGGCGCAAGCGGGCCGCTGAGATGGCGCTGTCGGGCGACACCATCGGCGCGCGGACGGCGCTGGACTGGGGACTGGTCAATCGCGTCGTGCCGGCCAGCCAGCTCGACTCCGCGACGGCCGATCTGCTCGAGCGCGTGACCCGCGGCTCCGCAGAGAGCAAGGGCATTGGCAAGCACGCCCTCTACACGCAGATCGACCTAGACCAGCCAAAGGCCTACGGGTACGCGGTCGAGGTGATGGCAGCGACGAGTCAGTTGCCCGACGCGCGCGAGGGCATGCGGGCCTTCCTGGACAAGCGCAAGCCGGTGTGGCGCCGCGACCGCTAATCGAGGCCGTGGATCGTCCAGTCGGGCTGCGGCCCGTCGGGCGTCATCGCTAGCAGGACACGGCCTTCCGAGCGCAGCCGCGCGAGGAACTCTTCATCGGACGGCACCGCGACGCCCATCTTCTCCCGGATCGCGCGGAACCGAGGCAGCTCAGCAACCAGATCCTCGCGGACCTCGACGGTGACTCCGACACGGACGTAGCGAGCGCCGGTCGAGTCATCCACCAGCACGACGCCGCGCGGGTTCCGCCGGAAAACGGAGTACTTCGCCCTCGTGCGGGTTGTCGAGACGTAGAAGCGCTCGCCGTCGAAGTAGAACCAGTTCGGGCTCAGGTGCGGCTCGCCGTTGCGGCGCAGACCGGCGAGGATGATGTTGCGCGGCTCGGCCAGGAACGCCTTGACCTTCTCAGGTGCTGCCATGCGGCACTGTAACCGCGGACCGGCCTACCGGTCCAGGCCGCCCCGAGCGATGAGCTGCTGGGTAATGACATTGCGCTGGATCTCGTTGGTGCCCTCGCCGACGATCATCAGCGGGGCATCGCGGAAGTAGCGCTCGACGTCGAACTCGGTCGAGTACCCGTATCCGCCGTGGATCCGCACGGCGTTCAGCGCGATCTCCATCGCGGCCTCGGAGGCGAACAATTTGGCCATTCCGGCCTCCATGTCACATCGCTCGCCCGCGTCGTAGCGCTCGGCGGCAAACCGGATCAGCTGGCGCGCGGCGGTCAGCTTCGTCGCCATGTCGGCGAGGTAGGCCCCGACCTGCTGATGGCGCCAGATCGGCTGGCCGAAGCTCTCCCGCTGCTGGGCGTAGGCCAGCGCGTCGTCGAACGCAGCCTGCGCGACGCCCAGCGCGCGCGAGGCCACCTGGATCCGCCCGATCTCCAGGCCCTTCATCATCTGGGCGAACCCGCGACCCTCCGCTGTGCCCAGCAGCGCGTCCGCCGGCGCCTGGTAGCCGTCGAACGACAGCTCGCAGCTCTCCACGCCCTTGTAGCCGAGCTTGGGCAGGTCCCGCGAGACCACCAGGCCGGGACCGTGCTCGACCAGGAGGATGCTCACGCCGCGGTGCCGCGGGACGGCGGCGGGGTCGGTCTTGCACAGCAGCGCGATCAGCTGCGACCGGCGCGCGTTCGTGATCCACGTCTTGGCGCCGCTGACCACATACCCGCCGCCGCGGGCCGGCCGCGCTACCGTCGTCATCGCCTGCAGGTCCGAGCCGCCGCCCGGCTCGGTCAGCGCCATCGTCGCACGCAGCTCACCGGTCGCCATCCGCGGCAGGTAACGCTGTTTCTGCTCGTCGGTGCCGAACTCCACCAGGAGCCTTGCCACCACGGTGTGCCCGCCCATCGCCCCGGCCAGGCTCATCCAGCCCCGGGCTAGCTCTGCGGTCACCGCGGCAAAACACGGCGTCGACACCGGTGCGTCGCCGTACGGTTCCGGGATCGCCAGGCCGTAAATACCGAGCGCCTTCATCTGCGTGATGAGTTTCTCGGGATACTCGTTGGCATGCTCGAGCTCGCGCACCACCGGCCGCACGTCACGGTCCACGAAGTCGGCCACCGTGGCCACGACCGCCTGCTCTTCCACGGAAAGACCAGTCACGTCTAGATGGTACGGAGCAGCGCAATCCCGGCCGGAGACGGACCGTTCTTTGACGACCTCGTGGTTGGTCAGCTCTTCACCAGCGCGCCCGGCGTCACGCTGTCTGACGGCCTCGCCGCCGCGCACCAAGCCATCGTCGGCGACCGACTCGCACTCGCGCTCGACCACGCATTGTGCCACGAGGTGACCGGGGGCGGCCCGGTTGTCTCGCCGGCCCTGGTCTGGGACGTCGCGATCGGCCAGTCGACCGTGGTAACGCGGCACGTCAGGGCGAACTTGTTCTACCGAGGGCTGACGTTCCGCCGCGCCCCGGTGCTCGGCGACACGCTGCGCACCCGGACCGAGGTTGTCGGGCTGCGGCAGAACAGGCCCCGTCCGGGCCGTGCTCCGACGGGACTCGCCGCGCTGCGGGTCACCACGACCGACCAGAAGGACCGGCCGGTGCTGGACTTCTGGCGGTGCGCCATGCTGCCACTGCGCGACCAGGCCGCTCGCACTGGCCACGCCGATGACCTCGACGGGATCGGCCAGGGCGGCGACGCACCGGACTATCACCCGGTCGTGTCCGGCTGGCGGCTTGCCCCGTACGCCCGGCGGTCCGTGGCTCCGCGTGCGGCCGAGCTAAGCCCCGGCCAGCGCATCAGCGTCGCTGGCGGTGATGTTGTATCCAGCGCGCCAGAACTCGCCCGGCTGACCCTCAACGTCGCGGCCGTGCACCACGACGCAGCAGCGGGCGGCGGCGAACGGCTCGTCTACGGCGGGCACGCCATCGGCCTGGCGCTCTCCCAGGCGGCCAGGGCGCTGCCCGCGCTCGTGACGGTGGCCGGATGGCATGGCTGCGACCATCTAGGGCCGGTGCGCGAAGGTGACACGCTGCGTAGCGTCATCGACGTCGAGCGAGTCGACCTGCTGGCCGACGGGGGCGGTCTGGTACACCTTCGCTCGCTGGTCCGTGCCGACGGCGAACCGGACCGTGACGTGCTGGACTGGCGGTACGTCGCGGTGCTCGCCTAAGCTCCACGCGTGGCGCTGGACCTGACCCGGTATGTCCGGCGCGGCGACACCGTGGCGTGGGGACAGGCATGCGCTGAGCCGCTCAGCCTCACCGAGGCGCTGGCCGCGCAGCGCAGCCGGCTCGGCGGGGTCCGGTGCTTCACCGGGATCTGCAGCTCCGCCGCGGCGTCGCCGCAGCACCTGGACCACCTTTCCTTTGCCTCCTACACCGCGGTGGGCGCCAACCGGGCGCTGGCCGCCGCGGGTGCGCTGACCATTCTGCCCAGCCACTACTCGCAACTGCCCGACGTGCTTTCGAGCGGCCCGCTCCGCGTAGACGTGGTGCTGCTCTCCCTGCCGCCCGCGGCCGCGGACGGCACTTACGGCCCGGGACTCGGCGCCGACTACCTCGCGCCGCTGGTCGGCGCAGCCAGGGTTGTCATCGCTGAGGTGAATGACCAGCTGCCCGACGTCGCATCCGACGCACGGATCCGACGTGACGACATCGATGTGCTCGTGCCGGTGTCGCGGCCGCCACCCGAGTACCCAGCCGCGGCGCCGGAGGCCACGCAGGACGCGATCGCCAGCCATGTCGCCGCGCTGATCCCGGATGGCGCCACCCTGCAACTCGGCGTCGGGACGATGCCGTCCGCCATCGCCCGGCGCCTGCTCGGGCATCGCGACCTCGGTGTGCACTCAGGCCTGATCACCGACGCGATCGCGGAGCTGATCGCGGCCGGCATCGTCACCGGCGCACGCAAGAGCGTCGATCGCGGCCTGGTCGTGGCGGGCTTCCTGATGGGCAGCCAGCCGCTGCTGAAGCTCGCGGCCGCCGACCAGCGCATCACGCTGCGCGATACCCGGTACACCCACAACCCTGCCGTCCTCGCGGCTCAGCACAGTCTCGTGGCGATCAACTCGGCGACCGAGGTCGACCTGACCGGCCAGGCCAACACCGAGACCGCGGCGGGCCGATACGTCGGCGCGGTGGGCGGGGCGGTCGATTTCGCCCGCGGCGCGGCAATGTCGCCCGGCGGAATTCCTATCCTCGCCCTCCCGGCGACCGCGGTGTCGCCGACCGGGCAGCGGGTGAGCCGCATCGTGTCCCGGCTGACCGGGCCGGTCACCCTGACTAGGGCTGACGCGGGCGTCATCGTGACCGAATATGGAGTAGCCGACCTGCGCGGCCGCACCCTCTCTCAGCGACGGGAACGGATGCTCGCGATTGCCCATCCCGACCACCGGGAGGCGCTGGCCGCACACGAGCGAAAGGTAGAAAGCCCATGACCACGCGCCGAGCCGCTATCGTCGCACCGCTGCGAACACCCGTCGGGACGTTTGGCGGCAGCCTGCGCGAGGTTCCCGTCGAGGCACTCGCGGCGACGGTGATCACTGCCGTGCTGCAGCGAACCGACGTCGACCCGGGCCTGGTGGACGACGTATCGTTCGCCCAGTCATACGCCAGCGGCGAGACGCCGTGCATCGGCCGGTGGGCAGCGCTTCAGGCGGGGCTGCCCGTGAGCGTGCCCGGACTGCAGATCGACCGGCGTTGCGGCGGCGGTCTGCAGGCGATCGTCACCGCCGCCATGATGGTCCAGACCGGCGCGGCCGACGTGGTGCTGGCGGGCGGCGTGGAGAGCATGAGCAACGTCGAGCACTACACGACGTCGATGCGCTGGGGCGCCCGATCAGGCAGCCAGTTCCTGTACGACCGGCTTGACCGTGGCCGCGAGCGGTCGCAGCCCGAATGGCGGTTCGGCAAGATCTCCGGGATGATCGAGACCGCCGAGAACCTCGCGCGGGAGTTCGGCATCACCAGGGACGAGGCGGACGTCTACGCGGCGGGCAGTCATCAGCGCGCCGCGGCGGCGTGGGCGGCGGGCCGGTTCGACGACGAAGTCGTCCCCGTTGAGGTGCCGCAGCGACGCGGGGAGCCAGTCACCGTCAGCAAGGACGAGGGTGTGCGTCCGGACTCGACCCCGGAGTCGCTCAGCAAGCTGCGCACGATCATGCCTGGCGGCGTGGTGACGGCCGGGAACGCCAGCCAGCAAAACGACGCTGCTGCCGCCTGCCTGGTCGTGGCCGAGGATCGGCTTGCGGCCCTCGGGCTCGAGCCGCTCGGTTTCCTGGTCGGCTGGGCCGCCGTCGGCTGCGAGCCCGCCACCATGGGCATCGGGCCGGTACCCGCCGTCGCGAAGCTCTTTGACCGGACGGGCCTCGGGTTCGACGCGATGGACCTGGTGGAGCTCAACGAGGCGTTCGCCGTGCAGGTGCTGGCGGTCCTGGCCGGCTGGGGCTGGAACGACCCCGACAGGCTGAACGTCAACGGCTCAGGCATCTCGCTCGGCCATCCGATCGGCGCGACTGGCGCGCGAATGCTCGCTACCGGGCTGCGCGAGCTGCGACGCCGCCACGGTCGGTACCTTCTCGAGACCATGTGCGTCGGGGGCGGGCAGGGCGTCGCGGCGATCTTCGAAGCCGCCTGATCGGGTCAGTACGGCGAGAAGTTCGACCGTTACGAAACGGCTCTGTTCCGTTATACCTGCGCGGCACGACAGTCCGGCTCGCCCGACCAGATGCGAGCCAAGGCGCCTGATCAGCTTGCTGGTGAAGCGGGCGGCGAACTCGTCGGCGGCAAAGACTCAGTCGGGCTCGGCAACGGCGGCACCGACGGACTCGCCGACACCGATGGGCTCACCGACACCGATGGGCTCGGCAACGGCGACACTGACGGAGCCGGCGAGGGCGGCGGGCTCAGCAGCGGGGGTGGCAGGGCTACGCTCGTCGCCGCCGAGCGGCCGGGCCTTGGCAGCAGCAGCGCAATCGGGAGCACCGGCGGCGCAGCGCGCTTCGCTCGGGCAGCCCGAGTGGGATTTGGCGCGCTCGGCACCTGACTCGGCGCGCTGGCGCCACCACCGCGCGGGACGCCGCCGGAAAAACTGCCGGGTTGGCCTGGAGTAGTGAAGTACACGACGCCCCAGGCAATGGCCGCGACAAGGACAACTGCGGCTATTGCCAGTCGGACCCGGCGGCGCGTGAGCGCCTGCCGCAGAGCCCCCAGGGCAGCGAGCCCCGGCACGCGATGGCGAGGCGGGCCGTCTTTGCCCGGTGCGGGCAGGGCCGCAAGCGGCAGGCCCGCGATGTCGTCCAGGTCGGCCCCGGCGCTCGCGTCCTCCTCGGCCGCGAGGCTGATGAACTCCTCTTCCGCACTAACCAGCCGGCGGTAAGCATCCTCGGCTGGGATCGCCAGCACCCCGGGCAGGTCAGCCGGGCGGATGCGATGCCGGTAGACCAGGTCAAGGACTTCTCGGTCGCGGTAAGTGAGTGCTCCGAAGGCCGACAGGACGACCGGGCGGGAGTACCGCCAGAAGGCGACCGATACTGCCGCTTCGTAGGCGGGCTCAGCCATGCCAGCGGGCAGCATGGCGACGGCGCGCCCGCGGCCGAGCGCAAACAGCACGGCGCGAAGCCGGTCCGGGTTGCCCGGCCGCCCATGGTCCGAGGCCAGCACGGAACGGGCGATGGCGAGCGCGGCGTCCGTACTGCCGACCAGCGCCAGGCAATAGTCGAACAGGTGGGCCAGTTCCGCGTCGACCTCGCCGGAGTCAGCCGGGCCTGGTTAGGTCAGCGCCGGGCCGTGCAGGCTCGCCCATGGCGCCTTCTGGCAGAACACGCGGGCTACGATCCGAAGTGGCCACGGCGTGCTGCCCCATGCGAGATGAACAGTGGACCCCCGGGATAACTGAATGCGAGTGCTCAACCACGATGAGCGTGGTGATGCGGATTTCGGTCGTCCGCGCGCCAGCTAGTACCCAGCCAGGAGACTTGAAACGCCCAGCCCCTTGACGCATCGGCCGGGCCAACCCGGTGCCGGTACAATACGTCGATGAATCAGGCGTCGGGGGCAGCTCGCCGCGAGACCATCAGCGCGAACCTAGCCGTCTTCCGCCGCAGCGAGTCGGATCGGGCCGATCTCCGGCAGGCATCGGTCGCGCTCTGCCTCCTGACGGCGCCGAGCGGGTTAGCCCTGCTGATCACGCGGCGAGCGAGGAGCCTGCGTAGCCACGCGGGTCAGTGGGCTCTTCCCGGCGGGCGGCGGGATCCTGGCGAGTCGGCCGAGGACACGGCGCTGCGCGAGCTGCACGAAGAAACCGGCCTGCTTCTCAGCGCGGACGCGATCCTGGGCCTGCTCGATGACTTCGTCACTCGCTCCGGCTACGTGATGACGCCCGTCGTGGTGTGGGGAGGCATCCCGCCGCCCTTGCTGGCCGGGGCCGCGAGCGAGGTTTGCCGGGTCTACCAGATACCGCTCGCCGACCTCGACGTCGAGCCCGAGCTGCTCACTATTCCCGAGTCGGATGCGCCCGTCATCAGGCTTCCGCTGCTTGACCGCTTCGTGCACGCGCCGACCGCGGCGATCATCTACCAATTTTGCCAGGTGGCCCTGCACGGCGCCGAGCGGCGCGTCGCGCATTTCGACGCACCGTCGCACCTCTGGCGCTAGGCCGACGCTGCCCGGAATCGGGGGCGACGCTCAGCTGTCCGAGGAAGCCGGTACCGAGGTGTCCGAGGGCGACGATGACGCCGCGGGCGAAGTGGCTGACGATGAGCCGGACGGCGATGCGGATGGCGTGGCCGACGTGGGCGAGGCAGACGGCGACGCGGATGCCGAGTCAGACGGCGACGCGCTCACAGACGGGGCGACCGACGTGGCCGATGGCGAAGGTTCCGCCGATCCGGACGGACTAGCGGACGCCGTTGGTGCGGTGTCCGGTGCCGGATGGGTGCTGCTACCTGTGACGTCCGCCGTTGGCACCGGCAGCACCGTGCCGGCCGGCGTCGACGGCAGCAGCGTGAGGATCGGTATGGCCGGCGCTGTGCCCTGCCTCGTCGGCGTCGTGGCCTGATGGCCGACCGTCTCCGGCGTTGCCTCCGACGGCCAGCTGACCGGCCTGAGCCGGGTGAGTGCCGGACCCGCGGCACCAAACGCCCCGGCAGTGTGCCCAGAGCCGCCGGTCTGCGCGATCGCCGCCCACGTGATGGCTGTGATGGGGAGTACCGCCGCGGCGGCGAGTTGCAGTCGATGCCGCTGACGGGTCCGCCGCCTCGTCTCGCGGCCGCCGACTGGCCGGGCCGCCGGCAGGGCGGGCAGGCGAGAAGTCTGCGTAGTGAACCCCGCGACGGCGTCCTGCCACACCGATCCGGGCACCGGCGCGACCGGGATCGCGACCATGTCCTCGAGGGCCGGACAGGCGTCGCGCCCGGCCCCGGCCGCCAGGCTTACGTATTCGTGCTCAGCGGCAGCGAGCCGCTCGTAAGCCTCCCATGCGGAGACTCCGAGCACCGCGGGAAGCTGCTCAGGCCAGATTCCGTGCCGATAGACGAGGGCGAGCACTTCCCGGTGCCGGGAGGGCAGGCGGCCGAGGACGGCCAGGGCGGCCGGGCCTCGTGCGCCGGGACCGCCGACGGCAACGCCAGGCGGCGGGCCGTGGCCAGCCGGCGCGACCGCCAGGGCCTCCTCTCGCGCGATGGCAAACAGCCTGGCCCGGAGCAGGTGCGGTGCGCGGGGCAGGTCCTGCGCGCAGGATATCGCCGCAGCGGCGGCAGCAGCCGCTGCAGTATCGCTGCCGGTCAGCGTGCAGCAGTAGTCGAAGACCTGAGCGGCGTGCGCCGCGAACAGCCGGGCGAAGGCCGGGCCGTCGATGCGATCGGGCCACCCGCCGCCGTTGCCCGCGGGCGGCGTAGTCTCAAACCCCTCAGACACCGCGCCTCCTCGCAACCACCGCAGCCACGACCAGCCTTCGCCGGGGGCTAGGACCAGTCATCGGGGATGTAGGGGGATAAACCTACGATAGACCTCTGAAAATGGCAAAAGGTGGCTCGAAGGCGGCGCGATGCCTGCGGCGGGACTATTCCCTGAAGTCGATGTAAAGGTGCCCGGGCAGCTCGCCGGTCCGAATACTGACCTGGGCGGGCAGGCCGACGGCGACGGTCACGACGCCTTCGCTGTCGCCAGCCAGCACCCAGCTGCGCAGGCTCGGATAACCAGGTACCCGGATGTTCCTCGAGATCGTCGAGACACCGGCCTCCGAGTGGGCCTGCGCCGAGCGCAGCGTGATCAGTAGGTAACGCCGACCCGGCAGCGTGATCGCGGCGCCTGAGGCGTCGGCGGTGACCCGGTTGACGTAGCGCACCGCGTAACTCGGCATCGGGCCGCTGATGTCAAGAACGAGCCGGTCGTATCCGCACTCGGAATGCTGTGCCGTCCTGACGTCGGCCAGCACCGGCACGGGCGGGACGGAGACCGTGCGTGTCACGGTAACCGGAGCCGACCGCCAGGCGGTCCGGTCGCACCCGGCGGATGCGCCCGCGATCGCCGCGGCGAGTGAGCCGGGGGACGGGCCCAGCCGGGCGGCGCCGGACCCGGATGATGGCGGACTAGCGGTGCCACCCGCGGCGCACCCGGCGCTCAGCACCGCTGTCGTCAGTGTCAGCGCGCTGCCGACAATGCAATTGCGAACTCGCATGACCATGGCCCCTCCTCCGTGGCCCGGCGATGACACTGCGGCACGACCGTGCCCGGCCTCGCTCGGATCTCTACGGTCGCTGACCGCCAGGCCATCGAGCAAGGGGAAAGCTCCCCACGGCGTCGGGAACGGATAGCGCTAGGCAATGCGGCGTCGCCACGGCAAGATGGCGCAGGACCGGCCCGGCATCAGTCGCGGACTCGAGGAGGCAGCCCCGGTGGCTCAGCTGAGTGATGCGCAGGACGCTGCGATCGAGGCGGCACTCGCGCGGCTGGACCTCGCGGCAAAGGTTGCGATCCTGTCCGGCCAGGACTTCTGGACGCTTCCGGCCCTGCCGCAGATTGGCCTCGCGTCACTGGTGATGTCTGACGGACCAGTCGGCGTCCGCGGTACGACCTGGGGCGCCGAGCATCCGTCCGTGGCGCTCCCGTGCCCGAGCGCCCTGGCGGCGACGTGGGACCTTGAGCTCGCGCGGCTGGCCGGCCAGCTGCTCGGGCAGGAGGCCCGCCGCAAGGGCGTGCACGTACTGCTCGCCCCCACCGTTAACCTGCACCGCAGTCCTCTCGGCGGTCGTCACTTCGAGGCCTACTCTGAGGACCCGCTGCTCACCGCTCAGATCGGCGCCAGATACGTCACTGGGGTGCAGGATCAGGGAGTGGCCGCGACGGTCAAGCACTTCGTCGCGAACGACTCCGAGACGCAGCGGCTCACCCTCAGCGTGCAGGTGACCCAGCAGGCGCTGCGCGAGCTTTACCTGGTGCCATTCGAAACGATCGTCAGGGAGGCCGGTGCCTGGGCGGTGATGTCGGCCTACAACGGCGTCAACGGCACGACCATGACCGAGCACGGGCCGCTGCAGCTCGACCTGCTCAAGGACGAGTGGGGCTTCGACGGATGCATTGTGTCCGACTGGCTCGCCGCGAGGGATACCGAGCGCACTGCGGCGGGCGGCCTCGACATCGCCATGCCGTCGCTGAACAGCCCGTGGGGGGACCGGCTGATCGCCGCAGTCCGCGACGGCGCGATCCCGATGGAGGTGATCGACGAGCAGGCGCGCCGGGTGCTCCGGCTCGCGGCTCGGGTAGGAGCGCTCGCCGGCGCGCCCGAGTCGGTCCCGCCTGGCAGCCGCCCGGCCCGCATCGACGGCGCGGCGCTGGCGCGGCAGATCGCGTCGCGATCGATCGTGCTGGCTGCCAATCCGGGCCGCCTGCTGCCGCTAGACACCGGCTCGCTCACGTCGGTCGCCCTGATCGGCGCGCTGGGCAGGGATGGCCGGGTGCTCGGCGGCGGCAGCGCCACCGTGTTCCCCGAGCACGTCGTGTCACCGCTCGACGGCCTGGCCGCGGCGCTGCCGGACTCGGTCAAGCTGACTTTCGCGCTCGGCGCCGACCCGCGCGAGCGGCTCGCGCCGGCCGCTCCGCCGCACTGGCGCGGCCTGCGGGTCACCTTCAGGGACGCAGCCGGACACGCCGTGCATGAGACCGCCCTGGCCACCGGCGCGGGGCGCTGGATGCCGCTGCCGGAGGGCGTCGACGCCGACGCGCTGGCCAGCGTGGAGATTTTCGGTCAGCTAACGGCCGAGGTAGCTGGCACGCATCAGCTCGGAATCCGCGGCGCCGGTGAGTTCGTGCTGACGGTGGCGGACCAGACTGTGTTCGACGACCGGGTAGAGCGAACGGCCGCGGATGCCGCGAGCGCGTTCCTGGCCCCGCTGGAACGCCGGATCCCGGTCGATCTTGACGCTGGCTCAGTCACCGATGTGACACTGACGCGGCGCGTCAGCCTTGCACGCGGCTTCCCCGGCGTGTCACTGTCGCTCGGGTACGGGCCCCCGGTCGCCGCACCTGACGAGCTGCTGGCCGAGGCGGCAGCGGTCGCCGGCGCCGCCGACGTCGCCGTGGTCGTGGTCGGCACCACCGAGGAGGTGGAGTCTGAGGGCTTCGACCGCACGACTCTCGCCCTGCCGGGCCGACAGGACGAGCTCGTCCGCCGGGTCGCGGCCGCTAACCCGCAGACGATCGTCGTCGTGACCGCGGGAGCCCCGGTCGAGCTCCCGTGGGCCGACGACGTCGCCGCGGTAGTGCTGGCCTGGTTCGGCGGCCAGGAAGCAGGCCACGCGATGGCCGACGTGCTGCTCGGGACCGCCGAGCCGGGCGGCCGCCTGCCGACGACCTGGCCGGCCTGGCAGGCCGACTGCCCCGTCCTCGGGACGACGCCAGACGATGGCGCGCTCCGCTATGACGAAGGGGTGTTCATCGGCTACCGGGGGTACGAGCGTGCGGGCATCGTGCCGCGGTACCCGTTTGGCCACGGCCTCGGCTACACAACCTGGGAGTACGAGCAGATCAGCGCAGACACGAGACAGGTGAGAGTCACCGTCCGCAACGCCGGGCCGCGGGCCGGCCGGGAGGTCGTGCAGCTCTACGTCGGCCCGTCCGCACCCGATCCCGAGCGGCCGGCCCGGTGGCTGGCCGGATTCGCCAGCGTCGCCGCAGCGCCTGGGGAGAGCCGCACCGTTGCCATCGACCTGGCCGCGCGCACCTTCGAGCGGTGGGCGGAGCGGCCGACGGGCGGTGGCTGGCAGACGATGCCCGGCGAGTACGTCGTCGAGGCCGCCCGCAGTCGCGGTGACGTCCGGCTGAGCGCCGTTGTCCGGGTCCGCTGACGGCGGCGGCTCCATGCCCGAGATGAACGTGGCAGAGCCAGCGCCCGCAGAGACCGTCACCGAGCCCGCGCGGCGCGCGGGGTTCCGACGTCTGCTGATCAACCTCGGCGTCGCCTCCGGTGCCCTGTCCGCGCTGTACGCAGGGGCCGGGACGGTGCTGGCGCCACAGCAGATCGAAGACATCGACCGGCCGCACAAGGTCGCGGTGCTCGGCCTCATCGCCGGGGTCAGCGCGGGATTCGCGCTGGTCTTCAACCCCATCGGCGGCGCGTTGTCGGACCGTACCAGGTCGAGATTCGGACGGCGCGCGCCATGGCTGGTCGGCGGTCCCCTGGCGTTGCTGCTCGTGCTGGCGTCTATCGGCCAGATCAAGACCGTGCCCTTGATGCTGGTCGGCTGGTGCGCAGTGCAGTCGCTGGCGAACCTTTACCAGGCCCCGCTGACCGCCGTCATTCCGGACCGGGTCGCGCGAACGAGGCGAGGCACGGCCTCCGCTGTCACCGGCGTGGCCATGGTGGTCGGGGGTGTCACGGGCGTGGGCCTGGCGAGCCTTTTCACCGCGCACGTCGGCTGGGGATACATCGTTCTCGGCCTGCTGATGGCCGGGGCGGCCCTGTCCTTTGTGTTCAACACCGCCGACGCCTCATCGGCTCACCTGCCGAGGCCGCCGCGGGACACCCGCAAGCTGTCCGTCAGGATCGCCGACTTCCTGTCCGCGCTCCGGCACCGGGACTTCGCGTGCGTCTTCGCGAGCCGGGCCGGTTCTCTCATGGGCTACTTCCTCATCGTCGGCTACGAGCTATACATCCTCACGGACTACATCCGGCTGCCTCGCGGCATGCGACCGGCACAGGGACTCACGGTGATCGCCGCCATCGCGGCCGTCGGCGCGCTGCTCGCCGCGGCCATCGCGGGCCCGCTGTCGGACCGTCTCGACCGGCGCAAGCCGTTCGTCTTCATCTCGTCGGCGATCGCCGGCGCCGGCTGCCTGCTGCCCGTGCTGTCGCCCACCTTCGGGGCAGTGGAGCTGTACGCCGCCTTCGCCGGCCTGGCCTTCGGCACGTATCTCTCCGTCGACGCCGCGCTCGTGACGCTCGTGCTGCCGCGCCAGGAGAACGTCGCCAGGGACCTCGGCGTGCTCAACATCGCCAACTCCGGGCCGCAGGTGCTCGCGCCGCTCTTCGCCGCGCTGATCATCGGCCACCTCGGCGGCTATCGGGTGCTGTTCATTGTGGGCGGCTGCTGCGGAATCGCCGGCGCCCTCGCGGTGCTGCCGGTCCGCTCGGTGCGCTGACCCGCTCCGAGCGAGGCAGGCGGACCTGCGTCGATAGGCTGGCCCGGTGATGGACGACCGCACCCAGGCTTGGTTTGCTCGCCGCACGTCACACTGGCACGACTGGCAACTGGACCAGCTGGTCGGGGCCAAGCAACGGCTCGGCGTGACCATCAGCGTGGTCATCCCCGCCAGGAACGAGCAGCGAACGATCTCCGGCGTGGTCGGCTCGATCGCCGCCGCGCTGGTGGCCAGGGTTCCGCTGGTGGACGAGCTGATCGTCATGGACTCGGACTCGACTGATGCGACCGCCGAGGCGGCCACGAAGGCCGGCGCAGTTGTCTACCGGACCGCCGAGGTACTGCCGTCGGCGGGCAGCGTGCCGGGCAAGGGCGAGGCGCTCTGGAAGTCACTGCTGGTCAGCAAAGGCGATCTGGTCGTCTTCGTCGACGCCGACCTGACCCGGTGGGGACCGCACTTCGTCTCCGGGCTGCTCGGACCGCTGCTGACCGACGACCACGTGCAGCTCGTGAAGGGCTTCTATAGCCGGGTGTGGGCGGAGAGCGACGGCTCGACCTCCAGCGAGGGCGGACGAGTGACCGAACTGGTCGCCCGGCCGCTCATCAGCCTGTGGTGGCCCGAGCTAGCTGGCGTCGTCCAGCCGCTGGCAGGGGAGTGGGCCGCAAGGCGCAGCCTGATGGAGTCGCTCAGCATCCCAGTCGGCTACGGCGTCGAGCTGGCCACCCTCATGGACACGGTCGCCGCCCACGGCCTGGATGCGGTTGCTCAGGTCGACCTTGGTTCCCGCGGGCACCGGCACCAGGCGAACCACGACCTGGCACTGATGTCGGCCGAGCTGCTGCTGGTGGCCGAGCGGCGGCGCGCGGCAGCGCCCGCCAGTCTCGGCCAGCCTGCCGGACCGGCGGGCGAGCCTGCCTTGCTGCGGCAGTTCGTCCGCGATGAACGCGGCGAGGTGCACCCGGTGACGCGGCCCGTTCCGGTGGCCGAGCGCCCGCCCGTCGCCTTGGTACGGTCCAGGTGAGCGACGGCGAGCAGGCCCTGCTGGCCCGGCCCGATCGCCGCGGCGTGCTCAGGCTCGGCGAGCACGCCTTTCCGCCCGGCCAGCCGCTCATCATGGCCATCGTGAACCGGACGCCGGACTCCTTCTTCCAGCCGGGTGCAACCTGGGCCGAGCCGGCCGCCCTGGATCGCGTGCAGCAGGCCATCGCCGAGGGCGCGGACATCATCGACGTCGGCGGCATCCCCGCGGCTCCCGGCGCCGAGGTAGACGTCGCTGAGGAGATCCGGCGCACCGCCAGCTTCATCGCCGCTGTCCGGTCCAGCTATCCAGGCATCGTGATCAGCGTGGACACCTGGCGGCACGAGACCGCGCGGGCCGCCTGCGAGGCCGGCGCCGACCTCCTCAACGACAGCTGGGGCGGCTTCGATGACCGGCTGGCGGACGTCGCCGCCGAATTCGGCGCCGCCCTCGTGTGCGCGCACGTCGGCCGCCAGCGGCCGCGGACCCGGCCGTTCCGGGTCGGCTACGCCGATGTCATGGCGGATGTGCTGGAACACACGCAGGCGCTCGCCCGGCGCGCGCTGCGGGCGGGCGTGCAGCCGGACCGTATCGTCCTCGATCCCGCGCACGACTTCGGCAAGAACACCTGGCACTCCCTGGAAATCACCGGGCGGCTGGCAGAGCTGACCAGCACCGGCTGGCCGGTGCTGGTGTCGCTGTCGAACAAGGACTTCGTTGGCGAAACCCTGGACCTGCCGCTGGACCAGCGGCTGCCCGGCACGCTCGCGGCGACCGCAATCTGTGCGTGGCACGACGCCCGCATCTTCCGGGTCCATCAGGTGCGCGAGTCCCGGCAGGTAGTCGACATGGTGGCGACTATCCGCGGCGACCGACCGCCTGCCAGGGCGGTTCGTGGGCTTGCCTAGCCGATGCTGATCGCCGCCGCGCTGTGCCCCGCGCCGCCGCTGCTCGCCAGGGAGCTGACCGGTGCCGATCCAGTGCTGCCGGAGCTGCGGCTGGCCTGCCGGGAGGCGGTTGACGAGCTGATACGGACGGCCCCGGAGATTGTGGTCGTCGTCGGCGTCGCTGCCGATAGCCAGACCTTCGACCTCGGCGCTCGCCTCGATCTGTCGGCTTACGCCCCTGCGCTGCGCCGGGGGGGCAGTTCAGGAGCACAGCCGGAGACCGGTCTGCCCTTGACGGTCGGTCTCGGCAGCCGGCTCCTCGATGATGCCGGCTACCACGGCCGACGCGAACTGCAGTCGGTAGGCGACGGCACCCCCGCGGCCGCGTGCGCTGCGCTCGGCGCCCGGCTGGCCCGGCGGGGGGAGCGTGTGGCACTGCTCGTGATGGCCGACGGTAGCGCTCGCCGGACCCGGCGCGCACCCGGCTACCTGGATGAGCGCGCTGGGCCGTTTGATGCCGAGGTCGGCCGTGCTTTCCGGGCCGGCGACATGGCGGCGTTGCTCGCGCTGGACAGCGCGCTGGCCGCTGAACTGCTGGCTACCGGCCGCCCGGCCTGGCAGGTACTCGCCGGCGCGGTGGACGGCCGCGCACCCTCGTGCGTGGTTCGCTACGACGACGACCCGTTCGGGGTGGCCTACCTGGTCGCATCGCTCACCGTCGGCTGACGGCGCGCAGAAGTGGAGGGAATGTGGTCGACAAGGTACTGTCCGGCCGCGACGTGGTGGTGTTCGGCGCGGGCGGCGCGCTCGGCGCGGGTGTCGCCGCTGCCGTTGCCGAGGCTGGTGCGGTGGTGCAGGCCGCCGATCGGGTCATCCCGGCGGCCGACCGTCGCCTCGCAGACGTCAGGTATCACGCGGTCGATGTCCTTGACGACACCTCCGTTGCCGCGCTGCTGGACTCCGGCCCCGCCCCGTGGGCGGTGCTCAACACGATCGGCGGGTTCGCGCCGCGGCGGCCGCTGGCGCAACTCGACGTCGCCGAGCTGACGGCCCAGCTGCAGCTGAACCTGGTGTCGGCGGCCATCATCACCAGTCATGCGCTGCGGGTCATGCAGGGCCGGGGTCAGGGGCGGATCGTGCACACGGCGAGCCGCGCTGGTGTAGTCAGCACGGGCGCTGGCTTCGCCTACTCGGTGAGCAAGCTCGGCGTACTGCACCTGGTCGCCATGGCCGCCGACGAGGTACGCGGCTCAGGCATCACGGTGAACTGCGTCGTGCCCAGCATCATCGACACGCCCGCGAACCGCGAGGCCATGCCCTCGGCCGATCACCAGGCGTGGCCCAAGGTCTCCGACATCGCCCGCGGCTACCTCTACCTCGCGAGCCCCGACTCGAGCCCGGTGAACGGCGCGACGCTGCCGGTCTAGCGCTGCCGGAACTGGCCTGGCGCCCGCGATTCGAGCGATGGCAAGCCAGCAGGCCGGCAGGTAGGGTACTAGGTCAGCTATGTCAGCAGAGGCTCTCTCATGCTCAGCGACACCCGCCAGGTCGGACACCACCTTCGACCGGTGAAAACCGGCGAGATGATCGCCGCGTATCTGCGCGCCAGAATTGTCCGCGGCGAGCTCGCCGCGGGTGACAGCCTGCCCGCGGAGGTCGAGCTGATGCGCCAGTTCGAGGTGTCCAGGCCGACCCTCCGCGAGGCGTTCCGGATCCTGGAGACCGAGTCGCTGATCGAACTGCGCCGCGGTGCCCGCGGCGCGCGGATCACCGCGCCGAGCGTGGAGGTGGCCGCCCGGTACGTCGGTCTGCTCATGCAGACCCTCGGCACCACGGTCAGTGACGTGTACGAGGCAAGGTCGCTGCTGGAGCCCGTGGCAGCCGGGCTGCTTGCCCAGCGTCGGACCACGCAGGACGTGGCCGAGCTGTCCAGCTGCGCCAGCGAGCTCGAGGAGCTCCTGCCGGCCGCGCAGCCGCCCGCCGACATCGCGACCTGGGCCCGGTGCTCGCAGCAGTTCCACGACGTGCTGGTGGAGCGAGCCGGGAACAAGACGCTCGCCGTCCAGTACCAGGTTCTCCGCGAGGTCGTGGATACCCACCTGCTGCTCGCCAGCAGCCGGCCCGCTATCGCGGCGGCGCCCGCAGGCGCGTTCCGGAAGGTCATCCGGTCCTACCGCAGGCTCGTGGCGCTGGTCGAGTCCGGCGACGCCGCGGGCGCGGAAGCGCACTGGCGGACGCACATGGACGTCGCGGCCCGGTCGCTGCTGCCTGACGAACTCAAGTCCGCCACTGTGCTGGACATCTTCAGCTGACCGGTCGGACCCTGGGTGATCAGTTGCCGCCTGGTCTCGCCCGCGGGCGACGAGTTAGCTATCGTAGTTAACTACGTTTAACGACACTTATCAGGCTGTCGGGCGGGCCGGCGGCGATGTCACTCAGGTAGCCAGGAGGGGTCGCATGCGGGACGCAGTCATCGTGGAGGCGGTCAGGACGCCGGTCGGCAAGCGCAACGGCGGTCTGTCGGGGATCCAGCCAGCCGACCTGTCGGCGCATGTGCTCACGGCGCTCGCGAGCCGGACTGGCCTCGACCCTGCCGTGGTGGAGGACGTGATCTGGGGCTGCGTGATGCAGGTGGGCGAGCAGACCGGTGACATCGCCCGGAGCGCCGCGCTGGGGGCAGGCTGGCCGGAGTCGGTGCCCGGCGTCACGGTGGACCGCCAGTGCGGCTCGTCACAGCAGGCCGTGAGTTTCGCCGCCGCGAGCGTGATCGCGGGTCACTATGACGTCGTCGTGGCCGGCGGCGTGGAGTCGATGAGCCGGGTGCCCATGGGTTCGTCGTCGGCGGGTAAGTGGCCGTTCGGGGAGGGATTCAAGACCCGCTACCAGGGCGCGGTGCCACACCAGGGGATCGGCGCGGAGATGATCGTGGAGCGCTGGGGGTTCAGCCGGACCCAGCTCGACGAATTCAGCCTCGGCTCGCACGCCAAGGCCGCCGCGGCGCAGGACGAGGGCCGGTTTACCGCGGAGATCGCTGCGGTGACCAACCCCTCCGGCGTCAAGGTGGAGGCCGACGAGGGTGTTCGCCGCGGCAGCACGCTAGAGGCGCTGGGCGCGCTGAAGCCGGCGTTCAAGGCCGAGGGTGGCACGATCACGGCCGGCAACAGCTCGCAGATCTCCGACGGCACTGCCGCGCTGCTGATCACCACCAGCGAGAAGGCAGCCGAACTCGGCCTGAGGGCGCTGGCGCGCATCCACACCGCGGTGGTCACCGGCGACGACCCGGTGATCATGCTGACCGGCCCCATCCCAGCGACGGCACTGGCGCTCAAGCGCAGCGGTCTGTCGATCGAAGATATCGGCGTGTACGAGGTGAATGAGGCGTTCGCGCCGGTGCCGCTCGCCTGGCTCGCGGAGACCGGCGCCGACCCGGCCCGGCTCAACCCGAACGGCGGCGCGATCGCGCTCGGCCACCCGCTCGGCGGCAGCGGTGCCCGGATCATGACCACGCTGGTACATCACATGCTCGCGACCGGCACCCGGTACGGGCTGCAGACCATGTGCGAGGGCGGCGGCCAGGCCAACGCCACGATCCTCGAACTGCTCTGACGCGCGGTGCACCTGTCGGAGATCGCGGCCGCCGCGCCGGGCAAGCCGGCGGTCGTGACCGCCGATGGCGGTCGGGTGCTCAGCTACGGCGACCTGGACCAGCGCAGCCGCCAGGTCTCGCGGCTGCTCGCCAGGCTCGGCGTGGGCACCGGCGACCACGTCGCGCTGCTGCTGCCCAATCAGTGCGAGTACTTCGAGATCGCGTGGGGCGCTCAGCGCCGCGGGACGTACTGGACCCCGGTCAACTGGCATCTCACTGCTGACGAGGCCGGCTACATCGTCCGTGACTGCGGCGCGCGGGTGCTGTTCGCCGCGCCGGAGACCGCCGACCTGGCCGCGAGCATCGCAGCGAGTGAGCCCGAGCTGTCAGTGTTCGTGACCGGAGGGGAGCCGCGCCCGGGTCTGGCTCCCTACGAAGCCGCGATCTCCGCCGAGGCCACCGGTCCGATTGCCGGTGAGATCGACGGCGCGGTGTTCTTCTACTCCTCGGGCACCACCGGCCGCCCGAAAGGCATCAGGCCCAAGCACGGCTTTCCGCCGTTCGGCTCACCCAGCATGCTCGCGCTGCTGATGAACGCGGTGTTCGGGTTCGGGCCCGAGTCGGTCTACCTGTCGCCAGCACCGCTGTACCACGCCGCTCCGAACAACTTCTCGCTCGGCACGCACCGGCTTGGCGGGACGGTGGTGCTCATGGATCGGTTCGATCCAGCGGGCTGCCTGGGCGCGATCGAGACGCACCACGTCAGCCACGTGCAGTTCGTGCCCACGCACTTCATCCGGATGCTCAGGCTGCCAGCCGAGGAGCGGCTCAGCTTCGACGTGTCCACTCTCCAGACCGTCGTGCATGCCGCCGCGCCCTGTCCCGCCGATGTCAAGCGGCAGATGATCGACTGGCTCGGCCCGTGCCTGGTGGAGTACTACGCGGGCAGCGAGGCCAATGGCATCACGATCATCAACTCCGCGGACTGGCTGGCCCACCCCGGCTCGGTGGGCAGGCCGGTCGGCGCCGCGGTGCACATCGTCGGCGACGACGGCGCCGAGCTGCCCGCAGGACGTGACGGGCTCATCTACTTCGAGGGCCAGTCGTTCGAGTACCACAATGACCAGGCCAAGACCGCGAGCGCCCTGGATGACCGCGGCTGGTCCACGCTCGGCGACGTAGGTCACGTCGACGATGAGGGATTTTTGTACCTGAGCGACCGGCGCACCGACCTGATCATCTCCGGCGGCGTCAACATCTACCCGGCGGAGATCGAGGAAGCACTGATCAGTCATCCCGCGGTCGGCGACGTCGCGGTGATCGGCCTGCCGGACCCTGAGATGGGACAGCTGGTGCTGGCTATCGTGCAGCCGCACGATAACGGAACGGAGTCGCCCGACCTCGCGGCCGAATTGATCGAGCACTGCCGAGCGCGTCTCGCGACCTTCAAGTGCCCGCGGTCAGTTGAGTTCGTCGCCGAGCTGCCGCGGTTGCCGACCGGCAAGCTGCTGCGCCGCCAGCTGCGCGCGGAGCGAGCTGGCTAGCACCGCTGAACCGCAGCCTCGGCTGCGTCAGCGAGCGCAGCCAGCCAGTCGGCAAAGGCCTGAGTTCCCTGGTACACCTCATCCGCGACGGCGAGCAGCCCAGGGTCGGTCTCGGCTCCGTGATCGATGACCAGCGCGTAGCCGCCGGTCTCGTGCATCACGCGCAGCGCAGGAATATCGCCTAGGTCGTCGCCCGCGTAGGCGACCACCGCGGGCCGAGCCGCGCCGATCAGTCCGGCTACCGCTGATCCCTTGTCGATGTCGACTGGCGGCCGCAGCTCTTCGACCAGCTTGCCCGGAGCGGCGAGCAGGTGCGTGCGGTCCGCGACCCGGTCAGCGACAGCCCGTACCAAATCGCCAGCGGCCACTCGATCTGGCGCCTGCCGCCAGTGCACGGCAACCGATGCCGGCTTGACCTCGATCCGGATACCCTGCTGGCCGCCGAGCGTCACGGCCAGCAGGGTGCGTGCCTCTTCCACCGCCAGCAGCCAGGGCTGCACCTCGGGAGCCAGGACCTGCTGGCCGTCGGTCACCTGCTCCATGCCATAGGAGCCGAGCAGGCGCACTCCGGGCACCGCGACCCGCTCGGCTAGGAAGCCGGCCGGCCGGCCAGAGATCACAGCGACCGTGCCGAGGATTCTGGCCAGCTGAGCCAGGCTCGCAGCGGATCCTTCCGGCATGGCGCTGGCCTCGGGATCATCCACAATGGGCGCCAGCACGCCATCGAAGTCGAGCACGAGCGCGGCGGCCGCCGGGACCGCGGCGAGGGCGTCGATCGCCGTGGGCCGTGGAGTCACTCGGCCGCCTCCCTCAGTGGCACAGGTCATACTATTTCGCCCATAAACCGGCTGTCACCGTGTTATTACTAAGTAACGAAAGCGCCCAGCTTGTGATGGTTGCCCAGACAACGCGTCGCCCTGACCCGCGGCACATCCATGCGCTACGCCGCGGCCAGGACCCAGCTCCGGCAGCAGCGCCCTGGGCAACTGCTGAGCGCCGCCCGCGCCCCACCCAAGGCTCCTCGTGCCCCGCCGTTCCGCTCCTCGCCACGCCGCCCGGCGCCGCGTCGCCGCTCGCCACGTCTGCCAGTATCCGCCTGTAGCGGTACCCGGTGCCGTCGCGGACCCAGGCCGGCCGCAGTTTCGCGGTGCTGGACGACCGTCGCTGCTGACCTACGGCGTGGCGGCGGCCCTGGTAGCCGCAGCCGGGCTCGCTGCTGGGGTGACGACTGGGCCGACCGCGGCGGCGGGCGCTATCGGTGGCCACTCCAGGCTCACCAGCGATGCCGTAGCCGAGCCCCGTGCGCAGAGCGGCAGCGCAGCCACGGGCATGGCTTATCCGCTCGCCAGCCAGCCCGCTGCCACTGGAGTAGGCGATCGGCATCGCGCCGATCGAGCCAGCCAGCGGCTGCGCGGCAAAGTGAGACGGGCCGCCAGCAAGCCGGCCGGCCCCGCCCGTCCGTCTCAGCACGGCAAGCCGTCCCGTTCCGCGTCGCAGTCGGCCCAAGCCGAACAGCCCATTGAGATCTACGACTCCGCCACGCCCGCGGCAATTCCCGCAGGTGTGATGTGCGCCACGTACGCCACCGGCCGATTCGCCGTCCCGGCGGCAGAGATGGCCGGCCGGCCAACCATCTGGATTGACGCCTGGGGGACCGACCCGGCAGCCTCCGTGCTCGACGTTGAGCCGGGCGACGCGACGCCCAGCATGGTGCCAGTCTGGGTCACCCAGCATCTGAAGCTCGACCCCGCCGGCAATGCCAGGATTTACACGATGCTGGATGAGTGGCCCGCGGTGCAGCAGGCCGTCTCGACGCTGCCGTCGTCGATCCGCTCCCGCATCCGGTGGTGGATCGCCGACCCGACCGGCGTTCCCCACATGGTGCCTGGTGCAAGCGCCACCCAGTGGTACTGGGGACCGAGTTACGACATCTCGACCGCCGATCCTGGGTTCTAGACCACGTGCGCCTCGCCGTAGTGCGCCGCCAGGATGTCGTCCCCGAAGTCGCTGCGCGGCCGCCGCAGCACCGTGTGCGCGTGATTGCCGTCCTGCTGGGTGTTGTCGTACTCGATGAGCAGGTCCTCGCCCTGGACACGGTAGTAGTGCGGAGTACCGGGCGCCGCCGGACCCTCCCAGGCGAAGTAGAGCTCACCGCCGCCGATCCGGCCAGCCTCCCGGCCCGCAAGCTCGGGCACCAGCCGGTCCAGGTAGAGGGCGACCAACTGGCCGAGTAGCGCACGCGGGGTAGGACCGAGGCTCGCCGCCGACACGCCGAGCGGCTGCAGGTCAGGCTCCGCTCGCGGTCGGGTAGCCGTCCGGATGTCGGGCGGCGCCTCATCGGCCACTATGGCCAGTGCCCGGCCGGCACGGTCGAGGGCCGCCAGAAGGGCGTGGCCGAGATCTTCCTCGGGTGCGAGCGGGCGCGACACGGCGCGGCCCGCGTAGCTGACCCGGGCCGGGTTGGCGCCGAGAAAGACCGGAGCTGGCGAGACGGCTTCGCCGAGGACGGTCATCGTCACGGACACGTGATGTCCCTCGAACCGCCACGACCACGGTTCGTCTCGGGCTGGATCACCGAAGACGGCCACCCAGTAGTCGCCGATGTGCCGGTTTCTCGCGCCCTGCTCCCGTTGGTCGAGCACCTCTTCCAGCGCCACGATGGCCATGGCCTGAACGAACGCCCGGTCGCTCAGCGCCGTGGCGAGCAGCCGGTGCGCCGCCTTGCGCCCAGCTGGCGTTAGCAGCGCGAGGCACGCTCCGGGCCGCGGCTCCGGCCGGTACTCGAGCCACCGTCGCGCCGCGTCGTCGGCGAACGGCAGGTGCGCGACCTCGCGCTGGTCATCGTCGAACTGCCGCAGCAGCGCGGTCGCGGCTGAGCGCATCTGGGCGGCTGTCCCGTCGTCGGTCATGAATCCGGTATAGCAAGACAGCGCGCGGCGGGATACCTGTCGCTGAGCCAGTTATCCCGTGTCGACGGCTAGGTCCCGGACCCCGACCTCGTCCGCCCGGGTCAGCAGTTCGCCTGGATCGGCGTAGACCCGGTAGGCGCCGGCCCGCTCAAGCTCCTCGCGGCCGTACCCGCCGGACAGCAGGCCGATGCCCAGGGCACCGGCTCGCCGCGCCGCAAGCAGGTCCCAGACGCTGTCGCCGACCACCCACGCGTGCGCCGGATCGACACCGATGAGGGCCGCCGCAGCCAGGAACAGGTCTGGGTCAGGCTTTGCATGGCGCACCAGGTCCCTGGTGACGAGCGGGGCGTCGCTCGGCAGGCGCAGCATGGCCAGCGCCGTCTCGGCGATCACCCGCCGGCCGCTGGTGGCAATCGCCCACGGCACGCCACGCCGGGTCAGCGCGGCCAGCAGGTCGCGAGCGCCGGGGAGCGGCCGCACCGAGTCGACCTGCGCGAGGTACTCGGCCGCGTGGTCCTGCTGCAGCGACTCGATCTCAGCCGCCGACAGCGACCTGCCGGTCTCGCGCAGCAACGCCGACACGAACAAGCCGCCACTCATCCCGATCCGGCGATGGATCCGCCAGACGGACAGGTCGATGTCGAGCTTGGCCAGTGCGGCCCGCCAGGCGATCACGTTCTGATACACGCTATCGATCAGCGTGCCGTCGAGGTCGAACAGGAACGCGGGCCCGGGCTGCTCCTCGTAGGCCGGGATGCTCACCAGGCCACAGTAACGCCCGGCTGGCGAGCTACCCGGCCATGCTCGCTGCGGCCAGCTCTGCTCGCTGGTACAGCGCCGCGAGTTCCTCCGAGAATCGGGCGGCGTAGGACACCGAGGCGGTGTAGCCGCCCTGCTCGTAGCCGCCGATCACGCCCACCACCATGTCGACGCCGTCGGTAGCCGCCTCACCCGTGGCACCGACCGGCACGCCTTCGGCCAGCAGCGGGCTCCCGCTGGTCCCGTCGGTGAAGCCATCGCAGTCGAACTGAAACTGCGTCGGGCTGAAGGCAACTACCGTGTTCTCGCAGCTCACCATCGTGTCGGCGGTGTCCGGGTAGCCGGCGACCTTGACCTGCCGGTCGGCCGACTCACCGATGCCCAGCGTTTCGCCGCCGGTCAGATCCTCGACCGGGATCCCGTTGCCTGCCTGGGTAACGACGAGGAAGGCGAAATCGTCGTCGGGGTCACCCGACTTCTGCCACCGATGGTCCTCGATCACCTGGGTAACCGTCCACACCCCGTACGGCTTGTGCCCAGCCGAGTAATCGGGCACGAACGCCACCTGGCCCGCGTGCTGATTCTCCATGCAGTGTGCGGCGGTCACGACCAGGTCACCGGTCGGGCTGTCGACCACACTTGCCGTGCAGAAGTGATTCTGCAGCTGGCCTGTGGACGTGAGGCTGAACAACGCCCCGACCATGCTCGTCTGCCCGTAGGCGGCAACGTGGCCGGACACCGTGGTCGAACTGCGGGCGGGCGGGCTGAGTGTGACGCCGATCACAACGGCAATCAAGGCGATGAGCCCGAGCAAGGCAAGACGCAGACCCCGCAGGCGCATCCGCCCTCCTTCGCCGCTGACCAGGCCTGTCCGCGCCTGCGAACACCCTCGGTGTCTGAAACGCCACCTTCAGTACTGCATTGCTCAGTCATGATATGGTCACGGCCCTGTGCGAGAGCCGTAAAAAATCTGAGCATTAGCACAATAAGCCTTGGTAACGAAACGGTCTAGATGCCCGCTACGCGAAGTACGTGGTGACTGCTAGGCGAGGTCTCGCGGTGCGACCCGCGCGGTGGCGGAGCGGAATAGCGTCTCCTGCGCGATGCCGGCGCACAGGGTGCCGTCCCGGCTGAAAATCCGCCCGGTATAGCTGGCGCGGCCGCCGAAAGCGGCCTCAGGCTGCAGATCCATGAGCACCCAGTCGTCGAGCGCGACCGTGCGGTAGAGCCAGAGGGCGTGGTCGATGCTGGTGAGCGGGCCGCCGATCACCAGGCCAGGCACGGCGGAGTGCCCGGTGAACATGTCCGAGACATAGGTGAGGGCGCACGCGTGCGCGATGTCGGTGTCCAGCGGGTGCCGCGATCGCACCCAGACCCGTGACGGCCATTGCTGGCCGGGCTGCGGCTGAGTCGGTACCCGCATCTGCACGCCGTGCATGGGGCTGCGCCGCTCGCTGTCTGCCAGGAGTTCGGGGGGCTCCACCTCCGGCGCGGCGTGCGCCTGGTAGACCGGTCCGTCCTCGGGATGGTGGAACGAGGCCGCCATGTTGAAGATGACCTTGCCGTTCTGGACCGCGATGACGCGCCGGTTGGAATAAGAGCCCCCGTCGCGGTCCCGGCTGACGGTCAGCAGAACACGCTCTGAGGCGTCGCCGCGGCTGAGGAAGTAGCCGTGCAGCGAATGCGGCAACCGGCCCTCGGGTACGGTGTGCGCCGCCGCCCGCAGGGCCTGCGCCGCCACTTGCCCGCCGAACAAGCCGGCGGGCTCGGCGGTCACCACGACGGTGCGAAACAGGTCGGCATCGATCCGCTCGAGGCTCAGCAGCTCGGGCAGGCCGGTGTCAGCGGTGCCCACGACCGGTCCGGCCTGGCTCGTCATGGCGCATTGATACCACACGGCCGCACGCGAGCAGGCCCGCCGAAGCTGCGCTAACCGGTGTTCTGCAGCCCGGCGGCCACCCCGCCAGCGGTCAGCAGCAGGAGTCGCTCCAGCGCCGCGTGGTCATCGGGGTCCGTGCAGGCGCGGACAGCGGTGAGCGCGCGCAGCTGCAGGTGCGACAGCGCGTCGACGTACGGATCGCGGAGTGCGACCGCGCGCGCGAGTACGTCCCGGCCGGCCAGCAGCCGGTCATGACCGGTGACCTCCAGGACAAGCCGACTGGTCAGGTCGTACTCGGCGAGGAGCTGCGCGCTCAGCCGCTCGTTCCCGCCGAGCGCAAGGTACCGCACGGCGATGCGGCGGTTGGTCTTGGCGAGGCTCATCTCCGCGTTGTCCAGCAGCACGGAGAGCAGCGGCCAGTCGCGGCAGGCCGTGCGCACAGCCGCCAGGCCGCCAGAACTCGCGATGGCCGCCGCGAGCCCGCTGCCCAAGCCGTACCAGCCCGGAAGGTTGATGCGCGTCTGCGACCAGGCGAACACCCAGGGAATGGCGCGCAGGTCCGCCAAGCTCGTGGGCGCGCCGAGTCCGCGACGGGCAGGCCTGGACCCGAGCCGCATGCCGCCGATCTCGGCCAGCGGGCTGAGCCGGGCGAACCACTCGGCGAACCCGTCGGCCGTGACAAGCGCCCGGTAGGCCCCGTGCGCGGCGGCTTCCAGCGGACCCGCCACGGCCGCGAACGCCGTCAGGTCGTTGAGCCACGAGGCACCATCGCCGGCTTGCCGGGCTTGGCCTGGCGGCCCGGCCTCGTCACCAGCGGACGCGACCAGCACGGCCGAGGTGACCTGCTCCAGATGCCGCTGGCCAATCACCGGATGGCCGTATCGAGCGAAGATAACCTCACCCTGCTCGGTGACCTTGAACCGGCCATCGACGGAACCCGGCGCCTGCGCACGCACGGCGCGGCCGGCCGGCCCGCCACCGCGGCCAAGGGCACCCCCACGCCCGTGGAACAGCACGAGCCTGATGTCCCGCTCGGCCGCCCACCGGGATAGCCGCAGCTGTACCTCAAACAGCCGTAGCGTCGCACTAACCATGCCGAGCTCCTTGGCGGAGTCGGAATAGCCGAGCATGACCTCGAGTCGGCGGCCCGACGCGACCAGCCTGCGCGCCACCGGCGGCAGCGCGATCATCTCGTCCAGGATTCGCGCCGCCCGGGCAAGGTCGTCGCCGCTCTCGAACAAAGGCACCACATCGAGCTCTGGTGTGTCGCCAGGGCAGGCGAACTCGGCGAGCTCGTAGACGGCCGCGACATCTGCGGCAGAAGTCGTGAAGCTCACCACGTAGCGGCGGCAGGCGACTGCTCCATGGCGTTGCTGAATAGCCTTGATCGCCGCGAAGGTAGCCAGCACCTCCGCCGTCTCCGCAGAGGGCGGCCGGCCAACGCGCAGCTCGTGCAGCGCCGCGCGATGCACCGCACTGTGCTGGCGGACTTCGAGCTCAGCAAAGTGAAACCCGAAGGTCTGGGCCTGCCAGATAAGGTGCTGCAGCTCGCCGTAGGCCTGCCGGGCAGCTCCGGCCTCTGCGAGCGCGCCCTGGGCCAGTCGCAGGTCGGCGATGAACTCGGTGGGCGAGCGGTACCGCAGTTCGGGCGGCGCTTCGAACGAGAGCCTGGTGGCCTGCAGCCGGCGCCCCGCGTACAGGAGGAAGGCGCGGAACGGCTCGCCAGGCGAGTGCGCCATCAGCTCGCCAACCAGGTCCGGGTGCGCCTGCCTGGCAGCGCTCAGCGTTGCCACGAGCTCGTCGTAGGCCGGCCGAATCGGTCGATCGGCGCCCCGCTGCGCCTCGAGCAGCCCGGCGTCAACGGTCAGCGACCTGCCGATCCTGGTGGTCGCGTTCTCCAGGGCGCGCAGGGCGTGCTCGGCCTGAATGGTCGCGGCCTGCTCGGTGACGTCCGCGGTGACGAACGGGTTGCCGTCCCGGTCGGCTCCGATCCAGCTGCCGAACCGCAGGAATGCCGGCGCCTGCGGCGGTACTGCCCCGGACTGGTCGCCGAGCAGGGCCCGGTCCAGCGACCGGTACACGCTCGGCGCCAGCCGGAACAGGGTCTCATCGAAGACCGCGGCACCGGTCCGCACCTCGTCCAGTGGCTGCATCGCCTGGTCGCGCAGGGCTGCTGTGCGCCAGAGCAGATCCACTTCCTCGCGCAGCCGACGCACCGCTTCCGCGCGCGCGGTGGCACCGAGGTGCTGGCCGTCGAGCACGTCGAGCTGGCCGCCTATCCGCCGCAAGGACTCGGTGACGGCGCGCCGCCGCGCCTCGGTGGGGTGCGCGGTGAGCACTGGATGCACCTCGAGCCGTGCCAGCAGGCCGGCGTCGGCGACACGAGACCCGCCGAGAGCGGTGACCGCGGCGGCCAGAGATTCGCGTACCGGCGCGGCGCCGGTGTCGCGCTCGCGTAGCGTCCTGATTCGCTGGTGTTCCTCGGCCAGGTTGGCCAGGTGGAAGTAGACCGTGAATGCCCGCGCCACCGCCGCCGCCCTGGTCAGCGGCCAGCTGGCGACGAGGGTCGCGATGTCATCGTCGGCGGCGTCGCCTTTGTCGGCCGAGGTCCGCGGGTCGCGGGCGGCGATCACCCGGTGCCGGAGCTCCTCGACGTCCTCGAGCAGCCCGGGCCCATCGGCCTCGCAGATGACCTGGCCGAGGACCTCGCCGAGCAGCCGCACGTCACGCCGCATCGGCGCCGGGACGGAGCGGGAGTCGGCCGTGCGCCGGTCGCTGTTCGCAGTCGCCACGAGGAAAGCCTAGACAGCGCCCGCTGGCTGCTCGAAGGGCCGGCGGCGTGGGACAGTGGAGCCCTATGAACCGCAGGTGGCGGCCAGCCGACCTAGGTGCCGAGCTCCGCGGGCTCGTCCCTGTGTGGTCACGGCCCGCCGCGCTGCGCGCGGTGCGCGCGACGATCGTCATCCCTAGCTTGTTCGCCCTGACGTTCAAGGTGCTCCACGATCCGCAGATGGCGCTGTTCGCCAGCTTTGGCGGAATCGGTGCGCTGGTCATGACGTCGTTCGGCGGGAGCTGGCAAGACAAGGCGGTGGCACACCTCGGGCTCGCTGTGGCCGGCAGCGTGACCCTGATCATCGGCACCGTGGCCAGCAGCCCGGCCTGGCTCGCTGCCATCGTGACGATCCCCGTAGGGTTCCTGGTCTACGTTGCGGGCTCGGCCGGGCCGAACGCCGCATCTGCGGTCACCGCCACCTTGCTGGCGTTCGTGCTGCCGGTCGCGTCGGCCGGCGGGATTGCAACGCTGCCCTCCAGGCTCGCCGGCTGGTGGCTGGCGTCGGCCGCCAGCACCGCGGCCGTGCTGCTGCTCTCACCCCGGCCGCCGGGTGACCGGCTCCGCGCCGACGCAGGTGCGCTCGCGGTCGCGCTCGCTGCCCGGCTTGAGGGCGCGCTACGCGGCGCAATCGGCGTCGGCGGACAGCGGGATGCGTGCGAGGCAGCAGTTCGGTCGGCCAAGAAGCAGCTCCGGGACACGTTTATCGCGACCCCGTATCGGCCGATCGGTCTGGCGGCCGCTGACCTGGGTTTGGCGAGCCTGGTCCACCTGCTCGAGTGGTGCGCCGATCACGTGATCGAGGCAACCGATGGTCGGCTTGACCTGACGGTCGCCGACTCGTCGGACCGGACGCTGCTGACGATGTGCGCCCGCGGCCTTCGCGACGTTGCCAGCGTGCTGGCTGGCGGCCAGTCGGGCGTGGACTTGCGGGACATCTGGTCGGCCAGGCTGACAAGCGCCGAGCACCTGCAGCGCCTGTCCGGCGAATCCACCTCGAGCAGTGCGGCCGATGTCGCGTTCCACGCTCAGTCCGTCGGAATCGCCACCGGAGCGGCGCTGGGCGATGCCAGGATCGCGGCCAGGGCGGCAACCCCGGCCGACGTCGCGGCGGAGCGGCAGCGCTGGCAGGCGGGGCTGCCAGCGGCCGAGGCGAGTCAGGCAGCCGGAAGGCCGAGGTTGCTCAAGGACCTACTGCAGTCGGCCCGGCTGGTCGCCACCGACGCGCCGCAGCGGACGGTCTGGTTCCGCAACAGCGCGCGCGGCGCGATCGCGCTCGCGGCCGCTGTGGCGGTCGCGAAGGTCACCAACGTGGAGCACGCGTTCTGGGTTGTCCTCGGCACGCTGTCGGTGCTGCGGACCAGCGCGGCTGCGACGGGCACCACCGCTCTGCGGGCGCTGGCCGGCACGATCGCCGGGTTCGTCGTGGGCGGCGCGCTGCTGGTGGCCATTGGGACAAATCCGACGGCGCTCTGGATTATCTACCCATGCGCTGTCCTCGTCGCCGCGTACACGCCAGGTACCGCAGCGTTCGCGGTCGGCCAGGCCGCGTTCACGATTCTCGTGGTTGTGCTGTTCAACCTGATAGTCCCGGCCGGCTGGAAAGTCGGCCTGCTGCGGGTCGAGGACGTGGCCATCGGCTGCGCCGTCAGTCTCGTCGTGGGTTTCCTGTTCTGGCCGCGCGGCGCGTCTGGGGTGGTGGGGGACGATCTCGCGGACGCATTCAGAGTAGGAGCTGGCTACCTGGGTGACGCCGTCGACTGGGTGCTGGGCGACCGGGAGCGCCGCCCAGACCGCGTCGTCACAGCCATCGCCTCCGGGGCCCAGCTCGACGACGCGATTCGCGGATACCTGACCGAGCAGGGCTCCAAGCGGCTCACCAAGCCCGATCTGTGGCAGCTGGTCATGGCGTCGACACGCCTGCGGCTGACCGCGCACTCGCTGGCCAGCCTGCCCTCCAGAGCCGCGCCGCACGCCGACGACCGCAGGCTGCATGCCGAGCTGCGGCAAAGGGCCGCCGAGCTCTCGCACTTTTACGACGCGGTGGCCACCCAGATCGCCCGTCCGGCGCGGCGAGCCGCGGCGCCATTGCCTGTCGAACCGCCGGGCGGCACAAGCTCCGATGACACCGCGCCGGCCAGTGCGGGCGAGCCCGACGTGCTCTGGGTCGGCCTGCACCTTCAAAGCCTGGCGGGTCACTCCGCAGGCATCAGCGAACCCGCCGAGCGCCTCGCCTTGATCCGCCGTCGACCCTGGTGGCGCTAGCCGACACCGTCCCGGTGCTGTCCTCCGGCAGCGCCCGGCTGCGCGTCATCCGACGGCGAGAGAGCGGAAGCACCGTGCGGCACGATGGTCAGCTGGTCGGTCCGGCGCTCCGGCACTGGCCTGCCGACAATCGCGTAGACCTCGGCGCCGTCGACGGTCTCCTTCTCCAGCAGCAGCGCCACGAGCTGGTCCAGCTCGCGCGTGTGTGCCCGGATCAGCGACACCGCCGTCTGCTCGGCGTCCCGCAGCTTCTGGGCCACTTCCGCGTCAATTTCCGCCTGCGTCGCCTCGGCGAACGGCCGGCTAGAAAAGCCACCGGAGCCAGCGCCGTCGCCCAGGAACACCGAGCCTCCCTGCGGATAGCCAATCGGCCCGAGCTTGTCGGAGAGCCCGAACTCGCGGACCATCTTGGTCGCCAGCTCCGTGGCAGACGCCAGGTCGTTCGCGGCGCCGGTCGACCCCTGGCC
Source organism: Streptosporangiaceae bacterium (assembly GCA_030041275.1). Lineage (GTDB taxonomy): Bacteria > Actinomycetota > Actinomycetes > Streptosporangiales > Streptosporangiaceae > JAJYUU01. Next base: position 39,883 of record JASHOE010000351.1, read on the forward strand.
GAGCTCGACAAGCTCGGCCGCCCGGCCGCCGAGCCGGACGGCCAGCGACTCGGTGAGATAGTCCTCGCCGTACAGGTGCCGCTCGTAGAGCGGTAGCTGCTGGGTGACGCCGAGCGCCTGGCCGGCGGGCAGGATCGTCACTTTGGCCACCGGATCAGCGTGGTCGGACAGAGCCGCCACCAGCGCGTGACCGGCTTCGTGCACGGCGACCGCGTGCTTCTCCTCGGGCAGCAGCACGTTGGACCCCTCGCGTCGGCCAAGCAGGATGCGGTCCCTCGCGTTGTCGAAGTCCGCGGCGCTGAGGACGTCGCGGCCGTCCCGCACTGCGAAGATCGCCGCCTCGTTGGCCAGGTTCGCCAGGTCCGCGCCGGAGAAGCCAGGCGTCCCGCGGGCCACGACGTCCAGATCCACATCAGGACCGAGCTTCTTGTCCCGGCAGTGCACCGCCAGGATGGCGGCGCGCTCGTCCAGCGTCGGCAGCGGAATGACGACCTGCCGGTCGAACCGGCCGGGCCGGAGCAGGGCCGGGTCGAGCACCTCCGGGCGGTTGGTCGCGCCGAGCACGACGATGCCCGACCTCGGATCGAAACCATCCATCTCGGACAGCAGCTGGTTGAGGGTCTGCTCGCGCTCGTCGTTCGAGACGACGGCGCCCGAGCCCGCCCGGCGCTGGCCGATCGCGTCGATCTCGTCCACGAAAATGATGGCCGGTGCCTGCTTCCGGGCCTGGGCGAACAGGTCCCGCACCCGGGCGGCGCCGACGCCGACGAACAACTCCACGAAGCTGGAGCCCGCCACTGAGAAGAACGGCACCGAAGCCTCCCCGGCCACCGCCCTGGCCAGCAGCGTCTTGCCGGTGCCGGGCGGGCCGACCATGAGCACGCCGCGCGGTGTCATCGCCCCGGCCTTCTGGTACCGGGTCGGGTTGCGCAAGAAGTCGACGACCTCGCTGATCTCTGCCTTCGCCCCGTCGTAGCCGGCCACGTCGCTGAACCGGGTCTGCGGCCGCTCGGCATCGAAGACCTGGGCCCTCGACCGGCCTACACCCATGACGCCCTGCAGCGAGCTCCCGGTCCGGCGCGCCATCCACCGGAAGATGAAGAAGAGCGCGACGAACGGCAGCACCAGGAATATCAGGATCTCGAACACCACGCCGCCGAGCGAACTTGGTGGCGCCTGATAGGTCGTCGACACGCCCGCCGACTTCAGGCTGTCGGCTAGCGGCGAGCCTGGCGTGATCGGCGGTGTGACGGTGGTGAAGTCCTTGCCGTCAGTGAACGTGCCGGTGACCGTGACGTTGGCGCCCTCCGCGGACGGGCTCGGGATGGTGACGCTCTTGACCTTGTGTGCGGCCACGTCGCTGGTGAACTGCGAGTAGGTCTGCACCGTTGTTGGCGTCGTGTGGACGAACGACGGCACAATCCAGACCAGGATCAGGACGAGCCACAGCAGCCAGAGCCAGCGCGACCAGCCGGGCGGCTGAGGTGGCGCGGTCCGAACTGACTTGTCACCGGGCGGTGGCGTCGCGGGGGTTTTGCTCATGAGCAATTGTTACGCGACTCCAACAGTGTTGCTCACGCGGCAAGACGAGTGCCCTCCCTGGGCGGAGTGAACGCCCGGCGAACGGATGCCTGCGCTGCGGCAGCGTGCGGCTGGCTGAGCTTGGCCCGCAGCATCGCCCGGCCGCGATGCATTCGAGACATGACCGTACCGATCGGCATATCCAACACGTCGGCGATCTCGGCATAGCGGTAGCCCTCGACGTCGGCGAGGTAGATGACCGTCTTGTACGCGACGGGCAGATCGGCCAGCGCACGGATGACGTCCGAGTCGCCCAGCCGGCCGAGCGCCTCCGCTTCGGCAGACCTTGCCGGGGGAACCGTCGACGCCCGCCCGGTCGCATCGTTGTCCGCCGTCAGCACCTCGGCGGGCCGACTCTTGCGCTGCCGACAGCCGCTGTAGAACGTGCTGAGCAAGATCTTGTACAGCCAGCCTCCCAGGTTCGTACCGGGGGTGAACTGGTGAAACTTCGTATAGGCCCTGGCGAGGGTGTCCTGGACCAGGTCCTCCGCGTCGCACTGGTTTTGGGTGAGTCGTAGCGCGACCGCGTGCAGCTGGCGCGCGTGGGGGATCGCCTGCTCTTCGAATGAGCCGCTCGGGCAGGTGGCCGCAACTGCCGTGGCTTGCATGGGGGGTGCCTCCTCGCTGACTCTCAGTTACTTTGAGGTAACTTCTAGCCAGCAACGATGCCGCAACCTGCGCATCAGCGCATCGGGCGGACCCTGACCTAACGCCGACGGCAGTCCTGAGTTAACCGACTTCCCGACGTTGCGGGCGGCATGCGCCACGAGTTCCCTGCGTCCTGCCTGCCCAGTCTTGGCTACCAGGCTCGCCACGTGGGTTTCGACAGTTTTGGGAGAGATAAACAGCTGCTCGGCGATCTGACCGTTGGAGTACCCGCGTGCGACCAGCAGATAAACATCCATCTCGCGGCTGGTGATGCCGAGCTGGCGCAGCTGCGCGGGTACCTTCGCGGTGCCGCGACCGGACCGCGGCACCGGCACGCCCGCCTGGCGGAGGATCCCCCGACATGCCGAGGCGAGCTGAGCGTGGCCGGACAGCTCAAACGCGGCCGCTGCCTCACGCAGCCAGGGCACTGGCTCGCCCCAGCCGCCCCGGATAGCAGATTGCGCCACGAGCCGCCTGGCCAGATGGTTCCACCAGGGCGCAAACGGCGCAAATGCCACCGCTGCATCGGCAGCGAGCGACGTGGCGCGCTCCCGGTCTCCTGCTCGCCCTGCCAGCACGGCTCCGGCGTATGCGAGGCACCCCCGGTTCCAGCTCACCGAGGCGCCCACGTACTCGGCCTGCTCGATCTCCGCCTCTCCACCGTCCCCGCTAGCGGCTGCGAGCAGCGCGCGCACCGCCCACGATCGCCCGCGCGCGACGACCGGGATCTGCATCGGTGAGTAGTAACCCCGCGCCCGGCGCGGCGCGCTGAGCACCTGCGCTACGTATTCGCCAGCACGCGTGGCACAGTCCATCGCCTGCCCGACCTCGTCCCGGAACAGCGCGCTGACCACGCGTACCTGGCCCACGGTGGTCAGCAGAACTTCAGGATCACCTGGCAGGACCGCCTCAGCGCCCGCGGCGGCGGCTTCGACAGCCGTCGCGTCGCCACGAATCCCGAAAGCGAGGCCTTGCAGGCACAGGGCCAGCGCCTCGATCCGGTGCGAGCCGATGAGGCGTGCCTCGCGCTCGCACTCCCTGGCCATCTCCAGCGCGTGGTCAGTGTCCGTGCTCAGGCTCAGCAGGTTGGCGAGCTGAAGGTCGATCGTCGTGGCGATCGAGAACAGGCCGGCCTCGTGCGCCAGATCCCGCACGTCGAGGAGTCCGCTCGTCTGACCCTCATCGAGCATGTCGATGGTCGCGAGGCGGTGGAGCACCGCGATCCGCCACACACCGAGCCCCCGCTTGTCGGCAATCTTGTGCGCTCGCTCGAATGCGGCGCGGGCACCTCCTAGGTTGTGGATCCGCTCGATCCGGCCGATCATGCCGAGCGCCTCCACCGCGACCTCAGCAGCCCAGCCAGTGAGCCCGGCGCGTTCGGCCGCCGCGAGTGACCGGCGCGCTAGCGTTTCCGCCCGGTCAAACTCGCCGGTGACCAGGGCGTAACGCGCCGTCGCGACGTCGACCCGGCTCGCCAGCTCCGGCTCCTGCAAGCGCTCGGCGATAGCGCTCGCAACCGCGAGATGCTCAGCGGCCGACTCCAGGTTGTCTTCGGGGCGGGTGCTGGCAGCCCGCACCCGCATCAGCGCCTCGCGTCGGTAATCGGACGGGCCGAGCCTGGCGAGCAGGTCGGTCATGAGCAGGCCCACTTGCTCGTATTTGCCCGAGAGGGCGAGCGTGTCGACGAGCGCCTCGTCGACATCGACATCCAGCCCCGCCGGGTGCTCCGGCGCCTCGGCGAGCAACCTGCGCGCGTCCTGCAGCGCAGCCGTGCCGCTCGTGATGGCCGCCTGCTGGAGTGCGCGTCGCCCGGCCGTCAGGAGCAGCCGGGCTGCGTCAATCGGCTGGCCGGCCGACGCGCGAAGCTCAGCAGCGAGCACGCACCACGGGCCTGGCAGGCCCGGATGCGCCGCCTCGACCGCCTCGGCTGCCCGCGCGGACCGCGCTGCTAGCTCCGGGGGTAGCAAGTCCGAGACGATCGCGCTCCTCGTCAGGCTGTGCCGGAACCGGAAGGCTCCGGCGTCCGCGACTACCGGCTCGATGAGCTGGACCTCGTGCGCCTGGTGCAGCGCGTCGAGTGTCGTTGACTCGGTGACCTCCGCAACGCGCGGCAGCAGCGCCCAGTCGAACTGCCGGCCGAGCACCGCGGCTGACACGATCACGCTGCGGGCGTGCTCGCCGAGCCCGGCGATGCGGTTGCGCACCGAGCCGATGATCGACTGTGGCACGCCGGTCACGACGTCGGCGTTGACCTGCCAGCCCTCGGGCTTGTGCACGAGCTCGCCGGACGACACGGCCGCAGCAAGGATCTCCTCGACGGCGAACGGGAGGCCGTCACACCGCGCGAGCAGCCTGCTGACCTCCTCGGGTACCTCAGGGACGTCGAGGCAGGCCGCAGCCATCTTGCCGACGGCGCGCGGCGACAGCCGGGCGAGCTCGACGGTGCTCGCGGCTCGCCGCGCAGTCAGCGAGCGGAGCAGGTCGAGTGCTGGTGACGGCTGCGCGCCTCGCATCGTGATGAGGCAGGTGACGCCGGTCGCGGAGGCATTGTCCGACAGGTATTCGACGATGGCGACGGTCTCCGGGTCCGCCCAGTGCAGATCTTCGAGCACCAGGAGTCCGCCGGGCCAGGCTGGCAGCGACAGCATCCGCAGCAGCGCCTCGCCGAAGATGACCGGGGATACCTCCGCGTCGCCGTCGTCCGGACGGCTCCACTCCGGCACCAGGGTGCCAAGCGCGGCGCGATAGTCGGCGATGCCGGGTGCATCCGGCACCACGCCAGCCCGGGCGGCACCCATCAGGGCCTCAGTGATGGGCCGGAACGGCACGGGCACCGATGACTCGGTGGCACGGCCGACCAGGACGAAGAAGCCGCGCTCGGCAGCCACCGCGGTCGCCTCTCTGACCAGACGGGACTTACCGACGCCTGAGTCACCGGTGACGAAGACCGCGCGGCCGCGGCCCTGGCCAGCAGCGTCCAGTGCGCTGGTCAGGTTCCGCAGCTCGGTGCGCCTGTCGATGAGAACAGGGCACAGCATCGGCTCCATCGCCCGATACTACAAGAGTGATGTAGAAGTCACTATCTGTGATTTCCGCAGGTTGGAAGCGAAATTATCCTCGCGGATCTGATCTTCACACGTTTCCGATGAGCGGTCCGACCGATGCACACGCAGGCTGGAAGTCGGGGTTGTCCGGGCCGAGGGCGTTGATCACGTCCTGGAGGGCGTTGGAGTCGTACGGGATGGACAGGTGGTCGCTATGATCCTCCGGGCACTGAGTCTGCAAAGTGATGTTCTGGACATTGCTGGCGGCCGGCAGGAAGGCATCCGAGTACGGAGTGACGACCTCGTCGTCGGCCGTCTCGATCACGACGTACTTCACCCCGGCCGCCGTGGGTGCCGCGTTGAGGCTGGTCAGGAACGCCGAGCCCTGAAGCTGCTCGCCGCACGCGGGACACGTCGCCGACAGCAGTGCGGTAGCGACGCCCAGGGTGCCGAGCTGGGACAGCAAGGCCACCAGGCCGTCCAGGGTGGTCCCGTAGTTGCTGGGCGCGAGCCCGACGAGCATGTTCACCTTGGCGGCGCCGCCGAGATCATTGATGTAGTAGCGCGGCATCATGCCGCCCTGCGACCAGCCGACGATGTCGACCTTGCTAGCGCCGGTCGCGCCGAGGACTCGGGTCACCTCGCTTGCCAGCTGGCCCGCCGACGCGGCAATGTCTCCCGTCGCGTAAATGCCGGTCAGCGGCAGCGTCTGGCCATAGTTGAACGCGTAGACGCAGTAGCCGTTGTCCGCGAGGTCCGGAGCGACGGCGCCGAAGCTGTTGGCCATGCTGGCGAAGGTGCCCTCGGTCAGGATGACCGGGTATGGGTGGGCGGTGGACGGGGTGCAGGGGAGATTAGCCCCTGCTGGTGCCGCGCTGAAATTCCAGAACAAGGTCGAGTTCAGGAATGCCTGGGCTTCTCCTTGCAGAGGTAGCGTCGCCGCCTGTGCGGACGACGCCGATAACGGCGTCGCGACGGTGGCGGCGACGAGTGCGGTGCTGCCGAGCACGGCAGCGACAATACGCGTGGACAGTCGCATCTGGCCGCTCCTCATCCTCGTGGGTATGAGCACCGTGTTACTGGCCAGTAATTCGCGGTTACCCGGGAGTATCATCTGGCGACATCGAGCTGTCAATAGGCCGGCGGCGCCCCAGCGCGGCCGCAGCACCCGGCAGCACGCCGACCTGCGCGCCCAGTCGGACTCGTGGCAGCTGCCGCTCAGTGCTCAGCGGCCTTAGTATTCCTCTGTCTCTGACCTGGGATGACATGAGGAAGGCGGCGAGCGGGGTTGGGTACGCGGGTGGTTGCAGTCATGCTCTGCGGGAGCGGTATCGATGCGTGAGCGAATACCCAGGTGGGTCAGAGCCTCCTGGGTGGACATCGCCCTGGTGGTCTTCATCCTGCTCAATCTGCTGGCCATGCGCTTGCTCGCTGAATGGCAGACCGTTCCGTTCCTGGTCATCTGGGTCAGCCTGGCTGCGATCTACGGTTTCCGCCTCTGGCACCTGGGATCCGCTCTGCTCACGGCCGCTGCGCTGACGCTGCTGACTGGCGGCCTGATCGGCTGGCAGGTTCTGCGGGGTGAGCAGGATCTCGACTATCTCGCCGAGGTGCCGCTGATCGCCCTGATGTTCGTGATCATGGTCTGGCATTCGCGGCGTCGGCTGGCAGCGGTCGAGGAGATCCAGCGAGTCTCCGAGCACAACCTCCGCCTGCTGGAACAGCAGCGTCAATTTCTCCAGGATGCCTCGCACGAGCTGGGCACACCACTGACCATTGCCCTCGGCCACGCCGAGCTCATCGAGCGCGCAACGAAGGACCAGGAGATCGCGCGCGACGCCCGGGTGGCTGTCAGCGAGCTGCAGCGCATGCGACGGCTCACCAGCCGGATGCTGATTTTGGCCTCGGCCGAGCGGCCAGAGTTCCTGACCACGGTTTCGGTGGACATCCGCGAGTTCCTGCGGGAGAACGTCGACCGGTGGGCGCACGTACGCCGACGATGGTCACTCGGCAAGGCGCCGGACGCGACGATCGATGCGGACCGCGACCGGCTCACCCTCGCCGTCGATGCGCTGATCGAGAACGCGATTTCCAACACCGCCGACGACGGCAGCATCGAACTGAGCGCGCGGTGCGACGGCGACTTCGTCATCATCGCTGTCAGTGACTCTGGGACGGGCATCGCAGCAGCCGACGTCGGGCGGATCTTCGGGCGCTTCACGCGCGTGGACTCGGGTCGCAACCGTGCTGCAGGCGGGTTCGGGCTTGGGCTGGCCCTGGTTCAGGCGATTACCGAGGCTCATGGCGGCTCAGTCCGGGTAGACAGCACAGTTGGCCGCGGATCGGTGTTCGAACTGCACTTGCCTGCCGCGACGTCGGCGATGCGCCAGTCACAGCCGGTCAGTATCCGCGCGCCCGTCTAGCAGGGGCCGACCGGCAGCGGGCGGCCGTGCCCCTGGGTTCGGAGGGCCGGGTCGAACCGGGTCAGCCGACGGCCAGGTCGCGCTGATACCAGGTGCCCGGCTTCCCGCCGAGGTGCGCTGGGTCAGCTGGGCCAGCGGGGGTGAACCCGCTCTTGGCCAGTACCTGCTGAGACGCCGCATTCTCGCGGGAGGTGGCGGCTCTGAGCGTCCGCAGGCCGTGTCGCACTGCGGCTAGCCGGCACAGCTCCCGCACGGTCGCCGTCGCCACGCCGTGGCCGGCGACGTCCTCCGCCACGCGGTAGCCGACCTCGGCCGCGCCGTCCTCGGTGAAGGTCAGGTTGAACCGGCCCAGGACTGCACCATCCTCGGCGACGAGCACGTAGAAGGCGCCGATCCCGGCGTCCTGATCGGCCAGCAAGGCGGCGTGCCGGTCGGTGAACTGCTCGAAGAATTCATCGCCCCGATCGGATATCGAGGCGGCGAAGTAAGTGCGGTTAGCCAGCTCGAAGGCCAGGACCGCCGGGGCGTGGTCGGCTCGCAGGCGCTGCAACTCGGGCACCCGCGCGAGGCTACCCAGCTTTGGTGCCGCGGCCAACCGAGTTTGTGCCCTGGTCGTGGTCGGTCGCAGCGGCCCACGTCACCAGGGTCGCAATCGTCAGGCCACGTCCCTGGCCGCGCGACGTCCGGCGGCCCGGCCCGAGAATAGGCAGCCGCCGAGGAACGTGCCCTCGAGCGCGCGGTAGCCGTGCATCCCGCCGCCACCGAAACCCGTCACCTCGCCAGCGGCGTAGAGGCCGGGAACCGGCTGCCCGCCGTGGTCGAGCACCTGTGCATCGAGATTGGTGTGCAGGCCGCCGAGCGTCTTGCGGGTCAGGATGTGCAGCCGCACCGCGATCAGCGGACCCGCCGCCGGGTCGAGGAACCGGTGCGGCGCGGCCACCCGGACCAGCCGGTCTGCGCGATACCTCCGAGCGCCGTGCACGGCTGTGAGCTGCATATCCTTGGTGAACGGGTTGGCGACCTCACGGTCCCTCGCCTCGATCAGCGCCGTCAGGCTGGCAGCGTCGATGAGATCCTGGCTGGCCAGCTTGTTCATCTTCGCGACTAGTTCAGGCAGCTGGCGCGCGACCAGGAAGTCGGCGCCCCGGCGCACGAACGCGGCGACGGGGGCGGGCGGGCCCGCCTTCAGCCGGTCGAGCAGCCGGGCGACACTCTTGCCGGTCAGGTCAGGGTTCTGCTCCGACCCGGACAGCGCGAACTCGCGCTCGATGATCCGGCGGGTCAGCACGAACCAGGTGTAGTCGTAACCGGTCGTCAGGATGTGCTGCAGCGTCCCCAGCGTGTCGAAGCCCGGGAACAGCGGAGCCGGCAGCGGACGCCCGCGCGCGTCCAGCCACAACGACGACGGCCCTGGCAGAATCCGGATGCCGTGGCGCGGCCAGATGGGGGCGTAATTGGTAATGCCCTCGGTGTAATGCCACATCCGGTCCCGGTTGATCACCGCGCCGCCAGCCGCCTGGCTGATGGCGAGCATCCGGCCGTCCACGTGGGCTGGCACGCCGGACAGCAGGTGCTGGGGCGGCTGGCCCAGCCGCTCTGGCCAGTACTCGCGAACGAGGTCGTGGTTCCCGCCAATGCCCCCGGAGCTGACCAGTACGGCCTGGGCGTGCAGTTCGAACTCGCCAGCACCGTCTCGCGAACTGGACTGCCCGCGTGCGATCACGGCAGGTGCCAGCACCGTGCCGCGCACGCCGTCGACCGTGCGACCCGAGACAGTCAGCTCGTCGACGCGGTGCCGGAGCAGCACCCGGACGGTGCCGGCCTGCTCCGCCGCGCGGACCGCGGTTTCGAACGGTGACACGACGGCCGGGCCGGTACCCCACGTGATGTGAAACCGGGGGACCGAGTTGCCGTGCCCGTCAGGTCCGTAGCCGCCACGCTCGGCCCAGCCGACCAGCGGGAAGAAGCGCACGCCGCGGGCGTGCAGCCACGAGCGTTTCTCTCCAGCGGCGAACTGAACGTATGCGTCGGCCCAGCGCCGCGGCCAGTAGTCCTCCGGCCGGTCGAAGCCAGCGCTGCCGAGCCAATCCTGCAGTGCGAGGTCGTAGCTGTCGCGGATGCCCATCCGGCGCTGCTCGGGTGAGTCGACGAGAAACAGGCCGCCGAAGGACCAGAATGCCTGCCCGCCCACAACAGGCTCCTGGTCAAGCAGGATCACGCGACGCCCGGCACTGGCCAGTTCCGCGGTCGCGACCAGGCCAGCGAGGCCACCGCCTACGACGATCACGTCGGCATCAAGGGACATGGCCATAGCCTGCCACCCCGCGGAATGACGGTGGCCGCGGGCAATCGCTGCGCCGTACCCTGACTACAGACCGCACCCGAGGAGTGGCAGCTGTGTTCGAGACAATCGTCGATCCCACGGTCGGCCCGGCGGACAGCACCGAAGCCGGGATGCCGGCCCTCGCGGCGCGCCCCGAGGGCCTGACTGGCCTGCGCCTCGGCCTGCTGGCAAACACCAAGCGCAACGCCGAGCAGTTCCTTGCCGACGTCGGCAAGGAACTGGCCGAGCGGTACGGCATGCAGGTTGTGCTCGCGACGAAGAAGCCCAACATCGTCGAGACCGCACCCGAGCAGATCATGGCCGACCTGCGGGCTGAGTGCGACGTCGTGGTGGCCGGCGTTGGTGACTGCGGGTCGTGTAGCGCATCGGCCGTAGCGGACGGCATCCTGCTGGAACAGGCAGGCGTCCCGGCCGCGGTCATCGTCAGTGACGCGTTCACCGTGAGCGCCGACGCTATGGCCGGCCTTCGGCACGCGCCGGGCTACCGCTACGTGACGACGCCCCACCCAGTTGCCAACCTGTCCGCCGACGGTGTCCGCGCCAGGGCCGCCCAGGTCGTCCCCGCGATCGTCGACCTCCTCACCGAGCCGGCCCTGGCTACCGCTTCCGCATGACCGCGCCGGTCACTGATGACCCGGTCGAGCTGGCCAAGGAAGCCATCGAGTACTGCTTCGAGCAGGGCTGGACAGACGGACTACCCGTAGTGCCCGCAACCCAGGCCGATGTCGAAGCGTGCCTGGCCACGACGCCACACGCGGCTGGCGAGATCATCGGCTCACAGCCCCACCTCGGCAGGAGCATCACGGTCGCGCAGGCGGCCGCCAACGCCATCATGGCGGGTTGCAAGCCCGCCTACTTTCCGGTCGTGCTGGCCGCCTGGGAGGCGGTCTGCCAGGAGCGGTCAAGCCGCGGCGCCTGGCAGTCTACGAGCGGGCCCGCCCCGCTCATCGTGGTCAACGGACCGGTGCGCTCGCGGCTTTCGATCAATTATGCGGGCGGAGCGTTCGGCCCTGGGTTTCGCGCGAACGCGACGATCGCCCGTGCGATTGGTCTCATGGTGCGCAACGGATACGGCGTGCGTCCGCAGGAACTTGAGCAAGCGACCCAGGGCCTGCCTGGCCGCTGGTCGATCTGCCTCGGCGAAAACGAGGAGATGTCTCCCTGGGACCCGCTCAGCGTCGTGGGCGGCGTGCCAGCCGGCGTGGATGCGGTGTCCGCGATGCTGATCCGGACCGTCGAGTACATCGACAACCGGTCGACCGACAGCGCGAAGGCGGTGCTGACGGACTTTGCCGACACCCTGGCCCGGATGGGCGCGTATGTCGGCGGCCCGCATTCCAGCGGGGGACTGGTACTCGGCCCCGAACACGCTCAACTGCTCGGCAACGCCGGCTATCGCCGGGCCGATGTGCAGCAGTGGCTGTTCGAGCACGCCGTGCGCGACGCCGCCGACATGGTCGCGGCCGGCAAGGGGGAGCACGTCGGCGACGGTCCGTTCCGGATGCTGCCGTCGGCGGAGGCCATCCCGATCTTCGTCGCGGGCGCGGCTAACGCCGCCATGTCCATGGCGTTCCGCCCGTTCGGCTGGGCCGCCTGGACCGGCCATTCCGTTCCGGTCGAGTCAAAGGAGCAGTGACGGTGGACGTTTCCCTGGCCGGCAAGGTTGCGCTGGTCACCGGCGTCGGGCCCAACATCGGCAGCGGCATCGCGCTGGCGCTGGCCTCCTACGGCGCGAAGGTCGCGTGCAATGACGTGAGCGAGGACGCGATCAAGGCGTGCATAGCCAGGATCGAGCGCAATGGCGGTGAGGCCATGGCCGCGCCCGGTGACGTCACCGACGAGGCCGCGGTCGAGGGCTACGTCAACGAGGTGCTGGCGCGCTGGGGTCGGCTCGACATCCTCGTCAACAACGCCGCGCTGCTCGGCGGGCGCGGGGTGCTGGACGAGACCGCGGCGGATTTCGAACGCGCGGTCCGGGTGTCCGCGCTGGGCAACTTCCTCAACACCAAGCACGTGGGCCGCGCCATGGCTGAGCGCGGGATCAAGGGCTCCATCGTCTGCATCTCGTCCTCCAATGGCTGGTCGGGCACACCCGGCGTGATCGCGTACGCGTTCCACAAGGGCGGGGTCAACAACTTCGTGCGAGCGGCCGCGATGGACCTGGCGCCATACGGAATCCGGGTCAACAGCTTCACCCCGACCGCCCCGAACCCTGACAACCCGGAACTGCTGGCCGAGATGGCCCGGCGCGGGCTCGGCCCCGGCGGCGTGCTGGTACACGGGCGCGGCGGAGGTCTGGGCGGGCCGACCGGTGACGAGCCGTGGCGACGGCCGAACCGGTGGGCGGGCCAGCGCAACCCCATGGTGCCGATGGGCACCACAGGGACGCCAACCGACATCGGGCACGCGGTCGCGTGGCTGTGCTCGGACTTCGCCCGCCTCATCACCGGCACCGACCTGGTCGTTGACGGCGGCGCTCGGGCTAAGAATTTCGCCTACACCCCCGCGGCTGCCGACGAACTGGCCGGACCGCTCCCATTGATCGGGCTGGACGACACTCCCGCCAGCCAGGCGTAGGGCCAACCCAGCGTCAGGCCTGCGTGGCGCTGGCTTCCCCGGCCGGCTCGGCACCGGCCGCCGTGGCTAGGTAGCGGTCGCCATGAGCCACCGGGGAGAAGGCGAACAGCAGCGCAATCAGGGCTGTCAGCGCTCCCGCCACGGCATAGACGTCCGCGACGCTGCCCGACAACTGGATGGCTGCCGCTCCGGCGAGTGCGCCCAGCGGGATCGCCGACCAGGCCAGCACCTGGGCGATGCTGACGACGCGGCCGTACATCTCATCCGGGACGATGGCCTGCCGGAGCGATGAGGTGTTGATGTTCAGCAGCAACCCGAACCCGGACGACGCGGCCCACAGGACGAGCGCGGCCGGATACGAGCCGATCAGCGCCATGGCGGTGACTGCCAGGCCGCTGATGATCAGCGCTCCGAGCGCGGTGACGACGAAGCTCAGTCGGCGCCGGATCGGCGCGGCCGCAACGCTGACGGCGACCACGCCCGCGGCACCCGCGGCGAAGAGCAGGGCGACCTCGCTGTCGCTGGCGCCTAGGGCGCGCTTGGCGAACAGGACCAGCTGGCTGTTCTCAGTGCTCGCGAAGAAGTTGATCAGCGCCATCATCACCGAGATGGCGCGCAGCACTGGCTGAGACCACACGTAAGCCAGCCCGGCCCGAACGTCATCGAGCAGGCCCGACACACCAGGATTGGCGGCAGCACGCCGATCGGCCGCGTTGAAGCTGCGGCGGATGACGGCCAGCGATGCCGCCGAAACCGCGAAGCTGGCCGCGTCGAAGAACAGCAAGTCGGCTGGCGGCATGAGGGTGACGAGCACTCCGGCAAGGATCGGTCCGAGGATCTGCCCGGCCGAGTTCGTGGCCATGATGCGCCCGTTGGCAGCTACCAGGTCGTCCCGGCCGACCAGACTGGGGATCGCCGCGAACTCGCCGCAGTTGAACAAGATGCCCAGCGTGGACTGCACGAAGGCGACCGCGTAGATGTCCGCCACCCGAAGCGCGCCCGACAGGGCCAGTACTGGTAGCACGGCGATCACGGCGGCGCGACCCACGTCAGTGAGCAGCATCATCCGCTTGCGATCGACCCGGTCGACCAGTGCTCCAAGCACCAGCCCGAACAGCAGGTAGGGCACGAAGTTCGACGCAGTGGTCAGGGCCAGGTTGGTCGCCGAGTGGGTGAGCTTGAAGACCAGGAGCGGCAACGCGAACAAGGTGAACGAGCTGCCCACCTGGGAGACCAGCTGGCCACTGAAATAGAGCCAGAAGTCGCGGCCAAGGGTGCGGCGGTCAGGTGCCCGGCTCACGCCCGTCCTCCGCATGGCCACGCTCTGCTCACGCCAGGCAGCTGCTTCGCCATGATCACGACCCGCTTCGTCCCGACTAGGAGAGGATGAGCGCGAGCGAGCCTACTGGGCGCGGCGTGAGCCAGGCGACCGGCTTTCCGTTCCGCCAGCCGACTGCGGGACGTGTCTTGCAGACTGTCAGCATGCCCATCCGACTTCACCACATCGTCATCGATGCTCACGACCTTCCGATGCTGGCTCGGTTCTGGACGCAGGCGCTGGGCTGGAAGATCTTGTCCGAGCGCGAGCGGGAGATAGTGATCGGGACGGACGAGAACGCGCCCGTCGGCATCTGCTTCATGCCCGTCACCGACCGGAAGACGGTCAAGAACCGCGTTCATCTCGACCTGACCAGCGCTGCGGCGGACCGTCTCCAGGAGATTGATCGTCTTCTTGCGCTCGGGGCACGCCAGGTCGACATCGGGCAGACAGGCGCTGAGTCCTGGACTGTGCTTGCCGACCCTGAGGGCAATGAGTTCTGCGTGGTCCGGCCGAAGGAGACGCTCGTCCGCTAGGCCAGACGCCGGATGCTGCTGTGTTGCGTTGCCCTCCGTCATCGCGGAGCGGCGGGCCGGCCTAGCCTTAGGCCGAGCGATAGCCAGCGTTGGTCAGCATACGGCGCACGTCGATCACCATCTGATCGTCAATGTCCTTGCCGCCAGGCGGTACGAGGAATTCCAGCTCGGGCCCGATCTTGACCGCGACCTTGCCGTCATGACGGACGGTCACGTCGCCGACAGCCTGAAGGAGCGACATGACCGCCCGCCACTCGATGTTGTGGCTGGTCGGATGCTCCATGATCTGGCGCAGCGTGTCGTGCTGACGGCTGTCAAGATGTTCTGCTCCTGGCGGGGTCATCTGCGTACTCTATCGAGGCAGTCCAGCGAGACACGGCGGGCAGACCTGATGCGAGTCGGCCAGCCGCCGAGTGAGCCTGGGGTGCGAGCGGCGTGCCCCGTAGGCGCGAGGGTCAGAGTCGTCACCGATGCCGCGGTCAGAGCCCGACCCGGCCGTCGATGCGCTCCCGCAACAGGTCGGCGTGGCCTGCATGGCGGGCGTACTCCTCGATCATGTGGATCAGCACTTCCCGTAGTGAAACCTCGTCCTGGTGCCCGCCCCGGCCGACGTAAGGCCTAGAGAAGGCTAGGTCGCTGGCCTGATCGACGAAACGCTCGGCGAAAGCAACCTCAGCCCTCCAGTTCTCCCATGCCAGCGCGACCGCGGCCGGATCAGCGGCGGCATCGCTGAACGCCCGGTCCTGGTCGTCGCCGGCGCTGCGCCGGTACCGAGCCGGAGCCTGCTCGCCGGCCATCACCCGGCGAAACCAGTACCGTTCGGCGTCCGTGAGGTGGCGCACCAGTCCCAGTAGTGAGAGGTCAGACGGCTCGACCGAGCGGCGGGCCATGGCATCGGCGTCCAGGCCCGCACACTTGAGTTCCAGGGTGAGCCGGTAATCGTGCAAATACCCGGCGAGCACGGTGCGCTCGTCGCCATGATGTACGAAAATGCCGCCAATCCCGCGGGGGTCGGCATCCGGGCCAACGAACATGTCCTGCCAGCCGAACCGCCGGCCGCTGCTCGGCGCAGTCTGGTCGTCAGGCAACTGTGCTGCGGATGTCATCGTCACCATCATGGCTGACGAACCATCCCCGTTCTAGGGACCACCTCGCTGCGCGGTGCCTGCACTCCGTCCACGACGGCCGCTCGCCGTTAGATGATGTTGGTGACGCGCAGGGAGCTGGCTGATGGGGCTTTATTCCGAGCAGGTCGTGCCCAGGATCATCGACGTCGTCATGGCCAGCAAGGAGTTCGAGCCGATCCGCGCCCGGGTTTGTCGGCAGCTGACCGGCGAGGTCATCGAGATCGGCTTTGGCTCCGGGCTCAATGTCGCGCACTATCCGCGGGTCGTGCACCGTGTCCAGGCTGTAGATCCGGCCGCGCTCGGGCGCAAACTCGCCAGCAAGCGGCTGGCGAGCAGCCCAGTGCCGGTGGAGTTCATCGGCCTTGACGGCGAGCAGCTGCCCGTCGAATCCGGCAGCGTGGACCACGTCCTGGCCACGTGGACCCTCTGCACCATCCCGCACCCTGAGCGCGCGCTGGCCGAGACGCACCGCGTACTGCGCGCGGGCGGGCGGTTCCACTTCGTCGAGCACGGCCGATCCCCGGAAGCCCAGGTGGCCCGGTGGCAGAACCGGCTGACACCCATCCAGCGGCGGGTCGCCGGAGGTTGCCACCTCAACCGGCCAATCCGCGAGCTCATCGAGGCAGCCGGATTTCAGCTCAGCGCCCTAGACAACTACTACGTCAGCGGCCCCAAGTCCTTCGGGTACACCTACGAGGGCACCGCCACCAAGGCCTGATCGCCGCCGCGGGTGCGGCTTGCGCCGCAGCAGCGTCAGCCATGCCGCCGCTGCGCTGGCTGCCACGGCCGGGTCAGCGTGGCGCTAGGTTGGCTGGCGCAACGGCACCGGCGGGCCAGGCGGTTCCTTGGCGGCGTACGACCGGTACACAGGGTGGGAGGTCAGGAACGTGATGGCCGCAGCGCGCTCCTCGTTCAGCGGCTCGGCCGGGAACGCGTTCAGCAGGGCCTCCGCGCGTTCGCGGACGCCGTCCCTGAACTCGGGGTGGGTGAGGATGAACAGGTCGTTGCGACGGACCCCTTGCAGCACACGCTCGCCGGCCTCCTCATAACTCATGTACGGGAGCCTGGGCGGCGGCCGACTCGGGTCCGGCGGACGCGGGGGAGGGTAGCCGCTGTCGGCGTAGCGCTCCGGCCGTCCGGCCGCGCCGGAGCCAATGTTGCTGTGCACTGGGCCGGGGATGTACGCGGACACGCCGATGTTCTCCGGTGCCAGTTCGATGTGCAACGTCTCGGACAGCGCGATGATGCCCGCCTTGGTCAGGCAGTACAGGCCCGCTGACACCGGGAGCAGGCCGCCCATCGAGGCAGTGTTGACGATATGCCCGCCTTCGCCGTGGGCGCGGATTCGCGGCAGGAACCCCTGCAGCCCGTGGACGACGCCCTTGATGTTGACGTCGATGATCCAGTCCCAGTCGGCCAGCTTCGCCTGCGCCACCGGCCCGATGATGCCGATCCCGGCGTTATTCACCAGCACGTGCACCCGCCCGTACCGCCGCTCTGTGTGTGCCGCGGCGCGCTCGACAGCGTCGGGGTCGGTCACGTCCAGCTGCATGACGTGGACGTCGAGGCCGTCGGCTGCAAACCGCGCGGCGGACTCTTCCAGATGGGGTCGCCTGCGGCTGGTCGCCACGACCTGCATGCCCGCACGGGCAAAGGCCAGGGCTATCCCTAGTCCGATGCCACTGCAGCCACCGGTGACGAACGCGACCCTGCCCTCGACGTCCTGCATCGGACGCTCAGCCGCCCTGACCCGCCGATTCCGCCAGGCCGGTGAGGCCGAACAGCTTGGCGGCGTTCTCCTTCATGATCAGCGGCCGCACCTCCGGCTTGATGTTCAGGTTCTCGAAATCGGAGATCCATCGCTCCGGCGTGATGACGGGGAAGTCGGTGCCGAACAGCACCTTGTGCCGGAGCAGGCTGCCCGCGTACTGCACGAGCTGCGGCGAGAAGTACTTGGGCGACCAGCCGGACAGATCGATGTACACGCGCGGCTTGTGGGTCGCGATCGACAGCGCGATGTCCTGGAACGGGAAGCTCGGGTGGGCCGCGATGATGTCCAGGTCAGGGAAGTCGACCGCGACATCGTCCAGGTAAAGCGGGTTCATGTAGGCCAGGCGGATCCCGCCGCCGCCGCGGGTGCCCGCGCCGACTCCCGTCTGCCCCGTGTGGAACAGCCCGATCAGCTGGTGCTCCTGCATCACTTCGTACAGCGGGTAGGCCATCCGGTCGTTCGGGTAGAACGCCTGGGCTCCCGGGTGAAACTTGACGCCTCTGATGCCAAATTCGGTTGCCAGTCGTTTCACCTGCGCCACGCCGGCCTTACCGCGGTGTGGGTCGATGCTGGCGAACGGGATCAGCACGTCGGCGTGCTCTGCCGCTAGCTCAGCGATCTCGAAGTTGTCGGGGAGGGGCTCCTCGCCCGACTGCGAGTAGCTATCGACCGTGAACGTGACCGCTGCCATGCCACGCTGCCGGTAATAGTCGGCGAGCTCCGGCACGCTGTAGCTGGGCATCTTCCCGATCCGGAAGTATTCGCCCATGTCCTCGCGGCCGCTGCCCGCTGGATGGTGATCCGCCCGGACGGACTTGTGCACGTGGGTGTGCACGTCGAACGCGGTGATGCTGCTGACGTCGATGGCGGCCACGTTGTTCCCCGTTCGGTAGGCGGCAGGGCTCAGGCTTCGGCGAAAGGCACGCCGGTGCGCGCCCTGACGTCTTCCGATGTCACGCCGGGCGCGCACTCTGTCAGCCGCAGCTCGCCGGCGACAAGGTGGAACACCGCGAGGTCGGTGTAGACCCTGGTGACCACGCCCCGCCCGGTGAGCGGGAAGGTGCAGCGTTCGACGATCTTCGGCCGCCCGGCCCGGTCGACGTGCTCCATCGCTACCCAGACCTCGCGGGCACCCGCAACCAGGTCCATAGCGCCGCCGACCGCTGGGTTCTGACCAGGCACATACCAGTTCGCCAGGTCGCCGCGGCCGGAGACCTGCAGCGCGCCGAGCACCGTGACGTCCAGGTGGCCGCCGCGCACGACGGCGAACGACAGCGCCGAGTCCACGATCGCCGCGCCGGTGATCAGCGTCACCGGCTGTTTGCCGGCGTCGGTCAGGTCGGGATCCTCCTGCCCTGGCACGGCCAGCGGGCCCATCCCGAGCACGCCATTCTCGGCGTGCAGGATCACCTCGACCTCAGGCGGCACATGCTTGGGTACCAGCAGCGGGATGCCAACGCCCAGGTTGACCACGTAGCCATCGCGCAAGTCGGCCGCCAGACGCTGGGCTATTCCGTCCCGGCTCCGGCCGCTGATCTCCTCGGATACTGCCGTCTGAGTCATGCCGACCGCCTTGTCATCACGCCCGTCCGCGGCGAGAGCTCGGACCGGAGTAGCACCTCGTCAATGAAGACGCCCGGTAGGTGAATATCGTCGGGCGCCAGGTCTCCGGTCGCCACCAGGTGCTCGACCTCGGCGAAGGTATAACGGCCGGACATCGCCGCGAGCGGGTTGAAGTTGCGGGCCGACAACCGGAACCGCAGGTTCCCCTTCCGGTCACCCTGGTAGGCCTTGACGAGCGCGAAGTCGGCGACGATGCCGTGTTCGAGTACGTACTCACGACCGCCGAACTCGCGGTGCTCCTTCGCCGGAATCGTCGCGGCGACCTCGCCATCGGCCTGGTAGCCAAGCGGAAACGTGCCATCAGACAGCATCGTGCCCGCGCCGGATGGGGTGTAGAACGCGGCGATGCCGGCCCCGCCTGCGCGCAGCCGCTCCGCCAGCGTGCCCTGCGGAATCAGCTCGAACTCCACGCGCCCGGCGAAGTATTCGGTGTAGAAGTCCGGCAATACCGGAAACGAGGCGGTCACTCGCCGCAGCCGACCTTCGGCCAGCAGTCGTCCGATCCCGGTGAAGTCACCGCCAACGTTGTTCACGATCACGTGCAGGTCACGACGGTCGAGGTCGCACAGCGTGTCCAGCAGCGTGTCAGGCCGGCCCGAGCTACCGAATCCGCCGACCGCGATGGTCGCGCCCGACGGGATCGGCGCCAGCGCAGCCAGCGAATCCTCGCGGAACTTGTCGATCACCCGGTCTCCCTCGCTGATCCAGACGTCGCGGAAATTAACACGGCAGCCAGCGCTGATGGAACCAGCTATTCCGCGTCACAGAAGCCGCCGCGAGGCGGTCAACCGGCGGGGCTTTCTTCCCTTCCGCGAAGTGAAAGTGCTGTGGCGCCGCTCGCCGCGCCCGACCGAAGGTGGACTAGCGACGACCGATCCAGCACGCATGCCGGGCCGAGGCATGCCCGGAAGGGGCCCCACATGAGCATCACGACCCGCGCCGCCGTCTGCCGCGCCGGCGGTCAGCCGTGGGAGATCACTGAGCTCGAACTCGACGATCCGAAAGCCAGCGAAGTCCTCATCAAGTTCTATGCGGCCGGGCTGTGCCACTCCGACGACCACATCCAGAAGGGCGACGCGCCCATGCGGATGCCGGTGGTTGGCGGGCACGAGGGGGCCGGTGTGGTGGAGGCGGTGGGCGAGGGTGTCACCCGGGTGGCGGTCGGTGACCATGTGACCTGCTCTTTCATCCCGGCCTGCGGCTCGTGCCGGTACTGCGCGACCGGCAGGCAGAACCTGTGCGACGCGGGCAAGAACGCTGGCACCGGCATGTTCCCTGACGGCACGTTCCGGTTCCATCAAAACGGCGAGGATTTCGGCGGGCTGTGCGTGCTCGGCACGTTCTCGCAGTACGCCGTCGTGTCGGAGTTCTCGGTGATCAAGATCCCGGCGGAAATCCCGTTCGACGTCGCCGCCCTCGTCGCCTGCGGCGTGCCGACCGGGTGGGGCTCGGCGGTGCGCGCGGCTGGCGTCCGGGCAGGGCAGACGGTTGTGATCTACGGCTCTGGCGGCGTTGGCAGCAACGCGGTGCAGGGCGCTAGCCTCGCCGGCGCGAAGAACGTCATCGTGGTCGACCCGGTCGAATTCAAGCGCGAGATGGCCGCCGTATTCGGGGCCACGCACACCTTCGCCACCGCCAAAGAGGCGCACGACTTCGTCGTGGAGACCACCTGGGGCGAGCTCGCCGACCACGCCATCATCACGGTCGGCATCCTGACCGACCAGGTCATCGCCGATGCAATCCGGGTAGTGGGCAAGACCGGGCAGGTCACCGTCACGGCCGTGGGCAAGGGCATGATCGACGAGAACCCTGGCATCCTCATCGGCTACCAGCGCCGCATCCAGGGCTCTATCTACGGTGGCTGCAGCCCCCTGGTCGACGTGCCGCTGCTCATCGGCCTGTACCAGACTGGCGACCTCAAGCTCGACGAGCTGATCACGCGCCGGTACCGGCTGGACGACATCAACGAGGGCTACCAGGACATGCTCGACGGCAAGAACATCCGCGGCGTCATCATCCATGAGCACTAGCGGGGCCTCCAGGGGGCTGGCCCCCTCGGCCAGCACTGACAGGCCATTCCGGCTGCGGGTCCTGATGGAGCCGCGGAATGGCGCGTCCTACCAGGAGATACTCGCGCTGGCGCTCGCGACCGAGCGCGCCGGGTTCGACGCCTTCTTCCGGTCCGATCACCTGCTCGGGGGCAACCCCGACAACCCGGAGTACAAGCCCACTGACTGCTGGACGACGCTGGGTGGTCTGGCCCGCGACACCAGCCGGGTCCGGCTCGGCGCGCTGATGACCGCCTCAACCTTCCGCCTGCCCGGGCTGCTTGCGACCATCGTCGCCTCGGTCGACGACATGAGCGGCGGGCGCGCCGAGCTCGGCATCGGGGCGGCCTGGTACACCCGCGAGCACGCCGCGTTCGGGCTGCCGTTTCCGCCACTCGGTGAGCGGTTCGACCGGCTGGAGGAGCAGCTCGCTGTCATCACCGGTCTCTGGCACGCGACAGCGGACCAGGGGTTCTCGTTTGACGGCCAGCACTACCAGGTGGAAGACAACCGCACCCCGCCGCGGGTTACTCAGCACCCGCATCCGCCCATCATCATTGGCGGCGGCGGGCCGAAGCGGACGCCGGCCCTCGCCGCGCGGTACGCCGCCGAGTTCAACGCCGCCTACGGCGGCGATCCGGCGGCGCGGTTCCAGCGGTTCGGCCGCGCGTGCGAGGCGATCGGTCGTGACCCCGCCAGCGCCCGCCTGTCCGGGGTCCTGCCGGTAGCGATCGGATCGACCCCCGCCGAGGTCGAGCGCCGCGCGGAGATCGTCGGGTCGCCGATGCTGCGGGACACAGCGGTCATCGGCCCGCCTGCCGCGCTGACTGACCGGATCGCTGACCTGGCGAAGGCCGGCGCCGACACCGTCTACCTGCACATCTTTGACATCCACGATCTCGACCACATCGCGCTCATCGGCGCCGAGGTACTGCCCCAGCTAGCCGGGCTGTAGGAGGAACCGACATGCAGATCACCACCCGCGCCGCCATCACGAAGGCGTACCACACTGGCTGGGAGATCACCGACCTGCAGCTCGACGACCCGAAGGAGCATGAGGTCCGGGTCAAGATCATGGCTGCCGGCCTGTGCCACTCCGACGACCACATCACCGCGGGCGACGCCCGGGTGCGGCTGCCAGTGGTGGGCGGGCATGAGGGCGCGGGCATCGTCGAGTCGATCGGCCCTGACGTGCGCCGGGTCAAGCCGGGCGACCGCATCGTCTGCTCCTATATCCCTGCCTGCGGCGCGTGCCGGCCGTGCTCAACCGGCCACTCGAACATGTGCGTCAAGGGCCTCAACGCCGGCACGGGCATGTTCCTCGACGGCACCTTCCGGTTCCACCTAGGCGATGAGGACCTCGGCGGGTTCTGCACGCTCGGCACGTTCTCGCAGTACGCCGTCGTATCGGAGTGGGCCTGTGTGCCGCTGGTGGAGGAGCTTCCCTGGGAGATCGCCTGCCTCGTCGGCTGCGGGGTCCCGACCGGCTGGGGCTCGGCTGTGCACGCGGCGGGCGTTCAGGCGGGCGACACCGTGGTCATCTTCGGCGCAGGCGGCGTCGGCAGCAACGCGGTCCAGGGCGCCCGGTTCGCCGGCGCCAAGGACGTCGTCGTCGTTGATCCGGTCGAGTTCAAGAGGGAGATGGCCACCACCGTCTTCGGCGCAACCCGGGCGTTCGCTACGGCGAAGGAGGCGCACGAGTTCGTCGTGGAGGCGACGTGGGGCCAGCTGGCCGATCATGCCATCCTCACGCCCGGCGTGGTCACCGAGGACATGGTCCAGGCGGCGGTGCTGATGACGGGCAAGGGCGGCAAGGTCACGATCACGGCCGTCGGCCACTTCGACGAGCGCGCCGTGCACCTGCCGGCTGGTTTCCTGATCGGCTACATGCGGCAGATCCGCGGCGCGCTGTTCGGCGACAGCAACCCGCTGTTCGACATCCCGCGCCTCATCCGCCTGTACAAGACCGGAAACCTGAAGCTGGACGAGCTGGTCACCCGCAAGTACCGGCTCGACCAGGTCAACGAGGCCTACCAGGACATGAACGACGGCAAGAACATCCGCGGCGTCATCGTTCACGAGCACTAGCGACGGGTCCGCGCGCGGACCCGGGCCAGCAGTTCAGAAAGGCGGATCCCATGCCGAACGCCATCCTCGACCCGACCGGTCGGGCCGGTACGGCAGCCGCGCCTCAGCCGGGCCTCGAGCTCGCCCGCCGACGGCCCGACCTGGCTGGCACGCGCGTCGGCCTGATGGAGAACACCAAGCACAACGCCGCGCTCCTGCTGGCCGAGATCGGCAACCTGCTTGCTGCCGAGCATGGCGCGGCGGTCACCGTGGAGGCGACGAAGGCGAACTTTGCCGCCCCGGCGCCGGCCGACCTGGTGGACCGGTACCGGGAGGCGTGCGACGTGGTGATCACCGGCGTCGGTGACTGCGGCTCGTGCAGCGCGTCCGCCGTCGCCGACGGCATCGTCTTCGAGCGGGCTGGCCTGCCGACGGCGGTGATCTGCAGCGATGCGTTCGTGGTCACCGCGGACGCGATGGCGGACCTGCGCGGCGCGCCGGGCTACCGCTACATCCGCACCCCGCACCCGGTCGCCGTGCTCACTACCGAGCAGGTCCGGCAGCGAGCCAAGCAGCTGCTGCCGGAGGTGGTCGCGCTGCTGACGAGCAGGCAGTGACGCACCCTGACGGGGATCTCGACCCCGACGCCGCGCAGGCGGCCATCGAGTACTGCTATGACCAGGGCTGGTCCGACGGTCTGCCGCTGGTTCCGGCCACCCGGCCGCTGGTCGAGAAGTTCCTCGCGACCTCGGGCCGCGACCCTGACGAGGTCATCGGCAGGCTGCCGCAGCTGGACCGGTCCGTGACCGTGGAGCTGGCGGCCATCAACGCGGCCATGGCCGGTTGCCTGCCCGAGTACTTCCCCGTCGTGCTCGCCGCCTGGGACGCGCTCATGCGCGAGCGCAGCACCACCGGCGGTGGCTGGCAGTCGACCAGCGGGCCGGCCCCGCTCATCGTGATCAACGGCCCGGTACGGGCAGAGCTCGGAATCAACGCCGCGGGCGGGGTATTCGGCCCGGGATTCCGCGCCAACGCCACAATCCCGCGGGCGATCGGGCTGATGGTGCGCAACGCCTACGGCATCCACCCGCACGAGCTGGAGCAGGCTACCCAGGGACTGCCAGGCCGGTGGTCGATCTGCCTGGCGGAGAACGAGGAAGAGAGCCCGTGGCCGCCCTTGTCTGCCGACGCCGGGCTCCCGGCTGGAGCATCCGGGGTCGTCGCGACGCTGCTGCGCACCTGCGAATTCGTCGACAACCGGCACACCGCGAGCGCCGAGCAGCTGCTCGCCGACTTCGCCGATACGGTCGGCCGGTCCGGCGCCTGGATCTTCCGGCACGCCGGGGCGGGCATCGTGTTCTGCCCGGAACACGCGCAGCTGCTGGCAAGCGCCGGGTTGGACCGCGCCGCGGTCAGAGCGTGGCTCGCCGAGCGCAGCGGCCGCAGCACCGACGCGCTGTCAGACACCGGAAAGGATGCCTGCGACGACAATGGCGTGCGGCTGCCCGGTGGGCACAACGACGGGACCGGCGAGTTCCAGCGCATGCTGCCGAACGCTGACCCACAGCACCTGCTGATCGCCGTCGCCGGAGCCCGGAATGCAGGGATCTCGATGGTCGTCCGGCTGTTTGGCGGCTGGTCCGGCACCGCGGTGCCGGTGATCCGGCCCTAGCGAGCAAGAGGAGAGCTCATGACTGACATGGTGCGCGCCGCGGTCCAGGTCGCCCCCGGAGAGATGGAGCTGCGCGAGTTCCCGCGGCCGAAGACCGGCCCTGATGACGGGCTGCTGCGGGTCGAGGCGAACGGGATCTGTGGCAGCGACGTCGAGACGTTCCGTGGCCACATGGGCGGGCCCAGGCCCGCGTTCATCCCCGGCCACGAGCCGCTCGGCATCATCGAAGAGATCGGCGACCGCGCGGCCGAGCGGTGGGGCGTCCAGGCTGGCGACCGGGTGGCGGTTGAGGTCATCGTTCCGTGCAGGGCTTGCGATGACTGTCTGACCGGGCGCTACCAGTTCTGCCCCAACCGCAAGTACGGACACGGGGTCACCAGCACCGAGACCGCGCCGGCGCTGTGGGGTGGGCTGGCCGAGTACATGTACATCTCGCCCACATCGGTGTTGCACAAAATGGACGCGAGCCTGCCGGCCGAGCTTGCCGCGATGTACAACGGGCTCGGCGCGGGCGTCCGCTGGACGTGCCACCTCGGCGGCGTCGGCCTCGGCGACACCGTGCTGGTGCTGGGCGCCGGCCAGCGGGGCATCGGAGCCGTCGTCGCAGCCAGGGCGGCCGGCGCGGGGACGATCATCATCACCGGCCTGCAGTCCGACGCCCACAAGCTGGCGGTGGCAACGGAATTCGGCGCCGACCACACCATGGTGGTGGACGGCGAGGGGGCAGCGGACGTCGTCAAGCGGGTTGAGGAGATCACCTCCGGCAGGATGGCCGACGTGGTCCTCGAGCTGACGCCGATGGCGGCCGGACCGGTCACCGACGCGATGCTGTGCGCTCGGCGCGGCGGTACCGTCGTGCTGGCTGGCCTCAAGGGACACAAGGAGATCCCGCTGCAGACCGACCTGATCATCAACCGGGCACTCACGGTCCGCGGCGCGTTCGGCGTCGACTCGCGCGGGATGACAGACGCCATCGCCCTGCTGGAGTCCCGCCGCTTCCCACTGGAGAAAATGCACACCCACAGCTTCGGCCTGGCTGATGCGGCGCTGGCGATCCAGACCCTGGGCGGGGACGTGCCGGGGGAGAAGGCCATCCACGTCTCCGTTCACCCCGGGCTGTAGCCCGGATCACCCGGACCAGCCAACCCGCCCACGCTCCCGGAGGACTCCCGTGCTCGTCGACGCACACGCCCACATGCTGCCGCGCGACTACCCGGCGGATGCGCCAGAATGCTTCCCGCGGATGGAGGCGATCGACGACAGCACCGACCGGCTGCTTGTTTTCGGGCCGCGCCCGTTCCGTGCCCGGGACGTCTTCTTTGCCGCGGAGAAGCGGCTGGCAGCCCAGGATGCCTCCGGCGTGGATGCCGAGGTGCTCACGCCGATGCCGCCGCTGCTGCGCTACGACCTGCCGCCCGCCGACGGCCTGGCCCTCGCCAGGCACGTCAACGAGGTCACGGCGGAGCTGTGCGCGGTCGATCCGAACCGGCTGATCGGCCTCGGCATGGTCCCGATGCAAGATCCGGACGCCGCTGCGGGCGAGCTTTCCTCCGTCCAGGACCTCGGCCTGGCTGGTGTCGAGATCGCCTCGAACGTCCTCGGCGCGTCCATTGGCGACGAGACGTTCCTGCCATTCTTCACCGAGGCTGCGCGGCTCGGCGTCGCGGTCTTCGTGCACGCCATGCCGGCGGCCACCGACCGGCTGCCGCCACAAGCGATGGGCACCTACGTGGTCGGCCTGGAGGGCGCGATGGCGGCCGCCTCCCTGATCGCCGGCGGCACCGCTGCCAAGTGCCCCGACCTGCGGATCGCCTTCAGCCACGCCGCGGGAGGATTCCCGCTCATGCTGCCGCGGGCGCAGTATTTCTGGGGCGGCACCTGGAACGAGGAGCCCAAGGTGCCGGAGCGGGCAGTCATGCCCGACGACGGACCGTCCCCGGTCGAATTCGCCCGCCGCTTCTACTACGACTCGCTGGTATTCGACCGCCGCGCGCTTCGCTTCCTGGTCGACTACCTCGGCGCCGACCGGCTGCTCATCGGCTCGGACTTCCCGGCCATGCCGCGCGAAGACCCGGCAGGCCGGACGCTGCGGTCCCTGGACCTGCCGGCCGAGGTACTCGAGGAGATCACCTGGTACAACGCGTTCCGCTGGCTAGGCATCAAGCCCAGGCCGTGAGTCAGGCCGAAGCGCCAGCCCCGACTGCGCTCGGCATGGCCGCGTTATCTGGCCGGGGCGAGCCGTGCCCGCCGGCGAAGGCGCGGACTCGCGGCACCGCCCGGACCAGGCGCTGCCCGGACTGCGCGGCGAGCCTGCGGGTGATCTCTCCCGACGCGTCGGCGAGCATGCTGACGAGAACCTGCGGCTTCGCCCTCGCCGCCTCCACCACCACGCTGATCGCCGCGGCGAGGTCACCGAACGGGTCGTACACCGGCACCGCGACCACCAGGTCCGGCAGCGTGATCTGGCCGACTGCCACGGCGTAGCCGGACTGGCGCACCTGGGCGAGCTTGCGTCGCAGCTCGGCTGGGTCGGTGATCGTGAGGGGTGTGAACCGCTCTAGCGGCCGACGGAGCGCCTCCTCCTGCAGGTCGCGGTCGGCGAAGGCCAGCAGCACGAGGCCGGTCCCGGTGGCGTGCATGGGCCAGCGGTCGCCGATCCGGCCGTTGGTGGGGTGGGTTGCGCAGGCCCGGATGGCCTCGACATAGACCACCTCAAGGCCGTTGCGGACGCCGAGGTGCACGTTGCCGCGGGTGCGGTGGTGCAGGTCGTCGAGGATCGGAAAAGCAGCCTCGCGCAGGTCGAGGCCGCGCGGCGCGAGCGCCGCCAGCTCCAGCAGCCGGACCCCGATGGAGTACCGGCCGTTCGTGTCGCGCTCGAGGGCACCCCAGCTCAGCAACTCGTGGACCAGACGGTGGGTTGTCGACAGGCTCAGCCCCGAGCGCCGGGATATGTCGCTGAGCGACAACGCGCGGCTGCGGGGGCCAAATGCATCGAGCACCGCCAGCAGCCGGCCGGCTGCGTTGGTGCGGGTCGCCTGCGCGCCCTGTTCCGCTTGAGCTGGCGCCTCCGCCGGGGCCTCGAGCACTTCCGGCATGCCCACCTCCGTCCTTAGCGTCATCGCCAGACCGACACATTGTCAACGATGTGAGTTGCCGACGCACGAGCCGACTGACGGCTGGAGGCCAGTTAATACGCCCGAAATCATGCTGGCACTTTGGGCTCCGTTCCGCAAGAACTCTGTGAATAGCGGCAAAGCAAGCCGAACCACTGGGCGGCCAGTCGGTTAACAAACCTGGCGCGGGTCGAGTCCCGGACACGGACTGGCAACAACATTGCAACAGGATTGTGACTGACCCCGTGGCGCCGGCATCTCCCTTTCGCCCGGCGGAAGCGCTGTGGACGGACCCGCGGCCCGTCGCGGAAGCTGGGCGCGTCGTCAGTGCCAGCCCGAGGCACTGCACACCGAGGTCTGCCGAACCGCGTCGCCCGGGACTCCCGGTCCGCACGGCCTGCGCAGCCGCCTGTCCATAACGGGAGCACCTCTATAGCGGGAGCATCGACGTGATACTAAAGATGTCTCGGAGACGCACCACCCGCCGGCTGTCAGCCCTGCGGGTGTCGTCGGTCATCGTCGCGGCGGCCACGGTAGCCGCCATGGCCGCCGGCTGCGGATCGTCCAGCCCATCATCTAGCTCGGGGCCCAAGTCTGGCGGGTCCCTCACCGTCCTGGAGGGTTCGAGCTTCGCCGGCGCGTGGCCGGGCCTCGACCCAGCCACGGACACCGACGGCGCCGCCAACATGAGCTACATGGACTCCATCTTCGGCGAGCTGTTCGAGCTGACCGCGGGTGGCAAGACCACGGGCGACCTGGCCACCAGCTACCAGTTCACCAACAGCGGCAAGACCGTCGTCGTCAACATCCGGCCGGGCGTCAAGTTCTCCGACGGGACGCCGCTCAACGCGGCCGCGGTGGTCTACAACTGGAACCGCGACTTGCAGGCGACCTGTACGTGCAAGCCGGTCTTTCTCAGTCCGCCGAAGATCAGTGCGACTGGTCCGTATCAGGTAACGCTCACCCTGAACTACGTGGACGCGCCGTTCATCAACGCGCTGCAGGGCAGCGTCTTCAACTGGATCGCGTCACCGACTGCCATCCAGAAGATGGGCGAGAAGGCGTTCGCGCTGGCTCCGGTCGGCGCCGGCCCGTTCACCGTCGTCAAGGACGTGCCTGACTCTGAGCTGGTGCTGAAGAAGAACCCCCACTACTGGCAGAAGGGCCTGCCGTACCTGAGCTCGCTGACGTTCAAGTCGGTCGCGGGTGACGAACAGGCACTGACGGCCATGGAGGCGGGCTCAGCCCAGGCCTACGAGGGCATGTCCACGCCGCAGCTGGTGAGCGGGTTCAAGGCGAAGTTCCAGACGACTGCGGAACCATCGACCTCGCCGTACGACATCCAGCTCAACACGAAGATCGCCCCGTTCAACAACATCAAGGCGCGGGAGGCGATCTACTACGCCACTGACGCGGCGCTGCTGGACAAGAGCCTGTTCGGCGACACCTACCCGGTCGGCGAGTCGTTCACCGCGCCAGCAGGTCTGTTCTACGAGCAGAACGTGCCCGGCTACATCACCTACGACCTGAACAAGGCCAAGCAACTGGTGTCGCAGCTCGGCGGGCTGAGCTTCCAGCTCGGCACGATCAGCGTTCCGACTGCCACTGAGATGGATGACGCCATCCAGACCGAGTGGCAGGCGGCCGGCATGCACGTCACGCTCGCGAGCTGGGACCTGACCGGCCTCATCGGCGCGTTCACCGGCGGTAAGTGGCAGTCCATGCTGCAGACCGCAGGGGCGTATGACCCTGGCACCGGTGTCGGCGTCTGCTTCCGGTTCTGCTCCACCTCGCCGTTCACCGGCGTGTGGGACACCCATCTCAACAACCTGCTGATCGGCGCCGCCGCGACGACCAACCAGGCCACCCGGAAGTCGCTGTACGACCAGGCGGCCGCCTATATCGCGCAGAACGCCTACGGGCCGTTCCCGTTCCCGATCGCCGGCTACAACATCGCGGCGAAGGGCGTCAGCGGCCCTGGCCTGACCAGCCCGCTGCCGGTGACCGACGTGAACCCGGAGATCCTCTGGCAGTACGTCTCCAACAACGGATAGGGCTCACTACTCGATGAGACGGGGATCGCTGCCGACATGAACACCTCGGTAACCGACGTCAATACCTCGGTGACCGTTCAGCCGGCACGCTGGTCAGGCGGCGCGTTCCTGCGCCGCCTGGCCAGGTCCCCGGCCCTGCGAGTGAGCGGGCGGCGGCTGCTGACCGCGATTCCCGTTCTGTGGGGCGTCACGCTGCTGGCATACCTGGTCATGAACGCGCTACCGGGCGACGCGGCCTCCGCGATGCTCGGCATCAACGCGACGAAAGCCGAGATCCGGGCGTTCTCCATCAAGCTCCATCTCAACGAGCCGCTGTGGGTCAGGTACGGGCACTGGCTGGCGGGTGTCGTGACCGGCAACCTCGGCACGTCGCTGCAGAGCCCGCAGTCCGTCGCGTCGATCCTCGGGCAGCGGCTGCCGGTGACGCTCGAGCTCGTCCTCTACGCGATGGTGATCACGCTGGTCGTGTCGATACCGGTGTCGATCCTGTGCGCCCGCTGGCCGAGGGGCGTCATCGACCGGCTCGGCCTGGTGCTTTCCATGGGCAGCATCTCGGTGGCGCCGTACGTGCTCGGACTGCTGGCCGTCATCGTTTTCGCGGTCAAGTGGGCGATCTTCCCGGCCATTGGCTACGTGGGCATCACCCAGTCAGTCGGCGGCAACCTGCACACGATGACGCTGCCAAGCCTCATCCTGGCGGTGCCACTGATCGGCTTCTACGTCCGGTTCCTGCGCGCCGACCTGCTCGAGCAGATGCAGTCCGAGGACTACATCGTGACCGCCAGAGCCAAGGGGGTCACCGAGTGGCGGGTGCTCACGAGACACGCGCTGCGCAACTCCTTCATCGGCCTGCTCACCGTCATCGGCCTCAACCTGGCCACGCTGATCGGCGCGACGGTGATCATCGAGGAGATCTTCTCGCTGCCTGGTATCGGCTTCGAGCTGCTCACCGCCATCAGCAACAGGAACGTCCCGGTCATCGAGGGCATCGTGCTCGTATTCGGGATTGCCGTGGTCCTCGCCAACCTGCTCACCGACCTGGCCTACGGTGCGCTCGACCCAAGGATCCGTCATGTCCGTTCCCGTAGCTAACATCCTGACGACCGCATCGACGGTACCGCCGACGGGCGTCGGCGGGATGGCGCCGAGGGCCCGTGGCTGGCTGCGCACGTATGAGATCAGCGTCCCAGCCGGCATCATCGTGCTGCTGCTGTTCTTCTGCTTCATCTGGCCAGCCATCTATCCGGTGCCCAAACCGGTCGGCGGTGCGCTGCAGACCGTCAACCTGCCGCTGTTCTCGCCCGGCCACATCTTCGGCACCGACAACGTCGGCAACGACATCATGTCCAGGATCCTGTACGGCGGCCGGGTGTCCTTCGAGGTCGCCGCCGGGGTTCAGGTCATCGGCCTGGCGATCGGCGGGCTGCTCGGCATGGCCGCCGCCTACCGTGGCGGGTGGGTCGAGGCGGTGCTGATGCGCGTGCTGGACGTCTTCATCGCGTTCCCGTCGCTCGTGCTGGTGCTGGCGATCGCCGACAGCCTGGGCCCCAGCGAGCGGAACGTGATCCTCGCGCTGTCAGCGTTCAGCATCCCCGCCTTCGCCCGCGTCGCCAGGGCCGCCACGCTGCAGCTCCGCGACCAGCCCTTCGTGGTGGCGGCGCGGCTATCAGGGACCAGGGCCTGGCGGATCATGTTCAGGCACCTGGTCCCGAACCTGTGGCCGCAGCTGCTGACGTTCAGCCTGCTCGGTGCCAGCTTCACCATCATCCTGGAGGGCGCGCTGGACTTCCTCGGCTACGGCATCCCGCAACCGACCGCGAGCTGGGGCAACATGATCTCGACCGGGCAGCAGTTCATCTCGGTCTTCCCCGATCTCGTCCTGGTGCCGAGCGTGTTCCTGCTGGTGACCTCCATCTGCCTCAACATGATGGGCGACGGCCTGCGCGCTCGCTGGGGCGAGCGCTGATGGCCGCCACCGCGGACGCGGCGGCTCCCGACCTCCAGCTGCGACCGAGCCCGCTGCTCGAGGTGGCGGATCTGCGCGTCACCTTCCGGTCTCAGCTCGGCACCGTGTACGCGGTGCAGGGCATCAACTTCTCCGTCGAGCCCGGTCGGACGCTCGCCCTCATCGGCGAGTCGGGCTCAGGCAAGACCGTGAGCGCGCGGGCCATCATGGGCATCCTGCCGCGCTCGGCCACGGTGTCTGGCTCGATCAAGTTCAAGGGCGACGAGATCGTCGGGCGCAGCGAGCACGAGCTGCGGGACTACCGCGGCCGCTGCGTGGCGATGGTCTTCCAGAACCCGGAGCGCTCGCTGAACCCGACGATGCGGATCGGCACCCAGATCGCCGAGGCGATCCAGTGCCACCTGCCGGTCAGCAAGAAGGAGGCGCACGAGCGGACCGTCGAGCTGCTCCGGATGGTCCGGCTGCCCGCCCCTGCGCGGCGTTTCTTCGAGTACCCGCACCAGCTGTCGGGCGGCATGCGCCAGCGCGTCGTCATCGCCATCGCGCTGGCCTGCGGACCCGCGGTGCTCATCGCGGACGAGGCGACCACGGCCCTGGACGTCACCACGCAGGCGCAGATCATGGACCTGCTGCTTGACCTGCAGCAGGAGACAGGCACTGCGCTGGTGATGATCAGCCACGACCTCGGCCTGGCCGCGTCGTACGCGGAGGAAGTCCTCGTCATGTACGCCGGCAAGGTGGTCGAGCAGGCGCCCACCGTCGACCTGTTCGCCGACGTCCGGATGCCGTACACCAGGGCGCTGCTCGACGCCATCCCGCGGATCGAGATGGAGCCGCACGTCATCCTGCCGGTGGTGGGCGGCAGACCGCCAGACCTGGCGCTGATCCCGCCTGGGTGCTCGTTCGCGCCGCGCTGCCCCAAGGTGGCCGAGGACTGCAGGGAAATGAGTCCGCCGCTGCGGCAGCACGAGCCTGGCCGATGGTGGGCGTGCTGGCATCCGCTGGGAAAGGAGCAGGGCAGTGACAGCGACCAGTGACGACGTCCTGCTTCAGGTCCGCAACGTCGTGCAGGAGTTCGTGCTGCGAGATTTCGGCGGCGCGAAGGGCGGCGTGCTCCAGGCGGTCGCGGACGTGTCGTTTGATCTGCACGTTGGTGAGACGCTCGGAATCGTAGGCGAGACCGGCTCGGGGAAGTCGACGCTCGCCCGCTCGATCATCCAGGCGCCGCCCCCCAAGCGGGGCGAGGTGATATTTCAGGGCCAGGACCTGACACGAATGTCGCGCGGCGCGCTCAAGGCTGCCCGGCGCAACATGCAGATGGTCTTCCAGGACCCGTTCACCTCCCTCGACCCGCGCTGGAGCGTGGCAAGCCTTGTCGAAGAGCCGCTGCTGGCCTACGGCGAGGGCGCCAAGCAGGCTCGGAGTGCGCGGGTCAATGAGCTGCTTGACCTGGTGGGACTTGACCCGGTGCGGTACGGCCGCCGGCACACGAGGGAGTTGTCCGGCGGACAGTGCCAGCGGGTCGCGGTCGCGCGGGCGCTGGCGCTCTCGCCGAAGCTGATCCTCTGCGACGAGCCCGTCAGCTCGCTCGACGTACTCGTGCAGGCGCAGGTGCTCAACCTCTTCGAAAAGCTGCGCGAGGATCTGGGGCTGTCTTATCTGTTCATCGCCCACGACCTGGCGCTGGTCAAGCAAGTCAGTGACCGGGTAGCGGTCATGTATCTCGGCAGGCTCTGCGAAGTCGGACCGGTCCGGTCGCTTTATAGCGCGCCGCTGCACCCCTACACCCTGGCGCTGCTGAATTCGATCCCAAGCCCCGATCCCACCGTGGGCCGACGGGACACCGCGAGCGTCATCAGCGGCGAGCTGCCGTCGCCACTCGACCCGCCGAGCGGCTGCCGGTTCCGTACCCGCTGCCCTCGGGCCGCGGAACGGTGCGCCGCGGAGGTACCTGAGCTACGGCCGCTCGCCGACGGGCACCTGGTCGCGTGTCACTTCCCGCTGACCGGCAACGGCACGGCGCCTGTCGCGGCCACCGCGCCCGCCGCGGCGACGACCGCCGCCGTGGCG